>NZ_JADK01000003.1:0-485000 GCF_000518345.1 Bradyrhizobium sp. URHA0013 | reverse complement strand
TCTACGAGGCGCCGCAGCTCGTCGACGGCTGGCGCGACCCGCAGCAGATCAAGACCAACGATTTGATGCTGCGCAATTTGATGGGTGCGCTCGAGCCTGTGGCGCCCCGCCTCAGGCATGTCGCCCTGTTGCAAGGCACCAAGGCCTACGGCGTCCACGTTCGCCCCTTGACCGTGCCGGCCCGCGAAGGCCGCTCCGAAATGTACGAGCAGCCCAACTTCTATTGGGCGCAGGAAAACTTCCTGCGCGACCTCCAGACCGGCAAGAGCTGGCATTGGAGCATTCTGCGGCCGGTGCTGATCGTCGGCCTCGCCATGGGCGGCGCCATGGATTTGATTCCGCCGCTCGGCGTCTATGCCGCGATGCTGCGCGAGCAGGGCAGGCCGCTCGATTACCCCGGCGGCGCCGCGCGGGTGGGGCAGGCCGTCGATGTCGATCTCCTCGCCCGCGCCATCGCCTGGTCGGGCGAGGCCGAGGCCGCGCGCAACGAAGCCTTCAACGTGACCAATGGCGACGTCTTTACCTGGGAGAACATCTGGCCTGCGATCGCCGATGCACTGGAGATGAAGCCGGGCAAGCCAGTCCCGCTGTCCCTCGCCAGGGCATTTCCAGACTGGGTCGGCCCCTGGGATGCGCTGCGGCGCAAGCACGACCTTGCATCGCCCGCGCTGGCCGAATTCGTCGGCCTCTCGTTCCAATACGCCGATTACAGCCTGCGCTACGGTCAGACCGAATCCGGTCCGCCCTCGATCGTCTCGACCGTGAAGATCAACCGCGCCGGCTTCACCGAGATGATGGATACGGAGGATATGTTCCGGAAGTGGTTCAGGCAGGCGAAGCAAGAGCGGCTGCTTCCCTGACCGAGAACCAAAGCGGATTTATCCGGGGTCGTTGCCCAGGTCAGATTGTGACCCGGAACGGTCCTCTGGCCGAGCCGGTTCGAACGGCTTCAAATCTGACTTATCTGGGCTTCTGTCGCAACCACCGTGAGGGACGGACATCACCTAGGGCGGGAATCCTTTGTAGCGGCGAAAAGTCGACTTTCCAAAGATCAAGTTCAAACAGCTCGTCGCGCTGATCGAGGTTCAACGCGACCGACACCAGCACTCCATCGGCATCGTCGAATTCGCATTCGCCAATACATCGGCCGAAACGCCGGTCTGCAGCACCGACAAAGAGAAGGCTACCCATCCCACCGTCGTTCATTTCGTCGACGAGGCCAAAATGGTCCTGAAAGGGTGAGTGCTGACCTAGAATAAAGGCAACCAGATCACGCTCTTTGGGGGTGAGTGGGCGTGGCATCTTCTTTCTCGTAGCGGCTGGTGTGCATTGGCTATAGCACGTCGCGCTCGCGATGTCCGTTCTGGCCCATGGCGGAAGTGTCCTGCACAATGCGCAAGAGCGGCTTTTGATCGTAGAGGACATAGTCTCGTTCTTGCTGTCCTCCTTAGACCGAGACCGAGGTTGCCAACACGAATACGACTAATTTTGCACTTGCTGGTCGGACTGCTCTGCGCCTTAGGGATGATAACAGTAGGTGCTTTAAGTTACGAAGTGATACGGCCCTTTTTCTTGATCGCTTGGACGCCAGCAACCTGGCTGGTTCGTCTTTCAAACGCACTATGTCCACCGACAGGCGTAAGATGCTTTCTGGGGTCGGTCAGTCAAGGTGCGCATCATTTTTGGTTTGGGCTATGCCTCCTTGGCTTTTAGTGGATTGTTTTGTCGCTCGCGATCTGGCCGCGCTTCCGTTTGCCTCGATCGCCTCCACCCGAGAAAAAGGATTGCAGCTTGCCGTACTGGGTCAAACGAATTCTTCTGAAATCAGGAGATCTTGTGACCGAGCAGGAGCTTGGTCGCGATGAGAACTATTTTCAGGGGCCCGCGCCTATTGTGGGCGATGTGATAAACGTTCGCTGCCACGGTAGGAATTTTAACGCTAGAGTCGTTTGGGGAAATTGGCCCGGGAGAAATCATGCAGCGGAGACAGTTGTGCCGCTTCGGGTCGAAGAGATTTAGCGTGGCTGCTGTTCGCCACATAGGAGGGTATCCGGTCCGAAGTGCAATAGCGGCTTTTGCCCCATAGCGGACAAGCGAATTCTCCATTTTGGAGTCTCGGCTTTCCTTTGCGCCTTTGAATGTCCACGACTACGGTTGAGAAATGTAATCTCTCAATGTGCGGTCGCGAACAATGAAAAGGCCAGTTATTCTGATCTCACTGATCGCGCTTGCTTGGGGGCTTATTAATCCCGCCGTGATGATCCGATACCGTCTTGTGGCGGAAATGGAATGGAACGGCCAACCCCGAGCCGGGTCTGGTGTCATTCAGGTCATCTACAGCCGCAATATTCCGTTCCTCGGTTCGAGGGGAGGCATGAACTCTGCGGTAGAGGGCGAGGCCGTTTCGATCGACATTGAACCGAACGACACGCTTCTCGTGTTGCTCCACGCGGGGCCCCTTAGTGTTCGCTCGGGGCCGGAAGACATCATCCCAAATCTCTTTGGCGTCGTGAAAGGCGGTTTCGGTTCCGAAGACTTCTCGCGAATCAACGCCATTAAAGGTCAGCGCGAGGTGCCGTTGGAGTTATTGCCAGCGATGGTGAGAGTTCGAAACACGAAGGACCCGAAAAGCGCAGTTCTGTTTGTGCCTCCGGGTGGTCAACATCCAAATCAGGACCTGATTCTCAAACGGGTCGTGATTGAGATTGTCTCCTCGGGAATTTGGCCATTCAATGAATTTGGCATTACCGGCACAGGAATTACGCGTGCAATTCAGAGCAAATTGCCGTGGGTTGATAGTGAAGAGAGCCGAAAAGCCTTCTATGGGGGGCTCTACGACAGCGGGTTTCGTCCGAATGGGACTGTCGAAACAAAGTCTCTATTGATGAGTGGACGATGAGATTTCTGCGGCTCCCTGACATGTCCGCTTCTGGCCCATCGCTTCGGTGAGCGCATTGCAGGGGCATGTCGGCAGTTGAGGATGGACCGGCAGTCCCGATGACTTGATCGGACCGTCGTGAGTGACCCGGAACTGACTCCGGCTCTGTGGAGTTGCGATAATACCACTCCGCCGGAGCCTCCCATGACCGACCATACCGGGATTGGGGTCGCAGACGTCGCGCGCTCCGCGGCGTTTTATGACGGCGCGCTCGGGGCTCTCGGTCTGGCAAGAGTGATGCAAATGCCAGAAGGTGCAGAAACAGACGGGATCGGATACGGCGAAGATTATCCAGTATTCTGGATCGACCATTTTCATCCGCATTCGGTCAAGCAACACACCGCCTTCGCTGCGAGGACACGAGCCGAGGTAGATGCATTCCACAGCGCTGCGCTTAGAGCGGGCGGAACTGACAACGGCGCGCCGGGGCAGCGTCGCCCTGGCTATTACGCCGCCTTCGTTCTTGATCCCGACGGAAATAACATTGAAGCTGTCTATCGCGGCGAGTAATCCATAACGATCCCGCACGTCCGCTACTGGCCTCATAGCTGACCTGAGTCGATGTTCAGCTTGAGTCCGCAAAGCGTCGGCCAGCGGAACACCGCTCAGGCCGCACCAATGAATCTGGATTTATGAGTGCACGGCCTGATCTGCACTTACGAACGCCGCTTCCATTGCCTTCCGCGTCTTGATCGTCTCGTTGCCTGCGTCGAACTCGACATCGCTCCAGCGCACGATCTCGCCATGGCCTACGTCGTGCTTCAGCTTCAGCCGATGCGCCAGGCCGATCGGCAACGCGCCGGCTTTGAGGCTCGCGGCCGCCGGCACCAGCTTGCCCCACACCGTGTAGCCGCCTTCGCCGTCCAGCATCTCGCCGGCACGCAGATTGCGTTTTGCCACGGCGGCGACGTCGCCGCGGAAACCATGGGGCTGCCCGGTCGGCTCGCCGCGCAGGGCTGCCGACAGCACCGAGATGTTCAGCTCGAGGCCGATCAGATGGTACGGCTTGTACATCGCCGCGTACCGTCCGCTGCCGTCGGTCTTGAGGCCGTATTGCCTGAAGCAGTCGGCCGCGTAGTCGTTCGGCGCCTCGAGCACGACGTAAACGCCCCAGCGCAGATCGCGAAACACCGGCCTTCCGTCGCGCTCAAGCGAGGAGACCACTTCCACGACGCCCGATCGCTCCAGCACGCCGCCCTTGCTGCGCGGCCGCATGATATGCGGGAGGTCGTCGACGCCGCAGGGTGGAAACAGCAGGCCCTCCGCAGGCACGTCCAGTCCGCAGGCGTTCGCAATCGCGGCCATCTCGATCGCCGATTTGGTGCCGTCGAGGAAGGAGTTGAACATCTGCGGATTCATCCCGGCCGATTGCGCCTCGCCCGCGGACAACCCGTAATGCTGCCAGACGCTGTCAGGCGTCACGTCGTGATAGGCCGGCAGATATTTCGTGCCTTTGCCGGCGGCGACCACGTGAAAACCGGTGGCGCGAGCCCAATCCACCATCTCCGCGGTCAGCGCCGGCTGGTCGCCATAGGCGAGCGAATAGACCACGCCGGCCTTGCGGGCTTCCTCGGCGAGCAGCGGACCCGCCAGCACGTCGGCCTCGACATTGACCATCACGATATGCTTGCCGGCCGCGATCGCCGCGCGGGCGTGCTTGATGCCGACGGCCGGATTGCCGGTCGCCTCCACCACCACGTCCATCGCGCCGCCGGCAATGGCGCGCGCGCCGTCATCGGTGAAGACAGTGGCGGCGATCCGCGCCGCGTCCCATCCCACTGTGCGGCAGGCCTCGCGCGCGCGGTCGCGATCGATGTCGACGATGATGGGCACCTCCAGTCCCGGCGTGTGCGGCACCTGGGCCAGGAACATCGAGCCGAATTTACCGGCGCCGATCAGCGCCACACGGACGGGCTTGCCGGCGGAAGCGCGGGCCTGGAGGAGGCGGAAGAGGTTCATGGGGATGGTCCTGCGAGGCAGAAATTGGTGAGATGCGTGTATCTATCAGCTCGTCATGGCCGGGCTTGTCCCGGCCATCCACGTCTTGCCGGCAGCGATCGTCTCAAGGCGTGGATCCCCGGGCCTTTGCGTCGCCGAAGCGGCTTCGGCCGCGCAGGCGGGACAAGCCCGGCCACGACGACCGAGGATGTTTTGCGACCAAGTCTACTCCGCCGCCTGCCGCGGCGCACGGGCGAGCCGGACCAGCGCGTCGTCCTCCACCGTCTTGATCGGCGCAAAATCGCGATGTGCGATGTACTCCGGCCGCGTCGGGGTGCGGATGTAATTCGAAACCGCGTTCAGCGTCAGGTATACGATCTTGCGCGGGTAGGGCGTGATGTTGCCGGCCGAGCCATGCACGAGATTGCCGTGGAACATCAGCATGCCGCCCGGCTTGCCGGTCGGCGCCACGATGCCGCCCTGCTTGACGAGACGCGTCACGGTCTCCTCGTCCAGCGTCCATAGCGGATAGGAGGTCGTCGCGAGGTCGTGCGAGGCCTTGAGGTCGCCGGCGTTCTGGCTCTGCGGCACCAGCATCAGCGGGCCGTTGATCGGCATCACCTCGTCGAGGAAGATCGCGATGTTCATCGCGCGCGGCTCTGGCATACCGTCGTCGCGCTTCCAGGTGCCGTAATCCTGGTGCCATTGCCAGACGTCACCGGTGAAGGCGGATTTTGCGTTGATCTTGAACTGGTGCATGTAGACCTGCTCGCCGAACAGCTGCTCGACCGGGTCGATCATGCGGGGATGCGCACCCAGAATGCCGAAGGCCTCGTTGTAGAGATGCGCGGCAAAGGCGGTGCGCGGCGCGCCGCTCTTCTCGCGCCAGACTTCCGGCCGGTTTGCGTCATAGATGGCGACCGCCTCGCGCGCGAGAAGATCGACCTCCTCCGGGCTGAACAATTCGGGCAGGAACAGCCAGCCCTCGCGGTGGAAGAACTCCAATTGCTCCTGGGACAGTTTCATGGCGCGTCCTCCTGTTCTAATTTTTGTTATCGCTCGTCATGGCCTTGACCCGGCCATCCACGTCTTTGGCGGTGGTGGCTGCTACGCCGCCGCCTCTTCCGTCGCCCTCAATCTCTCCTCGGTCATCCGTCCAGCCGTCTGCGCGTGCGCAAGCGCCGCACGTTCGGCCGCCTTGGCATCGCCCGCGAGAATGTGTCCGGCGATGTCGGCATGCTCGGCCCAGGCGCTGCCACGATAATCGAGTTCGGACAGCACCGTCGCCATCGAGCGGCGCATATGCGGCCATTGCGGAGTAATCGTCTCCTCGATCACGGGATTGCCGGAGAGCCGATAGATCGCGCGATGAAACTCGACGTCGAGCGCGATCAGCTCGGCGAGCGTGGTCTTGCCATCGATCCCGCGCCCGGCGGCGAGGGCGGCCTCCAGCCGCGCGCGTCCCGCCGCATCGCTTGCCGCGCGCTCCCCTGCAAGCCGTGCCGCCAGCGCATCGATCGCGCCGCGCACCTCGTAGAGCTGGCGGATGCGTGCGGGATCGAGCTGGGTGACTTCAAAGCCGCGCCGGCCGCTCTCGGCGACGAGTCCCTGCCGGTGCAACAGGTGCAGCGCATGCGACACCGGCTGGCGCGACACGCCGAGCCTGTCGGCGAGCTCGTTCTGGCGGATGCGCTGGCCCGGCTGCAGCGTGCGATCGGAGATCGCCTCCAAGATCCGCGCATAGACCTGGTCGATCAAGTTCGGAAGCGGGTCGAGAGGGATCACGCCGGCAGCTCCGAAGGCCAACAGAGAATACGGAATTCCGTATTCGAAGATACGGCGAGAGGATAAGGGCGTCAAGCGCGGCCAATGCGGCGTCCGACCTCGTTTTTGCGATTCGCCAAGCCATTGATATTGCTGGGCTCGGCTACTGTGCATGGGGTTGTTTTCAAGGAAAAGAGATGTGAGGCCGCCTACTCCGCCAGGAACGCGTTCACCGCCTCGCCGAACTCCAGCGGCGCCTGCTCGAACATCCAGTGCCCGGCATTGGGGATCACGACCGTCTTGGCCCCCGCGATGTGCCCGGCCAGCACGCGCCACATCACCGACAGGCTCCCCGTCGTCGCGCCGCCGCCGATCAGCAGCGTCGGGGTCCTGATCGCCTGCGCGTCCGCGAGCGTGTAGGGCCTGCGCTGCTCGTTGATCTGGCCGAGGAAGGTGATCGCGTTGTCGCGCAATTGCTGCTTCGCCGCCGCCGGCACGCGCCGCCATGTGCCGTCGCCTTCGATGCCTTCGTAGAAGTTCTGCAGCGCGCTCTCGATGTCGCCGGCGCGGATCATCTCGACCGAGCGCGCCGTGCGCGCCGCCAGCGGCGGATGCGCGGGCGTGCCTGCGGGCACCGGCAGGCTGGCATCGAGATCGCCGCCGGGCTCGGCCAGCACCAGTTTGCGCAACAGATCCGGCCGCGACTGCGCCACGCGAAACGCGATGTGGCCGCCGCGCGAATGGCCCATCAGATCGACCGGCGCGGGTTCGACCTGCTCGATGAAGGCGATCACGTCAGCGACGTGCTGAGCCATCTTGTAGTCGTCGCCGACGGCATCCCAATGCACGGGAAAGAAATGCCGCAGGCTGACCGAGATCACGCGATGCGATTTCGACAGCGGACCGAGCACGGAGTACCAGGTGCGGAAATCGCCCAGCGTGCCATGCACGCAGACCAGCGGCGGGCCTCGTCCCACTTCGAGATAGGCCATGTCGTAACCATTGATACGAAATGTCTGCATGATCAGCCCGCCAGGAAATCCAGCACCACTTCGGAGTATTTCTGCGGCGCCTGCTCGAACATCGGGTGCGTTGCGTTCGGGATGACCGCTGTCTTCGAGTACGGCACATGCGCCGCCAGCGCATGCAGCACTTTCGGCAGCAGGCCCTTGGTCCGTGCGCCCAGGATGAACAGCGTCGGCATCGTAATGGACTCCGCGTCCGCCTTCGAGAATGGCGGGCGGTTATCGCGGACCTGGCCGATCAGGGTGAAAGCGTTGTCACGCAGATTCTGCTTCACCAGCGCCGGCAGCCGCGGCCAGGTGCCGGCGCCTTCAAGCGTGTCGACGAAGACGGCAAGGCCGCCGTCAATGTCGCCGGCCGCGATCTTCTCGGCCGAGGCCGTGAACCGCGCCAGCAACGGCGAGGGGCCGCCGGCATAATCGGGGTCGAGGCTCGCATCAAGTCCGCCGCCGGGCTCGGCCAGCACCAGCCGCCGGAGCAGATCCGGCCGCCGCTGCGCCACGCGGAAGCAGATGTGCCCGCCCCGGGAATGGCCCATCAAATCGACCGGACCGAGGTCGAGTTCCTCGATGAAGGCGATGACGTCGTCGACATGCTGGGCGATCGAATAGGTGTCGCCGACGCCATCCCATTGCGCCGGGAAGAAGTGCCGCAAGCTGACAGCAATCACCCGGTGTCGCTGCGACAGCGGCCCGAGCACGCAGCCCCAGACACGGAAATCGTTGAGCGAGCCATGCACGCAGACCAGCGGCGGCCGGTCCCGGTCTTCGCCCACGCCGAGATAGGGCATGTCGTATCCGTTGACGTGGAGGCTTTGCATTCTGGGCTCGCGAACAGGGGGCGGAACTCCTGTGCAAGATTCCCGGAAACCGGGTGGATCGCAACTATTTCCAAGCCTAGATTTGAGCTCAGTTCACATTGGGGGCGTGCGAGGGAACGCAAGCCAGGGACCAAACCATGACCGACCAGCATTTTGCCCTGTTCGATAGCAAGATCGGCCTGTGCGCCATTGCCTGGGGTCCGCGCGGCATCAATGGCACGCAACTGCCGATGGGCGGTGAGCAGAAGATCCGCACCCGCATCAGCCAGCGCCATGCCGACGCCAGCGAGGCCGAGCCGACCGTCGAAGTGCAGCAGGCGATCGACCGCATCACAAAACTGCTCGCGGGCGAGCCGGATGACCTCACCGACATCCCGCTCGATCTCGACGGCGTGCCCGACTTCAACCGCGGCGTCTACGCGATCGCCCGCACCATTCCGCCGGGCAAGACCGTCACCTATGGCGACATCGCCAAGCAGCTCGGCGGTGTCGAGCTGTCGCGCGACGTCGGCCAGGCGCTCGGCCGCAACCCGTGCCCGATCGTCGTGCCCTGCCATCGCGTGCTGGCGGCCGGCAACAAGCCCGGCGGTTTCTCCGCGAATGGCGGCGTGGTGACGAAGCTGAAGATGCTCGAGATCGAAGGCGCGCTGGTGAACCACACGCCGAGCTTGTTCGACTGAGGGATGACGCCGCGGGCTAGATCTTCGCCGCCGCCTTCGGCCAATATTTGTCGCGTAAATGCCGCTTCACCAGCTTGCCGGTCGGCGTGCGCGGAAGCTCGGCTTCGAAATCAATCGAGCGCGGGCATTTGATCGTCGAGAGGCGGCTCTTGCAGTAGGCGATCAGGTCGGCCTCGAGCTCCTTGCCGGCGCGCTTGGGATCGTGCGGCTGCACCACCGCCTTGACCTCTTCGCCCATCTCCTCGTTCGGTACACCGAACACGGCGACGTCGGCGACTTCGGGGTGGGTGATGAGCACGTCCTCGGTCTCCTGCGGGTAGATGTTCACGCCACCCGAGATGATCATGTAGGACTTGCGGTCGGTGAGAAAGAGAAAGCCGTCTCTATCGACATAGCCGACGTCGCCCAGCGTCGACCAGCCTTTTGCGTTGTAGGCCTTCTTCGTCTTCTCGGGATCGTTGTGATAGGTGAAAACCGGCGCATCGGCGAAATAGACCGTGCCGATCTCGCCCGTCGGCTGCTCCTCGTCGTTCTCGTCCAGAATCTTGATCTTGCCGACCACGGCGCGGCCGACGCTGCCGCGGTGCTCCAGCCATTCTTTCGAGTTGCAGACGGTGACGCCGTTGCCTTCGGAGCCCGCGTAATACTCGATCAGGATTGGCCCCCACCATTCGATCATCTTGGCCTTGACCTCGACCGGGCAGGGCGCGGCGGCGTGGATCGCGCCCTTCAGCGTCGAGACGTCGTAGCGGTTGCGGACCTCGTCCGGCAGCTTCAGCATGCGCACGAACATGGTCGGCACGAGCTGCGCGTGGGTCACCTTGTATTTTTCGACCAGCTTCAGGAAATCTTCGGCGTCAAAGTGCTCCATGATGATGGAAGTGCCGCCGAGCAGGATCGCCATCATGTTGAAGCGCAAGGGAGCCGCGTGATAGAGCGGCGCCGGTGAGAGGTAGGTGGTCTCGTCGTTCATGCCGCACATGCTGGCGCAGAGGACGCGCAGAAACGCGTTCGGCTCGTCGATCGGCTTGCCCTCGAACGCCTTCTTGATGCCCTTGGGCCGGCCGGTGGTGCCCGACGAATACAGCATGTCATAGCCGGCGACCTCGTCGGCGATCGGCGTTGTCGGCTGCGCGGCGGCTTCCTTGTCGTAGGAGCGGAAGCCGGCTTGCGGCTCGTCCATCATGTAGAAGACCGGCTCGCCGGCCGCACCCTTGATCAGGGCCTTGATCTGGTCGGCGCATTTCGGCGTGGTGATCACGACCTTGGCGCCGCAATCGGCGATGATGTAGTCGATCTCGTCCTGCTTCAAATAGCGGCTGATCGCGGTGTAATAGAGCCCGCTGCGTTGCGCAGCCCAGCAGATCTCCATGAAGGCGAGGCGGTTCTCCATCAGCAGCGCGATGTGGTCGCCGGCTTTCAGCCCGAGCGAGCGGAACAGGTGCGCGCCCTGGTTCGAAAGCTCGTCGAGCTCGCGATAGGTGATCGCCTTGCCGGTCCCGGCCATCTGATAGGCGATCTTGTCGGGTGTGGCGCGGGCGTGGATGGAGGGGTGGGTCATCGCCGAGATCTCGCAACATAAACGGTGCCATCCCGGCGAGCGCCGGGATCCATAGCCACCCATCCCAAGTGTTGAAACACGATGTCGCCCCAGCCGGGCATAACGACAGGCTCCTGTGGTTATGGGTCCCGGCCCCCGTGCGCAATTGCGCACTAGGCCGGGACGACACCATTAGCGAAGTACGGCTTACAGCCGCTCCACGATCGTCACGTTGGCCATGCCGCCGCCCTCGCACATGGTCTGGAGCCCGTAGCGCTTGCCGCGCTGATGCAGGGCATGCACCAGCGTCGTCATCAGCTTGGTGCCGGAGCCGCCGAGCGGATGGCCGAGCGCGATGGCGCCGCCATTGACGTTGAGACGTTCCGGATCGGCGCCAGTGGTCTTGAGCCACCCCGTCGGCACCGAGGCAAAGGCCTCGTTGACCTCGAACAGGTCGATCTCGTCGATCGTCATGCCGGCCTTCTCCAGCGCGCGCTTGGTGGCGTGCAGCGGTGCGTCGAGCATGATCACGGGATCGCCGCCCATCATGGTCATGTGGTGGACGCGCGCCAGCGGCTTCACGCCAAGCTGCTTCAGGCCACGCTCGTTCACCACCATCACGCCGGAGGCGCCGTCGCAGATCTGGCTCGCGCTGGCCGCGGAGAGCTTGCCGTTCTCGGCGATCAGCTTGACGCCCTTGATGCCGTCGAGTGTGGCGTCGAAGCGGATGCCCTCGTCGATGTGGTGGGTGTCCTTGGAGCCGTCGGCGCGGGTGATCTCGAGCGGCACGATCTCCTTTTTGAAGTGGCCGGCCTGGGTTGCCGCGATCGCGCGCTGATGGCTGTTGTAGGAGTATTCGTCGAGTTCGTCCTTCGACAGGCCGTACTTCTCGGCCATCATTTCGGCGCCGGTGAACTGGCTGAACACGATGTTTGGATAACGGTGCTCGATACCCGGGCTCTTGTAATTGCCAAAGCCGTTCTTGGCGGGAAGCTGCGACGACAGGCCCATCGGCACGCGTGTCATCGATTCCACGCCGGCGGCGATCACCACGTCCATCGCGCCGGACATCACGGCCTGGGCTGCGAAGTGCAGCGCCTGCTGCGAGGAGCCGCATTGGCGGTCGATCGAGGTACCCGGCACGCTCTCCGGCAGTTTCGAGGCCATGATGGCGTTGCGCGCGACGTTGTTGGACTGCTCGCCGACCTGCATGACGCAGCCCATGATCACATCCTCGACCAGCGCGGGATCGACCTTGGTGCGGTCAACCAGCTCGTCAAGTACCTTCGCGGCGAGATCGGCCGGATGCCATCCGGCGAGGCGGCCCCCCTTGCGCCCGCCGGCGGTACGCGCGGCGGCGACGATATAAGCCTCGGCCATGTCGGTTTCTCCCTGGATTATTTTGAACGGTTGCTTGTCGGGCGGATTTAAGGGGCGACTGGTCGTTTAGTCAATCGATCAATTAACTCTTGTGGAGAGGCGCTGCTTGGGCTTATCTGCGGCCGCTCTCGCGCCAAAATCAGGGATCTCCGTGACTACCAGCGTACCGAACCGGCTCCCCAGCGGAAAGAATTCCACAGCAGAGAAATTGCTCGTGGCCGCGAGCGAGTTGATGATCGAACGCTCCTCGATCGAGATTTCGCTGAGCGACATCGCCCAGAAGTCCGGTGCCAACGCCGCGCTGGTCAAATATCACTTCGGCAACAAGGACGGCCTGCTGCTGGCGCTGCTCGAGCGCGACGCGGGGACGGAACTGTCCAATCTCGAGTATCTGCTGGCGCAGCCGATCACGCCGACCGCCAAGTTGAAGCTGCATATCGGCGGCATCATCCGCGCCTATCACCGGTTTCCGTATATGAACCGGCTGATCCACTATCTGCTGCACGAGAGCGTCGCGGGCTCCGCGGACGAAGTCTCGAAATTCTTCGTGGCACCGCTGCTGGATTTCCATCGCCGCCTGCTCGCCGAAGGCGTCAGTCAGGGCGAATTCCGCGCCACCGATCCGGTGCTGTTCTACACCAGCCTGATCGGCGCCTGCGATCATTTGTTCTTCGGCCGGCACGCGATGTCACGCGCGACCGGCGTCGGCCCGGTCACCGACGACGTTTGCCGGCAATACATCAAGCATATGGAAACGCTGATCTGCGGCGGCATTCTCACGAATATCGAGGAAGCTGCCGCGGCCGGATGACCGGCCAGAACGCAGAAGTCTAGAGAAGAAACGCCCAAGGAAAAGGTTCGAGGAAAGGTACAAGCGATGCAGTTGAAAGACGTAGCCGTTCTCATCACGGGCGGCGGGTCGGGCCTTGGTGCCGCGACCGCCCGCGCGATGGCCGCCAAGGGCGCCAAGATCGGCGTGATCGACCAGAGCAAGGAAAACGCCGAGAAGGTTGCCGCCGAAGTGAAGGGCATCGCGCTTCACGCCGATGTCACCAGCGAGGAGCAGATCAAGGCGGCGATCGCCAAGGCGGAAGCCGCGCACGGCGTCGCGCGCGTGCTGATGAACTGCGCCGGTATCGGCGGCTCGCAGCGCATCGTCGGCCGCGATGGCGTCTACCCGCTGGAAAAGTTCGCGCGCATCATCAATGTCAATTTGATCGGCACCTTCAACTGCCTGCGTCTGTTCGCCGAGCGCCTCGTCACGATCGAGCCGGTCGGTGAAGAGCGCGGCGTCATCGTCAACACGGCGTCGGTCGCGGCTTACGAAGGGCAGATCGGTCAGATCGCTTATGCGGCGTCGAAGGGCGGCGTCGTCGGTCTCACGCTGCCGGCGGCGCGCGATCTCGCGAGCCAGAAGATCCGCGTCAACACCATCGCCCCCGGCCTGTTCCTGACGCCGCTGCTGATGGGTTTGAACGAAGAGGCCCGCAAGAGCCTCGGTGCCCAGGTGCCGCATCCCGCGCGTCTCGGCGACGCCAATGAATACGGCTCGCTGGCCGTGCACATCGTTGAGAACCCGATGCTCAATGGCGAGACCATCCGTCTCGACGGCGCGATCCGCATGGCGCCGCGGTAGCTCTTCCTCCCTTCTCCCCTTGTGGGAGAAGGTGGCGCGCGTAGCGCGCCGGATGAGGGGTCTCTGTCCACGGAGACAGACCCCTCACCCAAGTGAATTCCGGGTTCGCAGCGTACATGCCCTCTCCCACAAGGGGAGAGGGCGCAGCAATCGGCACCGCGAATGGCGGCAAGCACGAGGCGCCTCATGTCCCAACCGCTGCTGATCGAGCAAAATGACGGCGTCGACACAGTGACGCTCAATCGTCCCGAACACCTCAACGCGCTCGATCGTGCGTTGATCGACGCGCTCAACGTCTATTTCCAGGGCCTCCAGCGCAACCGGGATACGCGCGTCGTGGTGCTGAAGGGCGCCGGCAAGAACTTCTGCGCAGGACTCGATCTCAAGGCGGCGATGGCGCGCCGTGCCGGCCAGCAGGAGCCGCCTGATGTCACCGAGTCGCTGGATTCGCAGCGGCGCATCGCCGACATCGTGATGCTGATGCGGCGCTGTCCGCAGCCGATCCTCGCGCTGGTGCAGGGCGCGGCGGCCGGCGGCGGCTTTGCGCTGGCGCTCGCCTCCGACATCCGCATCGCGACGAGATCGGCGCGGATGAACTGCGCCTTCATCAAGCTCGGCCTTGGCGGCTGCGACATCGGCACCAGTTATTTCCTGCCACGCCTTGTCGGTGTCTCCGTTGCCTCGGAGCTGATCCTCACGGGACGCTTCATCGGCGCCGAGCGGGCGCTCGCGGTCGGGCTGGTCTCCGAGGTCGTCGACGAGGACAAGCTCGATGAGGCCGCCGAACCCTATGTCGACGCGATGATCGCGGCCTCGCCCGTGGGCCTACGCCTGTCCAAAGAATGTCTCAACATGAGCGTCGATGCCGGATCGCTGGAAGCCGTGATCGCGATGGAGGATCGCAACCAGGTTCTGTGCAGCCGCTCCGAGGAATTTTCGGAAGGCATCAGGGCCTTCCTTGAGAAGCGAAAGCCTGTCTATATCAGGCGCTGACAATGAAGATCCGTAAAGGACGAAAAATTCCGGGAGACGCAAAATGAGTGGAAGCGCGGCGGCGGTGATGACGAAGCCCGCCTTTCGCAAGGTCGAGTGGCTGGCGCGCGACATCGATGTCGAGCGCCGCGACGACGGCACGGTGGTGCTGAAGTCGCGCATCCCGCTGCAGACCTACGAGAAGCATATCCCGGCTTCGCTGGCAAAATGGGCGAAGGAAGCGCCCGAGCGGATCTGGCTTGCCCAGCGCGGCGGCCCTAACCGCGAATGGCGTAAGGTGTCCTACGGGGAGGCCAAGCGCACCGTGGATGCGCTGACGCAAGGCCTGCTCAATCTCGCGCTTGACGGTCGCCCGGTCACGATCCTCTCCGGCAATTCGATCGAGCACGCGCTGATGACGCAGGCGGCGATGCAGGCGCGCGTCCCGGCCGCGCCGGTCTCGCCGGCCTACTCCTTGATGAGCCATGATCACGTCAAGCTGAAATATTTGTTCGACCTGATCAAGCCGGGCGCGGTGATGGTGCAGGACGGCCCGACCTTCGAGAAGGCGCTGAAAGCGCTCGATCTCACAGGCGTCACCGTGGTTCACGTCTTGCGGCCCTGCGAGGGTATCGCGAGCGTCAGCTTTGCCGAGCTCGCGGCGACAGTCGTGACGGCCGATGTCGAAGCGTCGATCGCGAAGATCGCGCCTGAGACCGTCGGCAAGCTGCTGTTCACGTCAGGCTCGACCGGCATGCCCAAGGCCGTCATCAACACGCAAGCGATGATGTGCGCCAATGCGGCGATGATGATGCAGGTGCGACCGCGCGATCCCGGCGGTCCGATCTCGACCATGCTGGACTGGATGCCCTGGAACCACACCATGGGCGGCAATGCGGCGTTCCACCCGATCCTGGTCGACGGCGGCACGCTCTATATCGATGACGGGCGGCCGATGCCGGGCCAGTTCGATGAGACGCTGCGCAATCTGCGCGAGATATCGCCGACCTATTACGCCAACGTCCCCGCGGGCTATGCCGCGCTCGCCGCCGCCATGGAGAAGGACGACGGGCTGTGCCGATCCTTCTTCAAGAACCTCTCGATCATGGCCTATGGCGGCGCGCGACTGCCGGATGATCTCTACGATCGCATGCAGGCTCTCGCCGTGAAGACCACCGGCGAGCGCATCGTGTTCTACACCGGCTGGGGTTCGACCGAGACCGCGCCGACCTCGACCGGCACCTATTGGGACACCGAGCGCGTCGGCTTGATCGGCCTGCCGTTTCCCGGCGTCGAGTTGAAGATGGTGCCCTGCGGCTCGAAATACGAGCTGCGTCTGCGCGGTGTCAACGTCACCCCGGGCTATTTCGGCCAGCCTGACCTGACGAAGAAGATGTTCGACGAGGAAGGTTTTTATTGCATCGGTGACGCCGGCATCTTCGTCGACGATTCCGATCCGGTGAAGGGCATCATCTTTGCGGGGCGCGTGGTCGAGGACTTCAAGCTGACCACCGGCACCTTCGTCCATGTCGGCTCGCTCCGTACGGATGCGATCGCAGCCGCGACGCCGGTCGTGCATGATGCGCTGGTCGCGGGGCAGGATCGCGCTTTCATCGGCCTGCTGGCCTGGCCGAACCTGCACGCCTGCCGCCAGCTCGTCGGCAATCCCGATCTCAGCTTCGATGATGCAGTGAAGCATCCCGAGGTGATCGCTTGCTTCAGGCGCGGACTGGAGGCCCACAACAAGGAGTGCGAAGGCGCCAGCAGTCGCATCATCGCCCGCGCCATGCTGATGGCGGAGCCGCCCTCGATCGACGGCAACGAGCTCACCGACAAGGGCTACATCAACCAGCGCGCCGGCCTGGAACGTCGTGCCGCGCTGGTCGAGCGGCTTTATGCGGACAAGCCCGACCAGGACGTCATCATTCTCAAGTAATCGACATCATCAACACGGATACGCGCCATGAACTTCGATTTCTCCGACGACCAGAAGCAGCTCCGCGATCAGGCGCGCAAATTCCTCACTGAGAAATGCTCGCCAAAGGCGGTGCGCGCAGTTCTCGACGGCAAGGCGCCGTATGACAAGGAGCTGTGGAAGGGGCTCGCCGAGATGGGTTTTCTCGGTGTTGCAATCCCAGAGGACTTTGGTGGCGCCGGCGCCGGTCATCTCGAACTTTGCGTGATCGCTGAAGAGATGGGCCGGGCGAACGCGCCGGTGCCGTTTTCCTCCACCGTCTATCTCGCAGCCGAAGCGCTGCTGATCGCGGGCAGCGACGCGCAGAAGAAGAAATGGTTGCCGGCGATTGCCTCGGGCGAGGCGATCGGAACGCTGGCGCTGTTCGAGGGAAAAGGCAATCCGTCACCGAAGAACGTCAAGCTCACGGCTGCCAATGGTATGCTCAACGGTGTCAAGAAGCCGGTCGCCGATGGCGCGATCGCCGACTTCGCGGTGGTCGCGGCACGCACGGGATCGAGCGGACGCGACGGCGACATCTCCTTGTTTATCGTCGATCTCAGGGACGGCGGCGTCGAGGTGAAAAGCCTGACCAATCTCGATCCGACCCGCGGGCAGGCCGAGATTACTTTTAGGGATTGCAAGGCCGAGCCGCTGGGTGCGGCCGGCGAAGGCTGGAGCATCTTGACTCAAGTGCTCGATCGCGCCGCGGTGCTCTGCGCGTTCGAGCAGGTCGGCGGCTCCGACCGCGCGCTGGAGATGGGCCGCGACTATGCGCTCGACCGCATCGCCTTCGGCCGACAGATCGGTTCGTTCCAGGCCGTCAAGCACATGCTGGCGGACATGTACGTGTCGGCGACGCTGGCGCGTTCCAACAGCTATTACGGCGCCTGGGCGCTCTCGACCAATGCAGGCGAATTGCCGGAAGCGGCTGCAGCCGCGCGCATCAGTGCAACGCAGGCGTTTCAGCACTGCGCCAAGAACAACATCCAGGTTCACGGCGGCATGGGTTTCACCTGGGAGTTCGACTGCCACATGTACTACCGCCGCGCCAACGCCATGGCGCTCGGGCTCGGCAGTCTGTCCTATTGGGAAGACCAGTTGATCGACCGCATGCGCAAGAAGAACGCGGCGTAGGCAAAGGCAACGTCATGAACTTCGACGATACCCCGCAGGAAGCCGAATTCCGCGCCACCGCGCGCGCCTGGATCGGTGCGAATGCACCGAAGCAATACGAGGACGAGCTCCGCAAATCCTCCCTCGGCCGCACGCAATTGAAGAACGCCAACATCCTCGACGTTGCAAAGGCCTGGCAGAAGAAGAAGGCCGATGCCGGCTGGGCCTGTCTGCATTGGCCGAAGGAGTATGGTGGCCGCGGCTCGTCGCCGATCGAACGTGTGATCTGGCAGCAGGAAGAGGGGCCGTTCGGCCAGCTATCCCGCATGTTCATCATCGGCCACGGCATGTGCGGGCCGACCATGATGGCGTTCGCGCGCGAGGAGCATAAGCGCGCCTATCTGCCGCCGCTCGCCTCCGGCGAAAAGGTCTGGTGCCAGCTGTTCTCCGAGCCGGCCGGCGGCTCCGACGTCGCTGGGTTGCGAACCCGCGCGGAAAAGGACGGCGACGACTGGGTGATCAACGGCCAGAAGATCTGGACGTCGGGCGCGCACTATTCCGACTACGGAATTTTGCTCACCCGCACCGATCCGACCGTGCCCAAGCACAAGGGCCTGACCATGTTCTTCCTGGACATGAAGAGCCCGGGCGTCGAGGTGCGGCCGATCAAGCAGGCGAGCGGCGCTTCCGACTTCAACGAGGTCTATTTCACGAACGTCCGCATTCCCGATCACCAGCGCCTCGGCGAGGTCGGCGACGGCTGGAACGTCTCGCTGACCACGCTGATGAACGAGCGCAGCGCGATCGGCGCGGCCGTCTCGACCGGCTTCCCCGAGCTGTTCGATTATTGCTCGGACCTGATGCTGGACGACGGCCCTGCCATCGAGGATCGTGCGGTGCGCGCGAAGCTGGCGAACTGGGCAGTGAAGGCGAGCGGGCTGAAATACACCAGCATGCGCGCGATCTCCGCGCTGTCGAAGGGCGAGCGCCCGGGACCGGAAAATTCCATCGGAAAGCTGGTGGCGGGCTCGATGATCCAGGATGTCGCGACTTATGCCTTGGACTTGCAGGGCGCGGGCGGAGTGGTCAGCGGCGAGGATGCCGAACTCGCCGGCCGCTTCCAGGCGATGCTGCTGCGCGCGCCGGGCACCCGTGTCGAAGGCGGCACCGACGAGATCATGCGCAACATCATCGCCGAGCGGGTGTTGGGCCTGCCCGGCGACATCAGGGTCGACAAGGACGTGCCGTTCAACAAGATCCCGACGAAGGGAAGAGGCTGATGATCCTCATCCTGAGGAGCCGCGGAACGCGGCGTCTCGAAGGATGCAGGCCCGACTGACGCCACATGGTTCGAGACGGCGCTGCGCGCCTCCTCACCATGAGGGACTAAGACAGAGCAAGAACGAAGAGGTCCGCCATGAATTTCGACGACACCCCGCAGGAAGCCGCATTCCGCGAGACCGCGCGCAAATGGGTCGAGGCCAACGCGCCGAAGGAGTTTTTGGCCGAGCTGTCAAAATCCTCGCTCGGCCGCATCCGGCTCGCCAACCACGACATCGTCGATGTCGGCAAGGCCTGGCAGAAGAAGAAGGCCGAAGGCAACTGGGCCTGCCTGCATTGGCCCAAGGAATATGGCGGCCGGGGTGCGACGCCGATCGAGCGGGTGATCTGGCAGCAGGAGGAAGGCGTCTATGGCAAGCTGACGCAGCCGTTCCAGATCGGCGAGGGCATGTGCGGCCCAACCGTGATGGCTTTTGGCAGCGAGGACGCCAAGCGGCGCCATTTGCCGAGGCTGGCCGCGGGCGAGGAGATTTGGTGCCAGCTCTTCTCCGAGCCGTCGGCGGGCTCTGACGTCGCGGGCTTGCGCATGCGCGCGGAGAAGAAGGGCGACAATTGGGTCGTCAACGGCCAGAAGATCTGGACCTCCGGCGCGCACTATTCCGACTACGGTCTTTTGATCGCGCGCACCGATCCCAATGTGCCGAAGCACAAGGGGCTCACCATGTTCTTCCTGGACATGAAGAGCCCCGGCGTCGAGGTGCGTCCGATCAAGCAGGCCAACGGCATGCAGGAGTTCAACGAGGTCTATTTCACCGACGTCGTCATTCCCGACAGCCAGCGCCTCGGTGCCGTGGGCGAGGGCTGGAGCGTGTCGCTGACCACGTTGATGAACGAGCGAATGTCGATCGGCTCGCGGCTTGCGACCGGCGTCCCCGAGATGTTCGAGTTCTGCTCCAATCTGATGCTGGAGGATGGCCTCGCCATCGACGATCCCGCCGTGCGCTCAAAACTCGCGAGCTGGGCGGTGAAGTCGAACGGGCTGAAATACACCAGCTACCGGGCGATCTCGGCACTGTCCAAGGGTGAACGGCCGGGGCCGGAGAATTCGATCGGCAAGCTCGTGTCCGGCATGATGCTGCAGGACATCGCAACCTACGCCATGGACCTCCAGGGCGCGGCCGGCGTTCTCACAGGCAGCGACGAGGAAACCGTTCAGGGCCAGTTTCAGCAGATGCTGCTGTCCTCGCCCTCGATGCGCATCGCGGGCGGCACAGACGAGATTTTGCGCAACATCATCGCCGAGCGCGTGCTGGGACTGCCGGGCGACATCCGCGTCGACAAGGACGTGCCGTACAACAAGATCCCGACCAAGGGACGGTGATCTAGTCTCTCGCTGTATCTTGTAGGGTGGGCAAAGCCAAGCGTGCCCACCATGCGCAGATGCGCCGAGGTAAGTCTGTCGGTGGGCACGGCGCTATGCGCCTTTGCCCACCTTACGAAGAGAAGGCGCGAGTTGATCCATGGACGCACAAGTAAAGCAAAACGACCGCATCGGCGTACTCGAAGAGCTACTCAACGAGCGCTACTCGGTACGAGCCTTCCTGGCCAAGGAGGTCGATCGCGCGACGATCGAACATTTGCTGACGACCGCGCAGCGCACGGCGTCCTGGTGCAACAGCCAGCCCTGGCAGGTCGTCATCGCCAGCGGCGAGGCCAAGGAGCGTTTCCGCAAGCTGATCTACAAGGAGGCTTCGGGCGGTCTCGGGGACGACTATGATTTCCCGCCGCCGCGCGAATATCTCGGCGCCTATCTCGATCGCCGTCGCGAGAGCGGTTTCCAGCTCTACAACACGCTCGGCATCGCGCGCGGAGACAAGATGGCCTATGCCAAGCAGGCGCTGGAGAACTACAATTTCTTCGGCGCGCCGCATGTGGCCATCATCCACACCGACGAGCCGCTCGGCATCTACGGTGCGATCGATTGCGGCGCCTATGTCTCGAACTTCATGCTGGCCGCGCAGGCGCTCGGGCTCGGCACGATTCCGCAGGCGGCGCTCGCGCGCCACTCCGGCCTGATCCGCCGCCATTTCAATTTGCCTGCTGACCGCCGCATCGTCTGCGGTATCTCGTTCGGCTATGCGGACCACGCCCACAAGGTCAACAGCTACCGCACGTCGCGTGCGAGCGTGGCCGAGACCGTGACCTTCGTGGACGAGTGATCGAGACGACGCAGGCACGCATCAAGTTTCACGCTTCAGACATGATCACTTCAGACATCCGAAGGCGGCCGCGGAAGCGGCCGCCTTCATCGCGGTCTCGGTCCGATTGACGCCGGCGGTCAGCCGCCGCTGCCGCCGATGACGGCGCGAATGGTCTCGTCGGGCCCGAAATCCTCGGCGCCGTCGACATAGAGCAACGCCGCAAGCTTGGAGCGCGCACGGTTGACGCGGCTCTTGATTGTGCCCACCGCGCAGCCGCAGATCGAAGCCGCATCCTCGTAGGAGAAGCCGGAGGCGCCGACGAGGATCAGCGCTTCACGCTGGTCCTGCGGAAGCTTGTCGAGCGCCGTGCGGAATTCCTCGAACTCGAGATGGGCGTTCTGCGAGGGCTGCGTCTTCAGCGTCTTGGCATAGTTGCCTTCGGCGTCCTCGACTTCCCGCCGCCGCTTGCGATAGTCGGAGCGGAACAGGTTGCGCAGGATCGTGAACAGCCACGCCGGCAGATTGGAGCCGGGCTGGAACGAGTCGATGTTGGCGAGCGCGCGCAACAGCGTCTCTTGGACCAGATCGTCGGCGCGATCGGCATTGCCGCTGAGCGAGATGGCGAACGCGCGCAGACTGGGCACGGCCGCCAGGATGTCGTTACGCAGGGAGTCCGTGAGAGGCATCAATCCCTCCCATTGTTGTCGTTAGAGCCGCCACCATTTTCCACTTGGGGTGCCGCTCCCGGCGCATCAAGTTTCTTGATCAGTTCCGCGAACCGGTCCGGAACCCCCTGCCGCACCACGTCGTCGTACATGGCGCGCAGCTGGTGCCCGATCCGGGACTGGATCTCCGGAGTGAGCCCTCCCTTGCCGGGGGTCGTGCTTTTGCTGGCTTGAGACTTGAGATCTTTCATGACCTGTTCCACGTTTCCCCGAGTTAAGTGACTGTAAAATCGAGAAGTTCTCTCAACCGGGAGCCGTTCCCTGGATAGGCTCAATGCGAGCTGCGAGAAAAAGTTCCGCCCCCATGCGGAACTTTTCTCAGGCTGAGGCGTAATCAGCCAAGCAGGGGAACCCGGGCCCCCCGCCTAACGCCTGCACGTCAAGGTCGGCCCGATGATGATATGGAGTGGGGATGTCCCGTTCACAGCTTGTTGCTGAACACTTGCCGTTGTTGCGCCGGTACGCACGCGCCCTGACGGGCAGCCAGTCCTCCGGTGACGCCTATGTCGCAGCCATGTTGGAAGCCATGCTGGGAGATCCGTCGGTGCTCGACGAGAGCCACGGGCCGCGCGCCGGCCTGTTCCGGCTGTTCACCCAGATCTGGAATTCCGTTTCCGTCAACGACGATTCCGAGGTGACGAACCTGCCGATGCCGCCGGAGCGGCGGCTCTCGAACATCACGCCGTTGCCGCGGCAAGCCTTCCTGCTGCTCTCGCTCGAGGGATTTTCGGAGGAAGAGGTCGGCTACATTCTCGGCACCGACGTCGGCGAGACGCGCCGGCTCGCGGATGCCGCAGGCCGTGAGATGGCCGCCGAGATCGCCACCGACGTGCTGATCATCGAGGATGAGACCTTCATCGCCATGGACCTCGAAAGCCTGGTGAAGAATCTCGGCCACAATGTCGTCGGCGTCGCCCGTACCCACGCCGATGCGGTCGCCTTGGCAAAGAACAGGCGGCCCGGCTTGATCCTGGCCGACATCCAGCTCGCCGACGGCTCGTCGGGCCTCGACGCCGTCAACGAGCTGCTCCGCACCTTCGAGGTGCCGGTGGTGTTCATCACCGCGTATCCGGAACGCTTCCTTACCGGAGAGCGCCCCGAGCCGGCGTTCCTGATCTCAAAACCGTTCCAGCCGGCGATGGTGTCGGCGGTGGCGAGCCAGGCGCTGTTCTTCCAGCGCAACTCTCGCAACCGCGCCCCGAAGGTGCCGGCGGCGTAAGGAAGGCGCCAGCGCCCGGCATTTGACGAAATCTGATCCGGCGTGCCGCAAGGTGCGCCGGATTTTTATTGACCAGGTTGCCACGCTTGACGGCCATCGAATTCGCCGCTCATACCTCCTGCAGCGGCCGCGTTGCAGCCGCGGTGCCATCGGAGACGTGTTCATGGACCAGCAACTCCTCGACCGCCTCGCCATCCGCGACCTCGTCGAGAACTGGGCGGTCTGGCGCGACGCCGGCGATTGGGAGCGCTTTGCCAGCGTCTGGCACGAAGAAGGCTGGATGTCCGCCACTTGGTTTCAGGGGCCGGCGCGGGATTTCATGCGGGTCAGCCAGGAGGGGTTCGCCAAGGGTGTGCGCATCCTGCATTTCCTCGGCGGCTGCAGTATCGATCTCGAGGGGGCGCGCGCCATCGCGCAGACCAAGATGACCATCTCGCAGCGCGCGCCGGTGCACGACGTGCCCTGCGACGTCGTCTGCACCGGGCGCTTCTACGATTTCCTGGAGAAGCGGCAGGGAAAATGGGGCATCGTCCGCCGCCAGCCGATCTACGAGAAGGACCGGATCGACCCGGTCGATCCCGCCGCGACACTTCAGCTCGACCAGAAAGCCCTTGCCGCGCTCCCGGAAGGCTACCGCCACCTCGCCTACATGCAGGAGCTGATCGGCTACAAGGTCAAGCGCGACATGCCGGGCTTGACCGGGCCTGAGGTCGAGAAGCTCTATGGGGAGGGGCGGGAGTGGCTCGCGGGAAAGGCGAACTGAACGCCAGACAAAAGTAAGGCGCGACTGGCATCACCACAGTCGCGCCCTACGTCGCCGGCTTATGGGGCAGGGGGGAATAGCCGGCTGTTGAGACGACTCCCGTCCGCGAAAGTCGTTCCAGGCGGTTGCGAAATTTTTCGTGGGAATTTTTCGCGAGGGCGCGCCTTTTTCGCACACGGTTAAGTGATCTTAACGACTGAGAACTCCCGGTCATCTCCTCGCGTTGTTCCCGCGATCGCCATGGGGCGAGGGACCGGCAGCCATGTCACAGATCCAAAAGGTATTTTTAGGCGCCGTCGCGCTCGCCGCGACGCTCGGCGCCGTTCAGGTGGGCGCCGTGCAGCTGGCCTCCGGCCATGATCTGGCCGACCGCTGGCAGGCGGTCGCTGACAAGCCGGGCCACAACGTGAATCGCTCCAGCAAAGCCGACCGGTTGGCCGATATCAAGCAGGCGGAGGTTCCAACCCGTACCGTGTCGATGCGGCTGAACGATCTCGCCGACACGTCGGTGCTGCTGCGGGTCCCCGCGGTGATCGAGACCGGTAACGCCAAGCCGCCGGTGTTGCTCCCGGACCAGAAGCAGAGCCGCAAAAAGCCGACCATCGCCTGCGAGCCGATGGTCAGCTCCCTGACCGAGGTCGCAAAGCTGCTCCAGCCCGGTCGCTGTGTGACCTGATCGGCATTTTGCCACGGACACGTCGGCCTCCGCCCCGGGGGGCGGTTGCTGACGTCACTTGATCCCCTGCCCCCTCGCGTTATATCCCGGGTTTCTTTCCCTTTCGATTGACCGGGTAAACGCATGACGACGTCAGACACGGCTGTGCATACGCAGCCCTTCCAGGCCGAGGTTTCCGAGCTTCTGCACCTGATGGTGCACTCCGTCTATTCCGAGACCGATATCTTCCTGCGCGAGCTCGTCTCCAACGCATCGGACGCCTGCGACAAGCTGCGCTATGAGGCGATCGCGAGTCCGGCGCTGCTGGGCGAGGGCGACGCGCCCAAGATCCGGATCATTCCGAACAAGACGGCCGGAACGCTTGCGATCGCTGACAATGGCATCGGCATGGAGCGGCAGGAGCTGATCGACCACCTCGGCACAATCGCCCGCTCGGGCACCAAGGCCTTCGTGTCGAAGCTCAAGGAGGCCAAGGATGGTCTCGGCCTGATTGGCCAGTTCGGCGTCGGCTTCTATTCCGCCTTCATGGTCGCCGACAAGATCGTCGTGGTCAGCCGCCGCGCCGGCGAGAGCGACGTCTGGACCTGGACGTCCACAGGCGGGTCGGGCTTCGAGATCGCGCGTGCCAGCGAGGAGGATGCGACCCGCGTGCAGCGCGGCACCGAGATCGTCCTGCACCTCAAGGATGATGCGAAGAAATATCTCGAAGCCTACGAGATCGAGCGTATCGTCGGCGCGTATTCCGACAACATCCTCTTCCCGATCGAGCTCGTGCCTGAAGAGGGCGAACCGCGCCAGATCAATTCTGCAAGCGCGCTGTGGCAGCGCTCGAAATCCGAGCTCACGCCGGAAGACTACAAGAAGGCCTATCAGCAGATCGCCTCCGCCTTCGACGATCCCGCGATGACGCTGCATTATCGCGCGGAGGGGCGTTACTCCTACGCCGTGCTGCTGTTCGCGCCCTCGACCAAGCCGTTCGATCTGTTCGAGCCGAACCGCAAGGGACGCGTCAAGCTCTATGTCCGCCGCGTCTTCATCACCGACGATGCCGATCTTCTGCCGGGCTACCTCCGCTTCATCCGCGGCGTCGTCGACAGCGAGGATCTCCCGCTCAACATCTCGCGCGAGATGCTTCAGA
Source organism: Bradyrhizobium sp. URHA0013 (assembly GCF_000518345.1). Classification (NCBI taxonomy): domain Bacteria; kingdom Pseudomonadati; phylum Pseudomonadota; class Alphaproteobacteria; order Hyphomicrobiales; family Nitrobacteraceae; genus Bradyrhizobium; species Bradyrhizobium sp. URHA0013. Next base: position 459,236 of record NZ_JADK01000003.1, on the reverse strand, counting down.
ACAATCCGCAGCTCGCACAGATCCGCAAGGCCGTGGCGACCCGCGTATTGTCCGAGCTCGAAAGCCTTGCGGAGAAGGATCCGGAGAACTTCGCGAAGATCTGGGAGGCCTTCGGCGCGGTGCTGAAGGAAGGCATCTACGAAGATTTCGAACGCCGCGAAAAGCTGCTCGCGCTGTCGCGTTTCACCACGACCTCGGGCGAGAAGCGTTCGCTGAAGGACGTCATCGCCGATTTCAAGCCGAACCAGACCGAGATCTATTATCTGGTCGGCGACAGCATCGATCGGCTGAAGTCGAACCCCCGGCTCGAGGCGGCGACTGCGCGCGGCATCGAAGTGCTGCTGCTGTCCGATCCCGTCGACGCCTTCTGGACGTCGATGCCATCGGAATTCGACGGCAAGCCGCTGAAGTCGCTGAGCCAGGGCGATCTCAACCTCGACCTGATCCCACGCGTCGACGAGGCGGACGAGGCGAAGAAGGACGAGCCCGCCGCCGACGAGGCCGCCACCATCGCGGTGATCAAGGCCGCGCTCGGCGAGCGCGTCAGCGATGTCAAGGCCTCGACGCGTCTCACCAGTTCCGCCTCCTGCCTCGTCGCCGACAGCCAGGGCCCGAGCCGCGAGCTCGAGCGCATCCTGGCCCAGCAGAACCGCGGCCTGCGCACCAAGCCGATCCTCGAGATCAACCTGCGCCATCCGCTGGTCACCGCGATCACGAAGGCTCAGGCCGGCTCGAAGGCGGTCGACGATCTCAGTCTGCTCCTGCTCGAACAGGCGCAGATCCTGGACGGCGAGCTGCCGGAAGACCCTGCCGCGTTTGCGGCAAGGCTGAACCGGCTGGTGTTGCAGGGGCTCGGCGGGTAGCGGGCGCAGTGCACCGCACTCACCTTGCCGTCATCTGCACGCAGGAACGGTCGCCTCTGTCGTGGTGTTGTGCCATATGAGGCGGTCGGCATCCCGGTCGCCGACATGAACGATTCGAGGATTTCTCCATGCGTTTGCCGATCCTGACCCTCACCGCAATTGTCATGCTGTTCGTGGCGGCAGATGCCAGCGCCCAGACCTACGATCCGCGTTACCCGGTGTGCATGCACGTCTACACGCCCGGCGGCTTCGGCGGTGGCGGCGGCGACTATTTCGACTGCTCCTTTACCTCGCTGCCGCAGTGCCGCGCCACGGCCTCGGGCCGCTCGGCAAGCTGCGACGTCAACCCGTATTATGCTTTCGACCGACCGCCGCCGCAGCCGCGCCGGCGCCACAAGAACGTGCACTAGCGATCCGCAATGCGACTTTCGGGGGCAATTTTCATGCGTCGCTTATTCGGCCTGATCATGACCGTCGGTGCACTGCTCACGGCCGCGCCGTCGCATGCGCAGACCTTCGATCCGCGCTATCCCGTCTGCATGCACGTCTATTCCGGTGCGAACGGCGGTGGCGGGGAGTGGTACGATTGCTCCTTCACCTCAGTGCCGCAGTGCCGAGCTACCGCTTCAGGCCGCTCCGCCAGCTGCGATCTCAATCCGTATTATCCGTTCAACGCACCGCCGCAGCGCTCGCGCCATCAGCGGGGCGGCTAGCGCTCACCGCCCGTTCGGCCATCAATCTGACGGAGCATGCAGGACTAGCTGCCGTGAGGCGCCTTGTTGGCCGCGGTGACGATCGCGTCGGTCAACTGCCAGGTCATCTTGTCCGTGGTCCAGTCGCTTGCGTGCAGCCTGCTATCGTCGTCCGGGTCGACCATGCGGTCGAACGAAATTCCTGCAACATCGTGCCAGCTCTTCATCAGTGCGAAGCGACAAAAGACGTTGACCCCCTTCGCATGCGCGATCTCGCTGATCGCCGCGACCATCGCGTTCGCCTTGTCGGCCTTGGCCGGTGTCAGCAGCGCCGGCACGTATTGCAGGTCCATCAGGATCACGTCGATCCGCTTGGCGCCGAGCAGCCGGTCAATGCCCTCACGGATGGCGTGCGTGGTGTCCTTGAACGAGGGCGGATCGGTGGATTGCCACACTGAATTGGTTCCGACCTGCCAGATGACGAGATCGGGGTTGAGATCGAAGACGTCATGGTCGAACCGCTTCAGCTCCAAAGGGGCCTCTTCGCCGCCAACGCCCCGGTTGACCACTTCGATCATGGCATTTGGAAATCGTATCCGAAGGTCGGCCAGCAGCCGCTGCGGATAGGGAGCGATGCCTCCTTCGCCCGCCGTGCTCGACGAGCCGATCGCGACCACCTTGACCTGCCTGTCCTTCAGGCGACTGGCAAAATGGGTCAGCGGCTGCTCGAACGGCGCGACCTGGACAGGAAACTCAGACGAGTCGAGAGCCACAGGTCGTCTCCCTTTCGCAATCCGGACAATGCAGGGTCAAAAAGCCTAACCCGTTTGCCCGGAGCCGCCTAGCCTCCCGCGCAACGCGGCCCGGCTCTGCTGTCGCAAGAATTGCCAGGCCGCGCGCACGTCGATCGCATCCGGTTTGGTAAAGGATGACTAGAGTTAATCGCGCACTAACCTGGTTTTACCTTGTCTCTTAACGCCTGGGCAGGGCGTGCGAGCTAAGCTGCCGGGAACCAGCAGACACGTTCCGAAAGAATGAACGGCATGACAACCGGCGTCATCGAGCAACCGAAAGCCGCGCGCGCACCTTCGGCTTCGAAAATCTGGCTGAAGGCGATCGAGCTCACCGCACGGATCGAGACGTTGCCGGGCCGGCTGTTCGCCGACGTCGTCGATGATTGGGCGCAGCGCCAGCCAGATCGCAGTGCGCTGGCCACCGATGACGCGAGCCTCGACTATGAGGGACTTTCGAAACGCATCAATCGCTATGCGCGGTGGGCACGCTCGGCCGGTGTGGCCAAGGGCGACACTGTCGCGCTGATCATGCCGAACGGCATCGACTATGTCGCGGCCTGGCTCGGCATCAGCCGGGTCGGCGGCGTGGTCGCGCTGATCAACACCAAGCTCGTTGGCCAGTCGCTCGCGCATTGCATCGGAGTCGCAAGGCCCGCTCACGTCATTGTCGCGCACGAGCTTGCGGAGGCGCTGGACGGGGCGTCGCCGCACCTGAGGACGGAAGCAAAGGTCTGGACTCATGGCGATGCCCGCAGCGAACGTGCGATCGATGTCGCGCTTGCCGCCCTCGATGACGGGCCGCTTTCGCCGGACGAGCGTGGCGACGTCACCATCGACGACCGCGCCCTGCTGATCTACACCTCCGGCACGACCGGCCTGCCGAAAGCCGCCAGCATCAGCCATCGCCGCATCCTCAATTGGGGCTTTTGGTTCGCCGGCCTCACCGGCGCGACGCCGCAGGATCGGCTCTACGATTGCCTGCCGCTGTTCCACTCGGTCGGCGGCATCGTCGCGCCATGCAGCATGCTCGCTGCCGGCGGCTCGGTGGTGATCGCGGAAAAATTCTCAGCCTCGAATTTCTGGCCGGACGTCGTGCGCCACGACTGCACGTTGTTTCAGTATATCGGCGAGCTCTGCCGCTACCTGCTCAAGGCGTCGCCGTCGGAATACGAGAACCGGCATCGCCTGCGGCTTGTCTGCGGCAACGGCCTGCGCGGTGACATCTGGGATGATTTTCAGGCGCGTTTCGCCATTCCGCGCATCCTCGAATTCTACGCGGCGACGGAGGGCAATTTCTCGCTGTTCAACGTCGAGGGCCAGCCCGGCGCAATCGGCCGCGTTCCGCCGCTGCTCGCGCATCGTTTTCCTGCCGGCCTCGTCAAGCTCGACCCCGATAACGGCGCGCCGCTGCGCAATGCAGAGGGGATTTGTATTCCCTGCGCGCGCGGCGAGGCCGGCGAAGCCATAGGCCGCATCGGCACGGCGGATGAGGGCGGCGGTCGCTTCGAGGGCTACACCGAGGCGAGCGAAACCGAGAAGAAGATCCTGCGCGATGTCTTTGCCAAGGGCGATTCCTGGTTCCGCACCGGCGATCTGATGCGGCTCGACGAGAAAGGCTTCTTCCACTTCGTCGATCGCATCGGCGACACCTTTCGCTGGAAGGGCGAGAACGTCGCGACCTCGGAGGTCAACGACGCCGTACGCGATTTCACCGGCGTGATCGATGCCACCACCTACGGCGTCAACATCCCCGGCACCGATGGCCGCGCCGGCATGAGCGCGGTCGTGGTGAACGAGGGCTTTGACGTCGAGGCGCTGCCCGCCCATCTCGCTCAGCGCCTGCCGGCCTATGCTCACCCCGTCTTCATACGCATCTCGCGCGAACTCGATGCGACCGAGACGTTCAAGCAGAAAAAGGGCGAGCTCGCGCGCGAGGGATTTGATCCGGGCGTGGTCTCCGATCCGCTGTTCATGCTGGACCCGAAGGCCGGCACCTATGTCGCGCTGGACGCGGAGACACATGCGCAAATCAACGAGGGCACGATCCGGCTCTAGCCCGCGAAAATTCGGAGATAGGTCCAATTTTATCCGAATTGTCCAAGAAGCCATTTACTTCTGTCGGGTAAACAAACGGCCAAGGGAGGCGGTCATCAAGAACCGCCGCAACACGAACGACAACAGAAGCGAGCCAGCCATGTCGGTACGGTCTAAGGTCATTGAAGCGATCCAGCAGATCGCCAAGGAGCAGCACGTCGCGCTTCCCGCACTCTCGGACGATCTGTCCCTGCACGAGACGGGCTTCGACTCGCTCGCCTTCGCCATCCTGGTGGCGCGCCTCGAGGACGAGACCGGCGTCGACCCCTTCACCATCTCCGAGGACGCAGCGTTCCCCGCCACTGTGGGCGATTTCGTGCGGGCCTACGAAAATGTCCCCGCGTGAGATCTTTGCGCTTCGCGACCATCTCGGCGCGGAGCTGACCGGCCGCACGCTGTCGGACGCGCACGATGTCGTGTCGCTGACGGATATCCTGTCGCAGACGGTCCTGGGTGGCCGCCTGGGCGAGCTGTCCGGCCGCGCGGTGCTGCTGAAATTGTCCGACCAGCTCCGATCGGGCCTTGCCATGGTCGAGCTCGACGGTATTGCGCGCCGCATGCTGCTGTGCCCGCCCGATCTTAATCCCGCGCATCTCGATGCGCTGATGGCGGATGCCGGGATCGACGCCGTCGTCACCGACGAGCCCGATCGCTTGGCCGAGACCGGCGTGCCGCTCGTCCTCACCGCACAACTGCCGCCTCAGGCTACCACGCCGGCCAGGACCGAACGCGCCACGGAATGGCTGATGCTCACTTCGGGCACGTCGGGCGTGCCGAAAATCGTCGGCCATACGCTGGAAGCACTCACCGGCGCCATCGTCGCCGAAGGCCCGGCGCGCGGACCCACGCCGGTATGGGCGACGTTCTACGACATCCGCCGCTATGGCGGCCTGCAGATATTCCTCCGCGCCGTCCTCTCCGGCGGCTCGATGGTGCTGTCCGATCCCCATGAGGCGCTCGGCGATCACGTCACGCGGTTGAACGCGCGCGGCGTCTCCCACATCTCCGGCACGCCCTCGCACTGGCGCAAGCTGTTGATGAGCGGCTCGGCCGCGCAGTTCGCGCCGCGCTATGTCCGCCTCTCCGGCGAGATCGCCGACCAGGCGGTGCTGGACGGCCTGAAAGCGGCGTTCCCGAATTCCTCCGTCGGCCATGCCTATGCATCGACCGAGGCGGGCGTCGGCTTTGCCGTCAATGACGGGCTGGAAGGCTTTCCGGCGGACTATCTCGGCAACCGCAACGGCGTCGAAATGAAGGTCATCGACGGCTCGCTACGCATCCGCTCGACGCGCACGGCGCACGCCTACATCGGCCGCGACGCGGCTGCGCTCACCGATGTAGACGGATTTGTCGACAGCGGCGATATCGTCGAATTGCGTGGCGACCGCTACTATTTCGTCGGCCGCCGCGGCGGCATCATCAATATCGGTGGGCTGAAGGTTCACCCCGAAGAGATCGAGGCGGTGATCAACCGTCATCCCGACGTGCGGATGTCGCGGGCGAAGTCACGCAAGAGCCCGATCACCGGCGGTATCGTCGTTGCCGACGTGATCCTCGCCGACGGCACCGATCCGGCGCGCGCGAAAGAGATCCGCGCCCAGATCCTGGATCAGTGCCGCGCGCAGCTCGCGTCCCATAAGGTGCCGGCGGTGATCCGCTTCGTCGAGGCGCTCGACGTCACCCCGGCCGGCAAACTGGCGCGCACCGATGCATAATGTTCTCGTCACGGGTGGTAGCCGCGGTATCGGCCTTGCGATCGGCAAGCGGCTTGTCGATGCCGGCTACAACGTGATCGCGGCCGCGCGGCGCGAGAGCGACGAGCTCACGGCGGCGATCGCCGGGTCGGAAGGGCGCCTGCATTTCCGCGCCTGTGACCTTGCCGTGATCGACGCGATCCCGGCCTATGCCAAACTCGTGCGCGATGAATTCGGCCCGATCTACGGGCTCGTCAACAATGCCGGCCTCGGCACCGAAGGCCTGCTCGCGACCATGCACAATTCCGAGATCGAGGCGCTGGTGCAGCTCAACGTGCTGTCGCCGATCATTCTCACCAAATATGTCGCGCGCCAGATGATGGCCGACGGTGCCGGCCGCATCATCAATATCTCGTCGATCATCGCGACCACCGGCTATAACGGCCTCTCGGTTTACGGTGCGACCAAGGCCGCCGCCACCGGCTTCACCCGTTCGCTCGCGCGCGAGGTCGGCAAGCTCGGCATCACCGTGAACGCGATCGCGCCCGGTTTCATCGACACCGAGCTGACGCACAATCTCTCTGACGATAGCCGCAAGCGCATCGCCGGCCGCAGCGCGCTGCGGCGCCTGCCGGAGACCGACGACGTCGCGCGCATGGTGGAATATCTGCTGGGCGAGGGCGGTCGCAATGTGACGGGTAGCGTGTTCACGGTCGACGCGGGCAACACGGCGTAGGCGGAACTCCATCGCCACAATTGCATTGATCCGGCGCAATGACATCATCCGGATTTGGTCGTAAGATGCCGCGCAATCGATTGGGTTACGTCAATCGATCTGCCCTAATCGATAGGGAGCAGTCCATGACCGCTTCGAACCCGGGCAAGGCGTCGGCAAAGCTATCTTCCGCACAGCAAAGCCACGTTCAAGGCCAGCCCGTTCACTGCGAGCCGATGTCTCATCAGAATTCCGGTGATCACGGTTACGAAATGTATCCGCAGAAATTCGTGCGCCTTGTCGGCTGCCATGACGTTCCCGCCTCTGTGCTGCGCAAGCGTCAGGACGAGAAGCTGCACTAGACATTCAGGTCCGGTGCTTCGGCAGGTCAATCCGTTCGTGTGAGAACTCCGGCGGGCCATCGGTCAGACGGCGGATCCGGCGCTCGCGTTCGTCCTCAGAGAGGGCAGGATCGAGCAACCCCTCGAGTTCATGCACTGCGAGCTCTTCGATCCTGGTGGCATCCGAGGCGAGCGGGTGCCCTGGCGGGAGTGCCGGGGGCGCGACCTTCAGGCCCAGTTCGACCAGCGTGCGGATAGCATCCGAGCGCGACAGGTGATGGGCTTCGGCCCAATTATCGACGGCCGCGGTCAGGCTTTCCGGCATCTTCACCGCGCTGATGGGATCACGCCCGGTGCGCCGGCGTACCGGAGCGATGGAGTCCTTCTCGTTGAAGTCGGACACGTCGATGTTCCCGTGCAACCATGTCAGATCATCGAGACTAGACGCCATTTGCGGCCCGCTGTTTGATGCCGATCAACGACCTTCTGTGGCATTGCAGCGCGCCCTCATCTTGTTGTCCGGGTCCATTTCGGCCAATGGTTGCAAGGGCGCGCCCCCCGGCGAACCCGGATCGATCCTGCTACGTATGTCTTTTGGACGCGCGTCCCAACCATCCGGCATCATCCGATGACATCCTTTTATAGCGGCATTCCGGTCTTTCGCGGCTTCACCAGCCTGATGGACCCCGCTTTGTATTCGCCGCTGCCCGACGACTGGAGCGTCGGCGTTGCCGACATCGTGGATTCGACCAAGGCCATCGCGGCGCAGCGTTACAAGGCGGTGAACATGGCCGGTGCCGCCGTGATCGCGGCGGTGACGAACGCATTGGAGGGACGCGAATTTCCCTTCGTGTTCGGCGGCGACGGCGCGAGTTTTGCGGTCGCGCCCGGCGATCTCGAGCCGGTCCGCGAGGCTTTGGCTGCGACCGCGACCTGGGTGCGGGAAGATCTCGATTTGGGGATGCGCGTCGCGCTGGTGCCGGTGAGCGCCATCCGCGCGCAGGGCCTCGACGTGCGCGTCGCGCGCTTTGGTCCCTCGGCCAATTTGTCCTATGCGATGTTCTCGGGCGGCGGGCTCGCCTGGGCCGACGCCGCGATGAAGCGCGGCGAGTTTGCGATCACCGAAGCGCCCGCGGGCACGCAGCCCGATCTCTCCGGCCTGTCCTGCCGCTTCGAGGTCATTCCGGCGGCGCGCGGCCTGATCCTGTCCGTGTTGGTGATGCCGACCCAGGGCGCCGATCCCTCGGCATTCCGCAAGGTGATCGAGGACATCATCCATCTCGTCGAGCGCAGTCCGGATGCCGGTCGGCCCGTGCCGCCGCAAGGTCCGCCGCTGACATGGCCGCCGCAGGGGCTGGACTATGAGGCGCGCACCAAGCGCGGAGGTCCGTTGCTCGCACGCCGCGCCAGCGTGCTGGCCTATACGCTTTTCGTCTATCTGATCATGCGCTTCAATCTCAAGGTCGGCGGCTTCGTGCCGAAGCTTTATAAGCGGCAGGTCGTGGAGAACTCCGACTTCCGCAAATATGACGACGGCCTGCGCATGATCCTCGACTGTACGCCGGAGCTCGAGCGCGCCCTCAGCGATCGCCTCGCGACTGCCGCGCGCGACGGCATCGTGCGTTACGGCCTCCACCAGCAGGACGCCGCGATGATGACCTGCTTCACCCCGTCGGCGCTGCGCAGCGACCACGTCCATTTCATCGACGGTGCGCGGGGCGGCTACGCTTCGGCGGCGACGGCGCTGAAGGCGATGATGGCGTGAAGCGCTAGCGCCCCGCCCGGGTCCACGTTTCGCCGCCGCAGAGCGCGCCAACGCACCCCTCAACCCGCAGCGAATCCGCTGATGTGACCGTAACGCTGCTCGCATAGGTGCTGCCGTCGTCGGCATTGTAGATCTGGCCCGACCATTTGCTCGGCCCTGACGGCTGCATGCCGCTGAACAAGGGCAAGCCGATCATCGGGCGCCTGGCGAGGGCGGGATTGGGATTCTTGCTGTCGGTGGCGGGCTGGCCGGTCGCGGTGTCGTGGGGTTCACGCAGCCAGACGACATTGCCGCAGATGCCGCCGCCGCATTTGCTGATCTTGACGCGGGCGTCGCCGGCCTGGGTCAGCCAGGTCCCGTCGGCACTCTGCGCATGGGCAGCAGTCGCGCCAAGGAGCGCAGCCAGAAGGACGATGAGAGCAGCGAATCTGGAAGTCATGGAGAGAGCCCCAAAGTGGAGCGCCTCCATAGCAGCCTAGCAGGATAGTGCAACGCTGGATGGAATCACATTCCCGCGTTTATTTGCCTGCGTGCATTGACCTGTGCTCATTTGCCCCAGCGCACCAAGGCGACCGAGGCCGCGGTCGATAGCCCGAACACCGCCATTGCGCCGCCGACCAGCGCGAACAGGGTCCAGGCCGGAGCCTGCGCCATCATGAGGGCGCCGCCGCCGATCGCGACGATCAGCAGCCGCGCGGTGGAGGCGAGCACGGGACCGCCGACCCGCGCCGCGCCCTGCGAGGAGAAATACAGCGACACGCCCATGCCGAAGAACACGAAGGTCGGACCCGCCCAATGGAAATAGCTGTGCGCGGCGGCGGCAACGCCGGGATCCCTGGTGAAGAGCGAAACCCACAGTGACGGATCGAGCGCGATGACGACACCGATCAGGCCGACCGTGATTCCCGAGGCCGCAGCCGCGGTCCAGGCCACGCGCCGCGCGCGCTTCACCTGTCCGGCGCCCATCGCCATGCCGACCATCGGCACCGAGGCGATGCCGAAGGCGAAGGTGATCGGGATCAGCAAGAATTCCAGTCGCGAGCCGATGCCATAACCGGCCAGCATCTCGGTGCCGAAGGTCGCCAGGATCTTGGTGAAGATCAAAATGGTGAGTACCGTCTGGAGCGGCGACAGGCAGGCCACCGCGCCGACCTTGAGGATGTCGAAGAACAACGCGCGATCGAAATGGAAGGCACGGAAATCCAGCGGCAGCCGGCTGCGGCCGGACCAGAGATACCAGAGGAGAAAGATCGCAGCACAGGTGAATGCGATCAACTGACCGGCGGCGACACCGGGCATGCCGAATTGCGGCACGCCGAACAGGCCGAGCCCCAGCGTGCCGCCGAGCGCGATCTGGAGCACGCTCGTCCCGATCAGCGCCATCGAGGGCAGACGCATGTCGCCGGTGCCGCGGATCACCGAGGCCAGCGTGTTGACGAGCCAGATCGCGACCGCGCCGGAGAACAGCATTTGCGAATAGCCGCTGGCTTCCTCGAGCACGCGCTCGCGCCCGCCCAGCAGCGTGAAGAACGAGCGCCCGAAGAAGAGCATCGTCACCGTGAAGAAAAGTCCACCGCAGAGGCCGATGATGGCGGCATGCAGCGCCAGCGTCGCCGCACGGGTCCGATCGCCTGCGCCGAGCGCGCGGCTGATCGCAGACGAGACGCCGCCGCCCATCGCGCCCGCGCTCATCATCTGCGTCAGCATGGCGAACGGAAACACCAGCGCGATCGCTGCGAGCGGGATGGTGCCGAGCCGGCCGATATAGGAGGTCTCGGCGATCGCAACCAGCGTGCTGCCGACCATCGCGATCATGTTGGGGATCGCAAGCCGCAGCAGCGTGGGCAGGATCGGTGCCGTCAACAAGCTGGCGATGGGGGAGGCGACCGGGGCAGGCGGCGGCACGGCGTCTAGGGAGGCGTCGATCGTCATGTGTCACCGCGCGGAATATTAGATGATGATCGACATATTATATGGCGTACAGCCCCGGCACCAGCCGCGCCTCACGCAGGGCTCACCAGGGCAGGCCGCAGAGGTCGATGGTGCCCAGCGTCGGCGCGCTGACGATGTTGCAGACATAGGGCGCCATGTGAGTGAAGCGGATCCGTCCCTCCGGCTGCTCGCAATAGACCTCGCCCTTGAAGGGGAGCCAGCTGCGGGCCTCGTAGAAGGCGACATTGTGCGGCTCGCAGAACAGCAGCGCGAAGCGGACCGCCTCGTTGGCGCGCATGGTGTGCAGCGCGGCGTCGATCGCCATGGTCGCATAGCCGCGGCCGCGCCGGTCCTCCCGCGTGCAGACGCCGCCGATGCCGCCGATGTGAACCTTCTGCCCATTCCAGGTGACGGTGCGGAAGTAGATGCCGACGTGGCAGACGAGACCATCCTCGGGCGTCTCGATCAGCACGCGCAGGTCGGCATTGGCCCATTTGACGTGAGCCCAGGGCTGCTTCCCGACGATATCAGGTCCGAAGACCGCCCGATGCAGCGGCTCCGCCATCCGCCACGAGGCATCGCCGTTCAAAATGTCGATCTCGATGCTCATTGCTCTCTCTTTCGCATCTCCACGCCGCCGGTGCGTTTCGTCTCCCATAAGCACCTCAAAGGCAATGATATTTTACGCCTGGTTGAACGCCGACATCCTTGCGACGATTTTATGCAATCCGGCCAAACCGCCGCACAAGCCTTTTGGAAAAATTCGCGGTATTTAACGGCCACGGAACCTTCTATAAGGGGTGACCGTTAAGTCTCGTTCCCCCATCAGTCGCGGACAACACCCATGACCTTTACGCTGCCCCCACTCCCCTACGCCTATGACGCCCTCGGACAATTCATGTCGAAGGAAACGCTCGAATTCCACCACGACAAGCATCATCAGGCCTATGTCACCAACGGCAACAACGCGCTCAAGGGCACCGAATGGGAAGGCAAGTCCCTTGAGGAGATCGTCAAGGGCTCGTTCGGCAAGAACCCCGCGGTGTTCAACAATGCCGGCCAGCACTACAACCACATCCATTTCTGGAGCTGGATGAAGCCCAATGGCGGCGGCACCAAGCTGCCGGGCAAGATCGAGAAGAAGATCAACGAGGACCTCGGCGGCTTCGAGAAGTTCAAGACGGACTTCCAGGCGGCCGGCGTCGGCCAGTTCGGCTCCGGCTGGTGCTGGCTCCAGGTCAAGAACGGCAAGCTCGAGATTGCCAAGACCCCGAACGGCGAGAATCCGCTGGTGCACGGCGCCACCCCGATCCTCGGCTGCGACGTTTGGGAGCACTCCTACTACATCGACTATCGCAACCGCCGTCCCGATTATCTGAAGGCGTTTGTCGAAAACCTCGTGAACTGGGAATACGTCGAGTCCCTGTTCGACAAGGCCTGAGTTCGACAAGGCCTGGGGCTTCACGCATTCCGTGGTCGGCTTTGCCGCTCCGGAATGACGGAATTGAAAAGGCGGTCGCAGGCGCGGCCGCCTTTTTGCTGTGCGGAATTCGCACTTCACCTCGCATGGCCCTGCGCGAGGTGCGCATCGCTCCCGTCATCGTACTGTTTGCATCGCATCCGCGGCGCCCTTAATCAGGACGGGCATCACCCTCGAGCCGAACGCGCCCGTTGTCAGAACCCTCCCCGAAAGACCCGGCGCCCGCCGCGGACGCGGAATCCGAGCCGCGGCCGGGTCGCGTGCGCAAGCCGATCGGCTGGTCGACCATCATCATCGCAGCGCTGGTGGCGGTGAGCGCGGGTCTGGTCTGGCGGCGCGACGGCACCGACGGTGTTCTCGACATACTGATCCATGATCTCTCGCTGTTCGGCGGCATCCTGCCGCGCGTGCTCGCCGGCTGCCTGCTCGGCGCGTTCATCTCCGAGATCCTGCCGCACGAAAAAGTCTCGCGCGCGCTCGGGCCGAAATCGGGCCTGAAAGGCCTTCTGATCGGCACCGCCTTCGGCGCGATTCTGCCCGGCGGTCCCTTCACCGCCTATCCCGTGGCGAGTGCGCTGCTCGCGGTCGGCGCCGATTTCGGTGCCACCATCGCCATGGTCGTGAGCTGGACCTTGATCGGCTATGGCCGGGCGGTGGCCTGGGAAATCCCGATCATGGGCACCGACTTCACGCTGTGGCGCATTGTCATCTCGCTGCCGTTGCCGGTGCTCGCAGGCGCGCTCGGCCGCTTCGTCTATGTCCGGCTCTATCCGAAGCCGGTCCTGAAGGACGATGAGAATTGAGCGCCGCGCTCCTGATCGACATCCTGTTGTGGGGCTCGGTGTTCGGCGTTGGCCTGATCGCCTTTCGCCGCGGCCCACCGGTGTTCAAGGCCTCGCTGCGCGAAGGCTTGATGGACTTCATCAACATCGTGCCGCGGATCGCGCTGGGGGTGATCGGCTCCGGCTACATCGCCGCCATCATCCCGCAGGAAGTGATCAGCGGCTGGCTTGGGCCGGACAGCGGCTGGCTCGGGGTCGCGACCGCCGTGGTCGCCGGGGCCGCGACCCCCGGCGGTCCGGTGATCGGGTTCTCCATCGGTACGGTGGCGCTGAAATCGGGCGGTGGGGTGCCGCAGGTGGTGGCCTATGTCGTCGCTTGGGCGCTGTTTGCCTTCCAGCGGGTGATTTTGTGGGAGATTCCGTTCATGCCGGCCCGTTTCGTCTGGTTCCGCTGCGCGGTCTCGCTGCCGTTCCCGTTCGTCGCCGCCGCCATTGCCATGGTGATCGGCAAGCCCTGAGCCCGGCGTGGACAGGGGTAATGTTATAATATAACGTCCCGGCATGGTTCCCGCCGCGTCCCCAGCCCATCATCACGACCATGCTCATGGCCATTCCCATGATCACGGGCATTCGCACGGACACGATCACAGCCACCCGCTTAACACCCACGCCCATGTCCACGATGCGGCCTCTCCGCATCCGGCTCAGGCGGCGCACTGGTCGATCCTGCGCATGACGATGGCCGCCCGCCTCGCGGCCGCGCTCGCGGTCTGCGCCGTGCTCTGGGGCGTGGTCTTCCTGGCGATGAGGTGACCATGGCGGCGCTGCATTTTCACAACGTTACGCTCGGCTATGACCGCCATCCGGCCGTGCACCATCTCAATGGTGAGGTCGCGCCGGGTGCGTTGCTGGCCGTGATCGGCCCGAACGGCGCCGGCAAGTCGACGCTGCTGCGCGGCATCGTCGGCATCCTCAGGCCGCTCGACGGCAGCATCCATCTCGGCGGGCTCGACAGCCGCGATATCGCCTATCTGCCGCAGAGCGCGGAGATCGACCGCAGCTTCCCGATCTCGGTGCTGGACTTCGTTGCCACCGGTCTGTGGCGTGGGACCGGCCTGTTCGGCGGCATCGGCAAGGCGGCGCGCGAAAAGATCCTCCGCGCGATCGCTTCCGTTGGCCTCAACGGCTTCGAGAACCGCCCGATCGGCACACTCTCGGGCGGCCAGATGCAGCGCGTGCTGTTCGCGCGCGTACTGCTCCAGGACGCGCGGCTGATCGTGCTGGACGAACCCTTCAACGCCATCGACAGCAAGACCACGGCCGATCTGCTGACGCTGGTGAAGCACTGGCATGGCGAGGGCCGCACCGTGCTCGCCGCACTGCACGACATGGAGATGGTGCGCACCCATTTCAGCGAGACGCTGGTGCTGGCGCGCGGCCCTGTGGCGTGGGGGCCGACGGCGGAGGTGCTGACGCCGGAAAACCTGCTGGTCGCGATGCGGATGTGCGAAGCCTTCGACGACAGCGCCGCCGCCTGCTCGGCCGATGATGCCCGCTCACGGGCGGCTTGATATCCGATGCTCTATGACGCGTTGATCGGCCCGTTCACCGAATTCGAGTTCATGCGACGTGCGCTCGCGGCCGTTATCGCGCTGTCGCTCGCGGGTGCGCCGATCGGCGTGTTCCTGATGTTGCGGCGGATGAGCCTGGTCGGCGACGCCATGGCACATGCAATCCTCCCCGGCGCCGCTGTCGGTTTTCTGCTCTCCGGTCTCAATCTGTTCGCGATGACGGCCGGAGGCCTGATCGCAGGTTTTGCCGTCGCAATCCTCGCAGGCCTCGTCGCGCGCTCGACCGGGTTGAAGGAGGATGCCTCGCTCGCGACCTTCTATCTGGCATCGCTGGCGCTGGGCGTGACGATCGTCTCGATCAAGGGTACCAATATCGACCTGCTGCACGTGCTGTTCGGCAATATACTCGCGATGGACGACCAGACGCTGCTGGTCGTCGCCTTCAACGCCACGGTGACGCTGCTGGTGCTCGCGGTGATCTACCGGGCGCTGGTGATCGAAAGTGTCGACCCCTTGTTCTTGCGCACCGTGAGCCGGGCTGGCGGGCCTGCGCATCTCGCCTTCCTCGCGCTGGTCGTGATCAACCTCGTCAACGGCTTTCAGGCGCTCGGCACGCTGCTCGCGGTCGGTCTGATGATCCTGCCGGCCGGCATCGCGCGGTTCTGGTCGCGCGATCTCACCGTCATGATTTGCATCGCGGTCGTCGCTGCCGCCGTCTCCGGCTATGCCGGCCTCGTGCTGTCGTTCCAGACCCGTGTGCCCTCGGGCCCGGCGATCATTCTGGTGGCGAGCGCGCTTTACACCGTCTCCGTCCTGTTCGGCCGGGTCGGCGGCGTCGTCAGGCAGCTGTTTCCCGGCCGGCATCTGGAAGCGTGATAGCGATGCGGCGCATCCTGCTTTGTGTGCTTCTGCTGATTGCCTCGCCGCTGCACGCCACGGAGCAACTGAAGGTCGTCGCGAGCTTCTCGATCCTCGCCGATTTCGTCCGCAATGTCGGCGGCGACCGGATCAATCTGACGACGCTGGTCGGGGCCGACAGCGACGTCCACGTCTACACGCCCGCGCCAAGCGATGCGAAGCGGATCGCGGACGCAAAGCTCGTCGTCGTCAACGGGCTTGGTCTCGAGGGTTGGCTGCCGCGCCTCGTGCAGTCCTCGGGAAGCAAGGCGCAGGTGGTCACCGCGAGCGCGGGCATCGCGCCGCTCAAGCTCGGCTCTGCCGCAGACCCGCATGGCTGGCAGTCCGTCCCCAACGCCAAAATCTACGTCACCGACATCGCCGATGCGCTGGCTACGGCCGACCCAGATGATGCGGAGTTCTTCCGCGCCCAGGCCAAGGCCTATCTGGAAAAGCTCGAAACGCTCGACCGCGAGGTCCGCGAAGCCGTGGCCAAAATCCCGCAGGAGCGGCGCAAGGTGATCTCGACCCATGACGCCTTCGGGTATTTCGCCGCCGAATACGGCGTCAGGTTCATCGCGCCCTTGGGCGTCTCGACGGAAACCGAGCCCAGCGCGCAGGACATCGCCACCATCATCGGCCAGATCAAGACCCAAAAAATCCCCGCCGTGTTCCTGGAGAATATCAGCGACGACCGGCTGATCCGGCGGATCGCGGCGGAGACCGGCTCAAAAGTCGGTGGGACCCTGATTTCGGACGGTTTGACCGGCGAAAAGGGGCCTGCACCCACTTACATTGATATGGTCAGGCACAATATAAAGGCCCTGACCAGCGCGCTTGACCATTAGGGCAGGGGCCACCCCGCCTCGCGTCGCGCGAAAAGCCCGAAGTCCGGAGTTGTTATGTCTGAAGCGACCGCCCCAAAAATTCCCGTGACCGTCCTGACCGGCTATCTCGGTGCCGGCAAGACCACGCTGTTGAACCGCATCCTGTCGGAAAACCACGGCAAGAAGTACGCCGTCATCGTCAACGAGTTCGGCGAGATAGGCATCGACAACGACCTCATCATCGGCGCCGATGAGGAAGTGTTCGAGATGAACAACGGCTGCATCTGCTGCACCGTGCGCGGCGATCTCGTGCGCATCATAGAAGGCCTGATGAAGCGCAAGGGCAAGTTCGACGCCATCATCGTCGAGACCACCGGTCTTGCCGATCCGGCACCGGTGGCCCAGACCTTCTTCGTCGACGAGGACGTGCAGAAGAACGCGCGCCTTGACGCGGTCGTCACGGTTGCGGATGCCAAGTGGCTGTCCGACCGTCTCAAGGATGCACCCGAGGCCAAGAACCAGATCGCCTTTGCCGACGTCATCGTGCTGAACAAGACCGATCTCGTCACCAAGGCCGAGCTTGCCGAGGTCGAGGCTCGCATCCGCGCCATCAACCCCTATGCGAAGCTGCACCGCACCGAGCGCTGCTCGGTGGCTTTGGCGGACGTGCTCGACCGCGGCGCTTTCGACCTCGACCGCATCCTCGACATCGAGCCGGACTTCCTGAATGCCGAGGATCATGACCACGACCATGATCATCATCACCACGGTCACGACCATCATCACGATCATGATCACGGCCACGGCCTGAAGCACTATCACGACGAGGACATGCAATCGCTGTCGCTCAAGACCGACAAGCCGCTTGATCCGAACGTGTTCATGCCCTGGCTCCAGAATCTGGTGCAGGTGGAGGGCGGCAAGATCCTGCGCTCCAAGGGCATCCTCGCTTTCCACGACGACGACGACCGCTACGTCTTCCAGGGCGTGCACATGATGCTGGAGGGCAATCACCAGCGCAAATGGAAGGACGGCGAGCCGCGCGAGAGCCGCCTCGTCTTCATCGGTCGCGAATTGCCGCAAGATCTCATTCGCCAGGGTTTTGAGAGCTGCATCGTCTCGTGATGAAAGAGTTTACGCCGCCCGCCGATTCCGCCTCGATCGTCTCCGTCACCGAGCGCGTCAAACCGCTCGCGCTCGGGATGGTCGTGACCTCCGTGCATTTCCTTGGGCCCCGCGCTGCCTTCGTCGGCGGCGAGGAGAACGTCGCGTTCGTGGATGGCCAGGGCGAGATCAGCAAGGTCGCCGTGCACAGCGGCGGCATTCTCTCGGCCGCCTCCGACGGCAAGCGCCTCATGATGGGCGGCGACGATGGAAAAGTCGTATCGCTCGACGCCAAGGGCGAAGTGACGCTGCTTGCCACCGACCCGAAGCGGCGCTGGATCGATGCGGTAGCGCTGCATCCGGACGGTGCCTACGCCTGGTCGGCCGGCAAGACTGCTTTCTTCAAGAGCGGCAAGAGCGAGGAGAAGTCGCTCGAGGTGCCCTCGACCGTCGGCGGCCTCGCGTTTGCGCCGAAGGGCCAGCGTCTCGCGATTGCTCATTACAACGGCGCGACGCTGTGGTTTCCCAACATGGCGGGATCGGCCGAATTCCTGCCCTGGGCCGGCTCGCATCTCGGCGTTACCTTCAGCCCGGACAACAAATTCCTGGTCACCACGATGCACGAATCGGCGCTGCACGGCTGGCGGCTTGCCGACAACAGGCACATGCGCATGACCGGCTATCCCGGCCGCGTCCGCTCGATGTCGTGGAGCGCGGGCGGCAAGGGGCTCGCGACTTCGGGCGCCGACACCGTCATCATATGGCCGTTCGCCAGCAAGGACGGCCCGATGGGCAAGGAGCCTGCGATGCTCGCGCCGCTCCAGGCGCGCGTGTCGGTCGTTGCCTGCCATCCCAGGAACGACATCTTCGCCGCCGGCTACAGCGACGGCACCGTGCTGATGGTGCGTCTGGAGGACGGCGCCGAGATCCTCGTCCGCCGCAATGGCACCCCGCCGGTGGCCGCGCTCGCCTGGAACGCCAAGGGGACGCTGCTGGCGTTCGCCGACGAAAATGGCGACGGCGGCCTGCTGGAGCTTTAATCTGTCATCGTTCCGACCGTAGATGGGGCCATGCGGTTTCTGACGACCTTTCAGATCGCTGACTTCGCGGACACGCTGGTCAGCCTGTTCACGGCGTTCGTGCTGGGCACGCTGATTGGGGCTGAGCGGCAGTACCGGCAGCGCACCGCGGGCCTGCGTACCAACGTGCTGGTCGCGGTCGGCGCCGCCGCCTTCGTCGATCTCGCCATGCACCTGACCGGCGCCGACGGCGCGGTGCGGGTGATCTCCTACGTCGTCTCGGGCATCGGCTTCCTCGGCGCCGGCGTCATCATGAAGCAGGGCATGGACGTGCGCGGGCTCAATACCGCGGCGACGCTGTGGGCTTCGGCCGCGGTCGGCTCCTGCGCCGGCGCCGACATGGTCGCGCAGGCCGCGGCGCTCACCGTCTTCGTCATTGCCGGCAACACCATGCTGCGGCCGCTGGTCAACGCGATCAACCGCATCCCTCTCAACGAGAAGACCTCCGAGGCGACCTATTACTTCAAGCTCGCGGTCGCATCGGACGCCTTGCCCGACATGCGTGACCGGCTCGTTGAGAAACTCGAGAGCGCAAAATATCTGGTGGCCGATATCGAAATGGTCGAAACCGGGGATGATCTGATCGAGATCGTGGCAAAGCTGGTCGCGAGCGCCGTCGATCCAAACGAGCTGAATGCAGTGGCCACCGATCTCCAGCACCTGCCCGGCGTCCGCCACGCCACCTGGGAAGTCAGCACCACGGACTGAGCGCGGCAATTGGGCGCGCAGCCGCCGAGTTCCCGCCCCCGCGGGCAGGGAACCGCGGACCGGCGATTTCGTTGATCCCACGGACAAAGGCGGTGATCGACATGCCCGGCCAATATGACAAGCGCAGACTGAAGCTCGACCTGATGGTTGCCTGCTCGCTGTTCGCAGCAGGAGTTGTGGTCTCGGGCATGTCGCTGGCGCAAATCCGCGCCGAGACTCGGATGCAGACGGCCCAGGCGACGCAGCCCCTTCAGGGCACGCCGTCCGACGATCAGAACAAGCCCGCGGAAGCCAAGCCCGGCGGCGACCGGCCGACCACGCCCGCCCCAGAGCCGGCGCGACCCGACCCGCAGACGCAGGGCGCTGCGGGCGCGGCTAAACCAGCATTGCCGCCGGCGCCAGCCGAGAAGATCGCGCCTCCGATCGAGAGGAAGTAGCTAACTGCCAGTTGTGGCGTCATGGCCGGGCTTGTCCCGGCCATCCACGTTCTTGGAGTCGCGAGAAAGAAAGTGCGTGGATGCCCGGGACAAG
Organism: Bradyrhizobium sp. URHA0013; assembly: GCF_000518345.1. NCBI lineage: Bacteria > Pseudomonadati > Pseudomonadota > Alphaproteobacteria > Hyphomicrobiales > Nitrobacteraceae > Bradyrhizobium > Bradyrhizobium sp. URHA0013. The sequence continues at coordinate 439,367 of NZ_JADK01000003.1, read as the reverse complement.
TCCTGGCATGACGGCATAATCACCGCACCAGAACGTTCCGGAACTGCCAGGGATCGCTGGTGTCGATGTCTTCCGGAAACAGTCCCGGACGATCCGTCAGCGGCGTCCAGTCGGTATAAAAACCCTTCACCGGGCCGAGATACGGCAGCTGGATTTCCAGCAGACGGTCGAAATCCATCTCGTCGGCTTCGACAATGCCCTCGTTCGGGTTTTCCAGCGCCCACACCATGCCGCCGAGCACGGCGGAGGTCACCTGCAGGCCGGTGGCGTTCTGGTAGGGCGCGAGTTCGCGGGTCTCTTCGATGGAGAGCTGCGAGCCGAACCAATAGGCATTGTTGTCGTGGCCGAACAGCAGCACGCCGAGCTCGTCGATGCCGTCGACGATCTCGTTCTCGTCGAGGATTTGGTGCTTTTCCTGCATCTTAGCGGCGCGGCCGAACATTTCATGCAGCGACAGCACGGCATCGTCAGCCGGATGATAGGCATAGTGGCAGGTCGGCCGATAGACCGCCGTGCCCGATGCGTCGCGCACGGTGAAATAGTCCGCGATCGAGATCGACTCGTTGTGGGTGACAAGGAAGCCATACTGCGCGCCGCGGGTCGGGCACCAGGTGCGCACGCGGGTATTGGCGCCGGGCTGCATCAGATAGATGGCGGCGCCGCAGCCGGATTCGTGGGTGCGCGCATTCTCGGGCATCCATTTTTCGTGGGTGCCCCAGCCGAGTTCTGATGGCTGCACGCCTTCCGACAGGAAACCTTCCACCGACCAGGTGTTGACGAAGACATCGGGCTCTTTTGGCTTCTTGGAGCGCTGGGTGTCGCGTTCGGCGATGTGGATGCCCTTGATGCCGGCCTGTCGCATCAAGTCCGCCCATTCGGCTTTGGTCTTCGGCTTGGGGGCATTGAGCTTCAGGTCAGCGGCGACGTTGAGCAGCGCCTGCTTGACGAAAAACGAGACCATGCCGGGATTGGCGCCACAGCAGGAGACCGCTGTCGTCGAGCCTGCAGGGCGCGCCTTCTTGGCGGCCAGCGTTGCTTCGCGAAGGGCGTAATTGGAGCGCGCTTCCGGGCCTTTCGAGGAGTCGAAATAGAAGCCGAGCCAGGGCTCGTTGACGGTGTCGATATAGAGAGCGCCGAGCTCGTTGCAGAGCTCCATGATGTCGGTTGAACCGGTGTCGACCGAGAGATTGACGCAAAAGCCCTGGCCGCCGCCCTCAGTGAGCAGCGGGGTCAGCAACTCCCGATAATTGTCCTTAGTCACGCCCTTCTGGATGAAGCGCACATTGTGCTTCTCGCAATGAGCCTTGCGACCCTCGTCCTTCGGATCGATCACGGTAACGCGCGACTTGTCGTAATCGAGATGCCGCTCGATCAGCGGCAACGTGCCTTTGCCGATGGAGCCGAAGCCGACCATGACGATGGGACCAGTGATCTTCGCGTAGATCTGCGAGGCGGGGCTCATGGGATGGTTTCTCCGGAACGTGCTGGCGAACAAATGGTGAGGGATGGCTCAGGCGCTGCGGCGCTTGGCAGTGGCTTCGATTTCGACCTTCATCTCGGGCTTGTAGAGCGCCGAGACGACGAGAAGCGTGGCGGCCGGGCGGATCTCGCCGAGGACTTCGCCGCAGACCGCGAAATGCGCGTCCGCATCCTTGATGTCGGTGAGGTAGTAGGTCACGCGGACGATGTCGGCCATCTCGAAGCCACCCTCCTTCAGGGCAGCTTCGATGGTCTTGAAGCAGTTGCGTGACTGGTTCGTGACATCGGCCGGCATTGTCATCGTGGTGTAGTCGTAACCGGTGGTCCCCGCGACGAAGGCGAACTCGCCGTCGATCACGGCGCGGCTGTAGCCGGCGGTCTTCTCGAACGGGGAGCCGGTGGAAATCAGGCGGCGGGACATTGGTCGTGGGCCTCGACTGAAGGGGGCGTTTGGCGGGTTAAAGGGCGTTTCTCAGGCCCGCGCAACCCTAAAGCAAAGGGCACGCGCGAGCATCTCCGCTCGGCGCGGCTTCGGTATCGCCATCATGGCAATCCCTTACGCCGCGCGCGCCTCGAGGGCGCGAACTACCCTCCGTTTGGGTAGGGCCGCGCCAGTCGGGACGATCATCCCCTCGGCGCCATCCAGCGCGCCTGTCGTGAATTCGATCGCCAGCAGGCGGTCGCGTTCGAACGGACCGGGCAGCGACAGCTCGCCGGTGTTGGCCACGGAGAAGCCGAAGCGGGCGTAATAAGGGGCATCGCCGAGCAGGATCACGGCGGCATGGCCGCGCGCCCGGGCGGCAGCCAGCGCTTGTTGCATCAGCGCGGCGCCGATCCCGAGCTCGCGGCAGGCAGGGTCCACCGCTAGCGGTCCGAGGACCAGAGCGGGCCTGCCTCCGGCGCTGACGTGCCACAGCCGCACGGTTCCCACGAGCTTCCCCTCGCGCATCGCGGTCAGCGCGAGGCCGGCTGCGGGTGCGCGTCCGTCACGCAGGCGCTGGCAGGTGCGGCCATGGCGGTTCTCGCCAAAGGACGCATCGAGCAGCGCTTCACGCATCGCAACGTCGGCCGCACGCTCCGCACGGATCGCGAACGGAGCGGCTTTCGAGGTGGGATCAACCTGTGTCTTCCGAAGAGTGGTCATGGCGCGTCAGTCCCCGCTTGAAACGGACGTGCCCAAAGCACGCCGGTCCAAGGCGTCGTCAGAAATCGAAATGTCAGGGAGGGAGCCGGCAAGCCGGCTCCCGGGTTCGTCAGGCCTCGGAAAGAGAGGCGATCAGATATGGTAGGTCTTCAGCGGCGGGATGCCGTTGAACGCCACCGCCGAGTAGGTCGACGTATAGGCCCCGGTGCCTTCGATCAACAGCTTGTCGCCGATCTCGAGCGTCACCGGAAGCGGATACGGGTTCTTCTCGTACAGCACGTCGGCGCTGTCGCAGGTCGGGCCCGCGAGCACGCACGGCGTCATGTCCGCGCCGTCATGCGGGGTGCGGATGGCGTAACGGATCGACTCGTCCATGGTCTCGGCGAGACCGCCGAACTTGCCGATGTCCAGATAGACCCAGCGCACCTCGTCTTCGTCGCTCTTCTTCGAGATGAGCACGACTTCGGACTCGATGATGCCGGCGTTGCCCACCATGCCGCGGCCCGGCTCGATGATGGTCTCCGGAATCTGGTTGCCGAAGTGCTTGCGCAGCGCGCGGAAGATCGAGCGCCCGTAGGTCACCACCGGCGGCACGTCCTTCAGGTACTTGGTGGGGAAACCGCCGCCCATGTTGACCATGGTCAGGTTGATGCCGCGCTCGGCGCAGTCGCGGAACACCTGCGAGGCCATCGCCAACGCACGGTCCCACGCCTTCACCTTGCGCTGCTGCGAGCCGACATGGAAGGAGATGCCGCACGGCTCCAGGCCCAGACGCTTGGCAACGTCGAGTACGTCGACGGCCATCTCCGGATCGCAGCCGAACTTGCGCGACAGCGGCCATTCGGCGCCGGCGCAGTCATAGAGGATGCGGCAGAACACCTTTGCGCCGGGCGCGGCACGGGCGATCTTCTCGACCTCGGCGGTGCAATCGACCGCGAACAGCCGAATGCCGAGCGCGAAGGCGCGAGCGATGTCGCGCTCCTTCTTGATCGTGTTGCCGAAGGAGATGCGGTCGGGCGTCGCGCCGGCGGCCAGCGCCATCTCGATCTCGGCGACCGTCGCGGTGTCGAAGCAGGAGCCCATGGAGGCGAGCAAAGTCAGCACTTCCGGCGCCGGGTTCGCCTTGACGGCATAGAACACGCGGCTGTCGGGCAGCGCCTTGGCAAAGGTCTGGTAATTGTCGCGCACGACTTCGAGGTCGACGACGAGGCACGGTTCGGTGTCGAGGCCCTCGCTGCGGCGGTTGCGCAGGAATTCCTGGATACGGTCGGTCATAGCACTCTCCCAAACGGCCCAGCGACGGGGATCCGTTCAAAAAATGACGTCGGATAAGAGCGCTCCGGCCAGATCGCGCGATGGAGGCGCGACGAGCCAAAGACTCACATCAGACTGTGCTGCCGTGGATTGGTTGGGAATGTTCCCGCCCGCACACCTGGCAATGAAGGACAAGCCTTTTCAGTAGCCCGCGCCGGCGTTGGACTGCCGGTAGAGACCAAAAAAGCCCGATCCGTCGTTGCTTTAAGTCGCGTCCCCCGTTGAGAGCGGGGTGCGCCGGTTCGCCTCCGGCTGCCAGTCACGGTTGCAAAGAGCAAAGTCACCTTCGACAAGGCATCTCTTTGAGAGAGATGCTGGACGCTCCGGGTTTGCTTTCGTCTTCCGGCTATGAGCCTTCCGACTTCCACACTTCCGAAGAGCCCCTCGGCTTCTTCACCCCTTGGCGGCTGTCCGGCCTCTTGTCCGGATACCTACCGACTGACACACGACCACAGGCACGTGCGAAATTGGGCAATCCGCACATAAGTGTTTTGACTCTGCTTCGCAAGAGATTTTTTAGACTGCGAACAGAATTGCCTAACATCTGCTTGCGCAGTGTTGCGCGAGCGACGCGGAAGATGAACGCGCGTTAAGTTTTCTGCGCGCGTGTCTCTCGCACGCCTACGCGCTTCAGCCGCGCTTCGTGAACGGCTCGACGCGCTGAGCGGCGCGGATGAAGGCAGTCATCACGAGCACGCCGAGTGCAAACAGCGCGGCCTGAAGGATGTGCGTGCCCTGCTCGCCCAGCCCGAACAGGATCGCGAGCGCCCAGCCGCCGGCAAACGCCGCGCCGAACACCTCGGCGCCGATCAGGATGGCGGCGCTGATGACGGTGATGACGCTCGGCCAGACGATCCGACGGGAAGACGAGGAGGTCGCGTTCATGAGCTCAGGGGTCCTAGGCTTGGAGGGCCGCAATCTCCCCGAAAAGGCAGCCGGGAGCAAGGGCAAATGGCCCAAAAAAGCCCCATCGCGTGCTATAGCTGGCCGCAACAATCGAGCCACAAATCGGGACTTGTAATGTCAGAACCCCGCCAAACTACGGACTCCGAGACCAACCCGCTGCTGAAGGCGTGGGTGACGCCGTTTGCGACCCCGCCCTTCGACGAGATCAAGCCGGAGCACTTCCTCCCGGCCTTCGAGCAGGCCTTCGCCGACCACTCCGCCGAGATCGCAGCGATCACCAACGACCCGACCGCGGCCGACTTCGCCAACACCATCACGGCGCTGGAGCGCTCGGGCAAGCTGCTCAGCAAGGTCGCGTCGGTCTTCTACGACCTCGTCTCGGCGCATTCCAACCCGGCCATCCTGGAGATCGACAAGGAGGTTTCCTTGCGGATGGCGCGGCACTGGAATCCGATCATGATGAACGCCGTGCTATTTGGCCGCATCGCCCAGCTGCACGAGAACCGCGCCAATCTCGGTCTGACGCCGGAACAGCTCCGCCTGCTCGAGCGCACCTACACCCGTTTCCACCGCTCCGGCGCCGGCCTCTCCGAAGAGGCCAAGACGCGGATGGCGGAGATCAACGAGAGACTCGCCCAGCTCGGCACCAGCTTCAGTCATCATCTGCTCGGCGACGAGCAGGAATGGTTCATGGAGCTCGGCGAAGCCGACCGCCAGGGCCTGCCGGAGAGTTTTGTCGCCAGCGCCAAGGCTGCGGCAGAAGAACGCGGCATGGCCGGAAAGGCCATCGTCACTCTGTCGCGCTCCTCGGTCGAACAGTTCCTGAAGAGCTCGGCCCGGCGTGACCTGCGCGAGAAGGTCTACAAGGCTTTCACCGCGCGGGGCGACAACGGCAATTCCAACGACAACAACGCGACCATCGTCGAGGTCCTCAAGCTGCGCGAGGAGAGCGCCAATCTCCTGGGTTACCCGACCTTCGCGGCCTACCGGCTCGAGGATTCCATGGCCAAGACGCCGGAAGCGGTGCGCGGCCTTCTGGAGCGGGTCTGGAAGCCGGCGCGGGCGCGGGCGCTCGCCGACCGCGACGACATGCAGGCGCTGATCACCGAGGAGGGCGGCAATTTCAAGCTCGCCCCCTGGGACTGGCGCTTCTATGCCGAAAAGCTGCGCCTTCAGCGCGCCAATTTCGACGACGCCGCGATCAAGCCGTATCTCGCGCTCGACCACATGATCGCCGCCGCCTTCGACTGCGCCACGCGCCTGTTCGGCGTCACCTTCGAGGAGCGCAAGGATGTGCCGGTCTGGCATCCGGACGTCCGGGTTTGGGAGATGAAGGGACGGGACGGCAAGCACAAGGCGCTGTTCTATGGCGACTACTTCGCCCGGCCCTCGAAACGCTCTGGCGCCTGGATGACCTCACTGCGGGACCAGCAGAAGCTCGACGGCGAGGTCGCGCCGCTGATCCTCAACATCTGCAACTTCTCCAAGGGCGCGGATGGGGAACCCTCGCTGCTGTCGCCCGACGACGCCCGCACCCTGTTCCACGAGTTCGGCCACGGCCTGCACGGCATGCTCTCCAACGTGACCTATCCGTCGCTGTCGGGCACCTCCGTATTCACCGACTTCGTCGAATTGCCCTCGCAGCTCTACGAGCACTGGCAGGAGCGACCGGAGGTGCTGCAGCAGTTCGCCCGCCACTACCAGACCGGCGAGCCGCTGCCGGACGATCTGCTGCAACGGTTCCTGGCCGCGCGAAAATTCAACCAGGGTTTCGCCACCGTCGAGTTCGTCTCCTCGGCGCTGATCGATCTCGAATTCCACACCCAGCCGGCCTCCGCCGCGCAGGATGTCCGCGCCTTCGAGAGACGCGAGCTGGAAAAGATCGGCATGCCCGAGGAGATCTCGCTGCGTCATCGGCCGACGCAATTCGGTCACATCTTCACCGGCGATCATTATGCCGCCGGCTATTACAGCTACATGTGGTCTGAGGTGATGGACGCCGACGCCTTCGGTGCATTCGAGGAAGCCGGCGACATCTTCGATCCCGCCGTCGCAAAACGTCTGCACGACGACATCTACTCGAGCGGTGGATCGGTTGATCCGGAAGCCGCCTATGAGGCCTTCCGCGGCCGGCCGCCGGAGCCGGACGCGCTGCTGCGCCGCCGCGGCCTGCTCGACGCTCCGAAGGCGGCCTGAGGGCATGCGCGCCCTGTTCGGGCTGCTGCTCGCTGTCGCCCTGTCGCTCGCGGCAGGCGCGGCGCAGGCGCATCCGCATGTCTGGATCACCGCGACCAGTGAACTGCTCTACGCCGAGGACGGCACCATCACCGGCGTGCGCCACGCCTGGACGTTTGACGACATGTTCTCGGCCTATGCCGTGCAGGGGTTGGAGAGCAAGGCCAAGGGTGCCTATACGCGCGAGGAGCTGAGTTCACTGGCGCAGACCAATGTCGAGTCGCTGAAGGAATATGCCTACTTCACCTTCGCGCGAGCCGACGGCAAGAAGGAGCGATTCCAGGAGCCGGTCGACTACTTCCTCGACTACAAGGATACGGTCCTGACCCTGCACTTCACGCTGCCCCTGAAGAACCCGGTCAAGCCCAGGCAATTGGTGCTCGAAGTGTTCGACCGCTCCTTCTTCATCGACTTCCAGATGGCCAAGGACAATCCGGTCAAGCTGGTCGGCGCGCCCGCCGGCTGCCAGATGAAACTTGACCGGCCGAGCGACGGCACCGCGACCGCGCAGAAGCTCAACGAGCAGACTTTTATGAACGGCGAGAATTCCAGTTTCGGCATGATGTTCGCCAACAAGATCACGGTGGATTGCCCTTGAAGCCGCAACTCACGCCCATGGCGCGCGGGCTCGCTGTCTGCGCCGGCGTTCTTCTCGTCGTGGGCGTGACCGATGCGGCGCTCCACGATCTCCTCGCGCAGAACCCGTTCGGCGCGCCGCGTTCGACACAAGCTGCCCAGCCCGAGGCCGGCGGCTTGATCGGCTGGCTGTTGGCAAAACAGTCGGAATTCTATCGGCAGATGTCGGCGACCATCCGCGCCGCGAAGTCCGATGGCTCCGCGGTGTGGACGCTGCTCTTCATCTCGCTTGCCTATGGCATCTTCCACGCGGCTGGTCCCGGGCACGGCAAGGCGGTGATCGCCTCCTATCTCGTCGCCAATCGCGAGACCGCCCGGCGCGGTATCATGCTGTCGTTTGCCTCCGCGTTGATGCAGTCGCTGGTGGCCATCCTGATCGTCGGCATCTCGGCCTGGGTGCTGAATGCGACCGCCAAGACCATGTGCAAGGCGGAAGGCGCGATCGAGATCGCAAGCTACGCGCTGATCGCGCTGTTCGGCCTGCGGCTGGTCTGGGTCAAGGGACGCACCTTCATCCGCGCGCTGCAGGCGGTTCAGGCGGTGCCGGCGATCGCGGGCGTGCCGCATGACCATCATGATCTCGGTCACCACCATCACGATGCGCACGATCATCATGGCCACGATCACGCCCAGGCCCATCATCACCACCAGCATGACCACGTTCACGACGAGCATTGCGGCCATTCCCACGGCCCCACGCCGAGCGAACTCGCCGGCCCCGGTGGCTGGGGACGCGGCTTTGCCGCGATCCTGACCGTCGGCATCCGCCCCTGTTCGGGCGCGATCCTGGTGCTGGTGTTCGCGCTGGCCCAGGGCCTGTTCTGGGCCGGCATTGCCGCGACCCTGCTGATGGGGCTCGGCACCGCGATCACGGTCGCGGCCATCGCTGTGGTCGCCGTCTCCGCCAAGGGCATCGCCGCCCGCCTGAGCGCCGGACGCGACGGCGGCGGCGCACTGTTCATGCGCGGCATCGAATTCGCCGCCGCCGGCGTCGTGCTGCTGTTCGGCGCGGGTCTGTTGTTGGGCTACGTCGCGGCCGAACGGACGACGTGTTTCTGAGTTTTTCCCTCACCTTCTCCCGCAAGGGGAGAAGGAAGGAAAGGTGTCACACCGGCAAGAACTGCTTCAACGCTGGCATGAAGAAGATCCCGAGATTGATCGCAAAGCCGATGCTCCAGAGAATGGAGCGCAGCGTCGGGCGGTTGCCGAGATAGGTCAGCACATAGGCGATCCGTACGATCAGGAACAGCACCGCGAGCTCGTCGATCAGGCGCTGCGGCGAATCCCTGTATTCGGCGAGCAGCACCGCAAAGGCGAAGAACGGAAAGGTCTCGATCCCGTTCTGATGCGCGCCGAGCGCGCGCTGAGCGATGGCGTCCTCGAAGAAAGCTGGATCGCGCGGCCGCGAATTGTCGAAGCCGCGAAATCTGATCCATTTGATCGAGACGATCGTTAAGAGATAGAGCAGTAGCGCCCCGAAAACGCACCATTCCGCCAGCGTCATGGTTCTCCCCCTGTGTACTGACCCTAGCGAAACCGCCCCAATCTTGACAAGTTCGGAACAACGCGCGACGCAACGGATCATGATGACAATCGCCCCCAGCCACGCCGCGATGCCGGCCACGCAGCCCGTCCCCTCGCGCGTCGGTGTGCTCCTGGTCAATCTCGGCACGCCCGATACCGCCGACGCGCGCGGCGTGCGGGTCTATCTGAAGGAGTTCCTCTCGGACGCCCGCGTCATCGAGAATCAAGGCTTGATCTGGAAGGCGGTGCTGAACGGCATCATCCTGCGCACCCGCCCCCGCGCCAAGGCGCGCGACTATCTCAAGATCTGGAACACCGAGAAGAACGAGTCGCCGCTCAAGACCATCACGCGCTCGCAGAGCGACAGGCTCGCGGCCATGCTTTCGGACCGCGACCAGGTCACGGTGGAGTGGGCGATGCGCTATGGTAATCCTTCGATCAAGTCGGGCATCGATGCCCTGATTGCGAAGGGCTGCGATCGCATCCTTGCCGTACCGCTCTATCCGCAATATTCGGCTGCGACATCCGCCACCGTCTGCGACGAGGTGTTCCGCGTGCTTGCCCGCATGCGCGCGCAGCCGACGCTGCGGGTGACGCCGCCTTACTACGAGGATGAAGCCTATATCGAGGCGCTCGCCACCTCGATCGAGACGCATCTGGCGAGCCTGCCCTTCAAGCCGGAGCTGATCGTCGCCTCATTCCACGGCATGCCGAAGGCCTATGTCGACAAGGGCGATCCCTATCAGGGCCAATGCGTCGCGACCACAGAGGCGCTGCGCCGCCGGCTCGGCATGGACGAGACAAAGCTGCTGCTGACGTTCCAGTCGCGGTTCGGATTCGACGAGTGGCTGCAGCCCTACACCGACAAGACCATGGAGCGTCTGGCGAAAGAGGGCGTGCGCCGCATCGCGGTGATCACGCCGGGTTTTTCCGCCGACTGCCTCGAGACGCTGGAGGAGATCGCGCAGGAGAATGCCGAGATCTTCGAGCACAATGGCGGCGAGCAGTTTTCCGCGATCCCCTGCCTCAACGACAGCGACCCGGGCATGGATGTGATCCGAACGCTGGTGCTGCGCGAGCTCCAGGGCTGGATATAGTGAGCCTGGATCCGAGGAGCGCCCCATGAACCGCCGCGAGGTTCTGGCGCTTCTTGGGGTGACTGCGGCGCTGCCGGCCTCGGTGCTGGCGCAAACGAATGCGACGCGCCGGCTCGGCGTGCTCTCGGTCACTGCGGCCGACGATGCGATCGGTCAGACGCGTAGCGCGGTCCTGGTCGAGGCGCTTGCCGGCCATGGCTGGAAGGAGCACGACGGCCTCAAGATTGATTGGCGCAACGGCGGCGGCGACCGCGCACGGATCGCGCAATTCGCCGACGAACTCGTGGCGCTCAAGCCCGACATCCTGCTTGCGGTCGGCACGCCCTCGGTCGAGGAGCTGCGCCGGCGCACGACGACCATCCCGATCGTTTTCGCCGTCGTCACCGATCCCGTCAGCCAGGGCTTTGTCCAGAATCTCGCCCATCCCGGCGGCAATCTCACCGGCTTCACCGATTACGACGGCCCGCTGGCCGGCAAATGGCTGGAGATGCTGACGCAGGTCACGCCAAAACCGTCCCGTGTCTTGGTCGTCTACAATCCCGCCACCGCGCCGTTCGCGCCGCTGATGCTGCGTACGATCGAGGACGCTGGCCACGCGCTCGATGTGACGGTGGAGCCCGTGCCGGTCCATGACACGGCCTCGATCGCCGCCCTGGCCCTACGGAAAGACGGCGGCCTACTGGTGCTGCCGGACTTCTTCACCATGTCCAACCGTGCGCTTCTGCTGGCGGCGATCAATGAAGCGCGCGTGCCGGCGGTGTTCTGGAGCCGCACCTTCGTCGACGAGGGTGGCTTGATGTCCTACAGCACCGACAGCGCCGAGCAGCTCCGCCGCGCCGCCTCCTATATCGATCGTATCCTGAAGGGGGCGCGAGCGGCCGATTTGCCGGTCCAGAATCCCACCACGTTCGAGCTCGCGGTCAACTTGAAGACTGCGAAGGCGATCGGCGTCACGCTTCCGCCAAGCCTGCTCGCAACCGCGAACGAGGTCATCGAGTAGGATTCGGCTACGACGGCCGGCATGGCCGGATTCGTTAACGTCGGCGCTAGGTCTACGGAAGCACGCTTTCAAGAGCGCCTCGCAAATACATAATCGCGACCATTCCCTCTCCCGGCGTCTTGTGTAGAATCCTGCCGATGCCGAAATCAGGCACGACCGCTGAGCCTTGAATCTTCTGAACTCTTTACTGAACGCTTTACTGAACCCTTGGGGTCGTGATCCCGACCAATGACAGCGCGGAAAAGGCCTTTTCCCGACAATCTTTCCCGCCTTGGAGGAAATATGAGCGGTTTCGACATTTTCGCAATTGTGCTGGTTTTGCTGGTCATCGTCACGCTGATTGCCGGCGTGAAAACGGTACCGCAGGGCTATGACTGGACCATCGAGCGGTTCGGCAAATACACCCAGACGCTGAGCCCCGGGCTCAATCTGATCGTGCCCTATTTCGATCGCGTCGGACGCAAGATCAACATGATGGAGCAGGTGATCGACATCCCCGAGCAGGAGGTGATCACCAAGGACAACGCCACCGTGACGGTCGACGGCGTCGCCTTCTTTCAGGTGTTCGATGCCGCCAAGGCGAGCTACGAGGTTTCCAACCTGACCCAGGCCGTCACCGTGCTGACCATGACCAACATCCGTTCGGTGATGGGTTCGATGGATCTCGACCAGGTGTTGTCGCACCGTGACGAAATCAACGAGCGCCTGCTGCGTGTGGTCGATGCCGCCGTCTCGCCCTGGGGCCTCAAGGTCAATCGTATCGAGATCAAGGACATCGTGCCGCCGGCGGACCTCGTCGAGGCCATGGGCCGACAGATGAAGGCCGAGCGCGTCAAACGCGCCGACATCCTTCAGGCTGAAGGTGCGCGCCAGTCCGAGATCCTGCGCGCTGAGGGTGCCAAGCAGGGCCAGATCCTCCAGGCGGAAGGTCGCCGCGAGGCCGCCTTCCGCGACGCAGAAGCGCGTGAGCGGTCGGCGGAAGCCGAGGCCAAGGCGACGCAGATGGTCAGTGAAGCCATTGCCAAGGGCGACGTCGCGGCGCTGAACTATTTTATCGCCGACAAGTATATCAAGGCGTTCGGCCAGTTCGCGGACTCTCCGAACCAGAAGATCATCATGCTGCCGATCGAAGCCACCAGCATGCTCGGCTCGCTCGCCGGCATCGGCGAGATCGCGAAAGCCACGTTCGGCGAGAGTGCGGCATCCGCGGCTGCCGCCGCTCGTCGCGGGGCGGTGCCGACGACCGGCAGCACGCCGCCGGCGGTGCCGCCGCGGCAGGGGTAAAGCGCATGCCCCGGAAAAGTGGACACCGGTTTTCCGACGAGGGCATGCGCCATTTCAAAGAGGTCGTGTCATGACCGACATGTTCGTATCGCTCGGCACCTGGAATTGGCTGATCTTCGGCTTCGTCCTGATGGCGCTGGAGGTGCTGGCGCCGGGCGTGTTCCTGTTCTGGCTCGGGCTCGCCGCGCTGCTGGTCGGGCTGATCTCGTTCGGAGCAGCGATATCCTGGCAGATCCAGCTCGTGATGTTCGCGATCTTCGCCGCCGCCGCCGTGCCGGTATGGCGCCGGCTCGCCCGGCCGAAGCCGGATGCAATTGCCGCCAGCCCCTTCCTCAACAAGCGCGCGGATGCGCTGCTCGGCCGCGAGTTCACGCTGGAGAAGCCGATTGTCGACGGCAACGGCACCATGCGCATCGGCGACACCGTCTGGCGCGTCGCAGGTCCTGATACGCCGGCGGGCACGCGTGTGAAAGTGGTGCAGGTCGACGGTGCGAATCTGACGGTGGCGGCGGCTTAGGTCGCCGTAATTGCGAGCGAAGCAATCCAGAATCTTTCCGCGGCGACAGTCTAGATTGCTTCGCTTCGCTCGCAATGACAAGCTTGTCGGGACGGCATCGCCAGACTTACGCGCCGCTCTTGCTTCGCCACCGCTCCGCGAACCTATGCAGCGGCATGAACGTCTCGCACAATTCCCGCCCCAGCGCCGTCAGCCCGTAACCGCTGGCTTCGCGGAGCTCCACGAACCCGGCCTCGCGCAAATCGTCCAGCCGCGCCTGCAGCACCGTCGGCGAGGCCTCGTCGCAGGCCCCTCGCAATGCGCGCGAGGTGAGGGGGGCGTCGCGCAACTCCCACAGGATTCGCAGGCTCCAGCGTCGTCCCAGGAGGTCAAGCAGCACCATGACCGGCCGCCCGGTGCGCGAGCTACGGACGCCGCGCGATCTCGAAGTGGTCTGTTTCGCCATCGCCGCCCTCTTGCGTGATGCTACAAATAGTGTAGCGTAATGCTACAATAAATGTAGCAAGAGAGGCGGCCGATGTCACAGGCCATACCGCGTATTGCCCCGCTCACCCCGCCTTATCCCCCAGAGATTCAGGCGCAGTTCGACCGCATCATGCGCGGTGCGCCGCCGCTGCTGCTGTTCCGGATGATGGCGGGCCACACCCGCGCCTGGGACAAGTTTCGCGCCGGCGGCCTGCTCGATCCCGGCCCGCTCTCGTTGCGCCAGCGCGAGATCGTGATCGACCGTACCTGCGCGCTGAACCAATGCGAATATGAATGGGGCGTGCACGTCGCGATTTTCGCCGCCCCGGCGGGTCTCAGCGCGGCGGAGGTGCGGGCGACCGTGCAGGGCGATGCGTCGTCGTCGTGCTGGTCCCCGGCCGAGCAGGCGCTGATCGCCGCCGTCGACGCGCTGCATCACCGCGCGACCTTTGACGACGCCGAGTTCGCCGCGCTGTCGGCGCATTACGACGAGGCGCAGATCCTGGAGATCATGCTGCTGTGCGGCTTCTATCGCACGGTGTCGTATCTGTCGAATGGGCTGCGGCTGCCGCTGGAGGACACGGCGGCAAGATTTCCGGCGTTGCTCTAACCATCGTCATTGCGAGAAGCTCTTGCGACGAAGCAATCCAGAGTCTTTCCGTGGAGGCAGTCTGGATTGCTTCGCTGCGCTCGCAATGACGAGCGGAGAGAGCGTGTCTTAAGCCACGCCCGCCCGCAGCAGATCGTGCAGATGCACGATGCCCACCACCTTGTCCGCCTCGGTCACGACCAGCGTCGTGATCTTGCGGGTGTTCAGCACCTCGATCATCTCGGTGGCGAGCATCGAGGGCGGCACGGTCTTTGGCTGCCTGGTCATGATGTCGTCGACCGACGCCGCCAGCAGGTCCGGCCGCATCTGGCGGCGCAAATCGCCGTCGGTGATGATGCCGACGGCCTCGACCGCATCGTTGACGATGCAGACGCAGCCGAGACCCTTGGCCGACATCTCCATCACCGCGTCCGACATCTTGGTGCCGAGCGGCTTGACCGGGATCTCCGCACCGGTGCGCATGTAGTCGCGGACGAATTTCAGCATCGCCCCTAACTTGCCGCCGGGGTGGAAATGCGCGAACTCCAGCGCGGTGAAGCCGCGGCCTTCGAGCAGCGCTATCGCGATGGCATCGCCGATCGCGGCCTGCATCAGGGTCGAGGTGGTCGGCGCCAGATTGTGCGGGCAGGCCTCGCGCGCCTTCGGCAGCTCGATCACGATGTCGGCGGCTTGTCCCAGCGAGGACGCCGCGTTCGACGTCACCGCGATCATGGGAATGGCGAACCGTGCCGAATAGTTCACCAGCGTCTTCATCTCCGGCTGCTCGCCGGACCAGGACAGCGCCATGATGACATCGTCGGGCGTGATCATGCCGAGGTCGCCATGACCGGCTTCGGCGGCATGGACGAAGAAGGCGGGCGTGCCGGTCGAGGCCAGCGTTGCCGCGATCTTGCGACCCATATGGCCCGACTTGCCGAGCCCGGTGACGATGACGCGGCCCTTTGCGTTGCGGATCAGATCGACCGCCTTGGCGAAGCTCGCGCCAAGCGGGCCGCGCAGGGCGGCGGCGAGCGCGTTGATACCGCCGCTCTCCGTTTCCAGGGTGCGGAGTGCGGATTCGACGCTGTCGGGAATGGGGCCGGATGATTGGGTCATCAGCGGTTTCGAACTCGGCATGTTCTGGTCCAGGGAGGAGGGGCGTTTGCCCGTTGGCGTCTGCTTAGCACGCCAGGGCCTTCGAGGCGACGAGGGCTCCCCAGCCCTCAACCGGTCGTTAACCATAATTGTTTTAACTCCATTAACGATGGTTCCCGCCGATCGGTGGGGGCGATCGCGAAAGTGTTTGATTTCGTTGGAGTTCTTCCATCGTGGGGTCGTCTCCAGGCACGAGCCGGAGCAAACGCGCGCATTTCCTGCGCGCGGCTTTGCCGTGCTTTGCGCTGACGGTCCTTGGAACCGCCCCCGTGGCCGCCCAGAGCCTCACCCCAGACCTGTTCAGTCCAAACCGCGGTGGCTTCGCCTCGCCCGACACGCTGCCGACGCGCCGTACCGCGGGCGTGCCGCAGGCACCGTCGGATGCGCTGCCGACACTGCCCGATCCCAACGCCGATTTGCGCAAACGCCAGCAGACGCCGGCGCGCGTGGGCCAAAACCCGACCAACCAAAGCCCGACCGGTCAGGTCCCGATCTACGGCTTGCCCGCCGCCAATGGCGCCAGCGCTTCCGGCTACGACTCGCTCAACCGCAAGCGACAGCAGCCAAAGTTTTATCCCGGACAGGCGAAGCCGAAGCGTCCGGTCGGCCCCGGCTCGCCGGTGCCGCCGGCGACACCGGAGCGAACGCTCGGCCCGCCACGCATCGCGCCGCCGCCCTCCGAGACGGCGCACAAGACTCCGGTCGCCCCGGCGATGGCCGGCAACGTGCCCGGCCAGCCGCTGCGCCGCCGCCTCAAGATCGATGACGATGCATTCGGCGCGGTCGGCGACTATGCCGGCAGCTTCCTGATCAAGGGCGGGCTCGAGCTCTCCACCGGTTACGACACCAACCCGGCGCGTTTGAACAAGCCGGTCGGCTCGCCGGTTTATGTGGTCGCGCCCGATCTCCTCGTGGCGTCCGACTGGGAGCGCCACGCGCTGGTCGCGGATCTGCGCGGCTCGTTCTCGGGCTACACCAAGAACATGCCGGCGACGATCGACGGCTTTGCCTCGCCCTCGCCGGTCGAGGTTGACCGCCCCGACTTCAACGGCCATGTCGACGGCCGCATCGACGTCAATCGCGATCTCAAGCTGACCACGCAACTGCGCCTGCGGCTCGCCACCGATAATCCCGGCAGCCCGAACGTGCAGGCCGGCCTGCAGAAATATCCCGTTTACGCCACCTATGGCACGACCGTCGGCTTCGACCAGACCTTCAACCGCTTCCAGGTCGCGGCCGGCGCCACCGCGGATCGCACCGCCTACACCAACTCGAAACTCACCGACGGCTCGACCTTCAGCAACGATGACCGCGACTTCAACCAATATGGCGGCGTCGGACGTTTCTCCTACGATCTCAAGCCGGGCCTGAAGCCGTTCGTCGAGATCCAGGGCGACACACGCGTCCACGACCAGGCCGCCGACCGCAATGGCTTCTTCCGCGATTCGAACGGCGGCTACGCCAAGGTCGGCACGTCCTTCGAGTTCTCGCGCATCCTCACCGGCGAGGTCTCGGTCGGCTATTCCGCGCGCAACTATGTCGATCCGCGCCTGAGCCAGCTCGCGGGATTCCTGACCTCGGGCTCGCTGATCTGGAATGCAAGCGGCCTGACCACGGTGAAATTCGCCACCGACACGCAGATCGCCGAGACCACCATCCCCGGCTCCTCCGGCGTGCTGGTGCACACCTACGCCGCCGAAGTCGATCACGACTTCCGCCGCTGGCTTACGGCAGTGGGCAAGTTCACCTACGGCACCTACGACTACCAGGGCCAGAATCGCAACGACAAGACCTACTCGTTCGAAAGCAATCTGATCTACAAGCTCAACCGCAACATCTGGGTGAAGGGCACGCTCCGCCACGACATCCTGGATTCGAACCAGCCGGGGTCGAGCTCGCAGGCGACGGTGGTGATGGTCGGGGTGAGGCTGCAGAATTAGCGGGCACCCGACCGTAGGCTCCTAATGAGGCCAAACCTCAGGTGTCGTCCTGGCGAAAGCCAGGACCCATTACCACGGGCGTGGTTTGGCGAAGACTCGTCGTTTGGTATTGCGATCGGTCACGATCGAGGGATCACGCGGTATGGGTCCTGGCTTTCGCCAGGACGACAGCGGATTTCTTGTCCGCGTTCGAGCTTGCGCAGCTCGCCCCAACTCAGCGCGGCAGATCCGTCTTCCCCATCAAGAACGTGTCGATCGACCGGGCGCACAGCCGACCCTCGCGGATGGCCCAGACCACCAGCGATTGGCCGCGGCGCATGTCACCGGCGGTGAACACGTTCGGGCGCGAGGTCTGGTAGTCGAGCGTGTTGGCCTTGACGTTGCCGCGCGGGTCGAGCTCGACCGAGAGCATCTTGAGCATCCCCTCGTGCACGGGATGGACGAAGCCCATCGCGAGCAGGACGAGGTCGGCATCGAGCTCGAACTCGGTGCCGGCGATCGGCTTGAACTTGTCGTCGACGCGCACGCAATGCAGCTTCTTGACCTTGCCGGTCTCACCGGTGAACTTCTGCGTCAACACCGCGAATTCGCGGATCGCGCCTTCGGCCTGGCTGGAGGACGTCCGCATCTTGAGCGGCCAGTTCGGCCAGGTCAGGCCCTTGTTTTCGTGCTCGGGCGGGGCCGGCATGATCTCGAGCTGGGTCACCGAGAGCGCGCCCTGGCGCAGCGAGGTGCCGATGCAGTCGGATCCGGTGTCGCCGCCGCCGATGACGACGACATGCTTGCCACCGGCCAGGATCTCCTGGACGCCGTTCAACGGTTCCTCGGACACGCGGCGGTTCTGCTGCGGCAGGAAGTCCATGGCGTAGTGGATGCCGGCGAGGTCGCGGCCGGGGATCGGCAGGTCGCGCGGGGCTTCGGCGCCGCCGGTCAGGGCCACGGCGTCGTACTCGTTGAGCATTTCGCGGGGATCGACATTGCCGTCGACGCCGACATGGCTGTTGTAGTGGAAGGTGACGCCTTCGCCCTCCATCTGCGTGACCCGGCGGTCGATGACGTTCTTTTCCATCTTGAAGTCGGGAATGCCATAGCGGAGCAGGCCGCCGGCCTTGGCGAACTTCTCGAACAGATGCACGTCGTGGCCGGCGCGCGCGAGCTGCTGTGCGCAGGCCATGCCGGCCGGACCCGAGCCGATCACCGCGACCTTCTTGCCCGTCTTCACGGCCGCCACTTCCGGCTTCAGCCAGCCATTATCCCAGGCGCGGTCGACGATCGCGCATTCGATGGTCTTGATGGTGACGGGGTTGTCGTCGATGTTGAGCGTGCAGGAGGCTTCGCACGGCGCCGGGCAGATACGCCCCGTGAACTCCGGGAAATTATTGGTCGAGTGCAGATTGCGCGAGGCTTCTTCCCAGTTGCCCTGATAGACGAGGTCGTTCCAGTCCGGGATCTGGTTGTTGACCGGGCAGCCGGGCGTGCCGGGCGAGACCGAGCCGGTGCCGTGGCAATAGGGGATGCCGCAGTTCATGCAGCGCGCGGCCTGGTCGCGCGTTTCCTTCTCGGAGAGGGGAACGACGAACTCGTGGAAATGCTTCACGCGCTCGGCGACCGGGGTGTACTTGCGGTCATGCCGTTCGATTTCGAGAAAACCCGTGATCTTGCCCATTAAACCCGAAGTCCCTGCCGCTTAAATTCGTTGTGTTTCTCTCTCGTCGTCATTGCGAGGAGCGTGAGCTTCGAAGCAATCCATTCCGCATCAGAGGAGAAAGTCTGGATTGCTTCGCTACGCTCGCAATGACGGGGTGTGATGCTCAGGCCCCGATCGCGATTTTCGGCTCGGCGTCCGCGTTGGCGGCCATCTCGCGCAGCGCGCGCCGGTATTCGACCGGCATCACCTTGCGGAATTTGGGCAGCCAGTCCTTCCAATTGGCCAGGATGTCGGCGGCACGCTTGGAGCCGGTTGCCTTGGCATGGCGCGTGATCAGGACGTGGAGCCGCTCGACGTCAGAGGCGAGCAGGTCCTTGAACACGTCCACCCGGCCGTGCGCCTCGAGGTCACCGGAGTGATGATAGGTGCCGGCGTTGATCAGCTCTTCCGACAGCACCGGCTCGAGCTCGACCATCGCCATGTTGCACAGCCTGTCGAAGTCGCCGGTCTCGTCCAGCACATAGGCGATGCCGCCGGACATGCCGGCCGCGAAGTTGCGCCCGGTCTTGCCGAGCACGACCACGATGCCGCCCGTCATGTATTCGCAGCAATGGTCGCCGGCGCCCTCGACCACCGCCACGGCGCCGGAATTGCGCACGGCAAAGCGCTCGCCGGCGATGCCGCGGAAGTAGCACTCGCCTTGAATGGCGCCGTACATCACGGTGTTGCCGACGATGATGCTCTCTTCCGGCACGATGCCGCTGTTGGCCGGCGGCTTGACGATGATCTTGCCGCCCGAGAGGCCCTTGCCGACATAGTCGTTGGCTTCGCCTTCGAGCTCGAAGGTGACACCTTGCGCCAGCCACGCGCCGAAGGCCTGGCCCGCGGTGCCCTTGAGGCTGACATGGATGGTCTCATGCGGAAGGCCGGCATGGCCGTAGATCTTGGCGACCGCACCCGACAGCATCGCGCCCGCGGAGCGGTTGGTGCTGTTGATCTTGGCCTCGATCTTCACCGGCGCACCGCGGTCGAGCGCAGGCGTCGCCTGCTCGATCAGCGTGCGATCGAGCACCGCTTCCAGATGATGGTTCTGGCGCTCGGAGTGATAGATCTTCTGGCCCTTCTCTTCCTTCTGCTTGACGAAGAGCTTGGAGAAGTCGAGCCCCTTGGCCTTCCAGTGAGCGACCAGCTTGGTCTGGTCGAGCAGCTGCACCTGGCCGATCATCTCGTTGAAGCTGCGGAAGCCGAGCGAGGCCATGATCTCGCGGACCTCTTCGGCGACGAAGAAGAAGTAGTTGATCACATGCTCAGGCTGGCCGGTGAAGCGCTTGCGCAGGACGGGGTCCTGGGTCGCGACGCCGACCGGGCAGGTGTTGAGATGGCACTTGCGCATCATGATGCAGCCGGCCGCGATCAAGGGCGCGGTGGCGAAGCCGAACTCGTCGGCGCCCAGCAGCGCGCCGATCACGACGTCACGGCCGGTGCGGAAGCCGCCGTCGACCTGCACCACGATGCGGCTGCGCAGCCGCTCGCGCACCAGCGTCTGGTGGGTTTCGGCGAGGCCGATTTCCCAAGGGCTGCCGGCGTGCTTGATCGAGGTCAGCGGCGAAGCGCCGGTGCCGCCCTCGAAGCCCGCGATGGTGACATGGTCGGCGCGCGCTTTGGCGACGCCCGCGGCCACGGTGCCGACGCCGATCTCGGAGACGAGCTTGACCGAGACTGCGCCATCCGGATTGACGTTCTTGAGGTCGTAGATCAGCTGCGCCAGATCCTCGATCGAGTAGATATCGTGGTGCGGCGGCGGCGAGATCAGGCCGACGCCCGGCGTCGAATGCCGGACCTTGGCGATGGTCGCGTCGACCTTGTGGCCGGGCAATTGGCCGCCTTCGCCGGGCTTTGCGCCCTGCGCCATCTTGATCTGCATCATGTCGGAGTTGACGAGATACTCCGTGGTGACGCCGAAGCGGCCCGAGGCGACCTGCTTGATCGCCGAGCGCATGCTGTCGCCGTTCGGCAGCGGCTTGAAACGGTCCGCTTCCTCGCCGCCTTCGCCGGTGTTCGACTTGCCGCCGATCCGGTTCATGGCAATCGCGAGCGTGGTGTGCGCCTCGCGCGAGATCGAGCCGAAGCTCATCGCGCCAGTGGCGAAACGCTTCACGATGTCCTTGGCCGGCTCGACCTGGTCGAGCGGTATCGGCTTGCGCTTCTCTTCGTCCGCATTCTTGATCCGGAACAGGCCGCGTAGCGTCAGGAGACGCTCCGACTGCTCGTTGAGGATCTTCGCGAAGGCGCGGTAGCGTTCCAGCGAATTGCCGCGCGCGGCGTGCTGCAGCAGCCCCACCGACTCGGCGGTCCATGCATGGTCCTCGCCGCGGCTGCGATAGGCGTATTCGCCGCCGACATCGAGCGAAGTCTTGTAAACGAGGGCATCGCCGAACGCGTCGGCATGACGGCGCACCGCCTCTTCGGCAATCTCGCCAAGACCGACGCCCTCGACGCGGGTGTGGGTGCCGGCGAAGAATTTGCCGACGAATTCCGCCTTCAGGCCGATGGCGTCAAAGATCTGCGCGCCGCAATAGGACTGGTAGGTCGAGATGCCCATCTTGGACATCACCTTGAGCAGGCCCTTGCCGATCGACTTGATGTAGCGCTTGACGATCTCGTAGTCGTCGAGCGAGCCGGGCAGGCGGTCCTTCATCGCGATGATGGTCTCGAACGCCAGATACGGATTGATCGCTTCCGCGCCGTAGCCGGCGAGACAGGCGAAATGATGCACTTCGCGCGGCTCGCCGGATTCGACGACGAGGCCGACCGAGGTGCGCAATCCGGTGCGGATCAGATGATGATGCACGGCGGCGCAGGCCAGCAGCGACGGGATCGGAACCCGGTCGGTGCCGACCATGCGGTCGGACAGGATGATGATGTTGACGCCCTCGCGCACCGCGCTCTCCGCGCGTGCGCAGAGCTCATCCAGCACCTGGTCCATGCCTGCCGCGCCGAGGCCGGCGTGGAAGGTGGTGTCCAGCGTGCGCGACTTGAAGTGCGACTCGGCGACCTCGGAGATCGAGCGGATCTTTTCGAGGTCCGCGTCGGTCAGGATCGGCTGGCGCGCTTCGAGGCGCTTGGTCGTGGCTAGGCCTTGCAGGTCGAACAGGTTCGGCCGCGGTCCGATGATGGAGACGAGGCTCATCACCAGCTCCTCGCGGATCGGGTCGATCGGCGGATTGGTGACCTGCGCAAAGTTCTGCTTGAAGTAGGTGAACAGCGGCTTGGCCTTGGCCGACAGCGCCGAGATCGGCGTGTCGTTGCCCATCGAGCCTGCGGCTTCCTCGCCGGTGGAGGCCATCGGCGTCATCAGGATGGTGATGTCTTCCTGGCTGTAGCCGAACGCCTGCTGGCGATCGAGCAGCGACAGGTTGGAGCGCACGCCGGTGGTCGGCACCTTCGGCAGCTCTTCCAGCACGATCTGGGTCCGCTCCAGCCACTCCGTGTAGGGATGGCTTCTGGCGAGCTCGGCTTTGATCTCGTCGTCGGGGATCAGGCGGCCCTGCTCGAGATCGACCAGCAGCATCTTGCCGGGCTGCAAGCGCCACTTGGTGATGATCTGGTCCTCGGGAATCGTCAGCACGCCCATCTCGGACGCCATCACGATGCGGTCGTCCTTGGTGACGAGATAGCGCGCCGGCCGAAGGCCGTTGCGGTCGAGCGTGGCACCGATCTGGCGGCCGTCGGTGAACGCGATCGCGGCGGGGCCGTCCCACGGCTCCATCAGGGCTGCGTGATATTCGTAGAAGGCGCGGCGCTTCTCATCCATCAAGGGATTGCCGGCCCACGCCTCCGGAATCATCATCATGACGGCGTGCGGCAGCGAGTAGCCGCCCTGCACCAGGAACTCGAGCGCGTTGTCGAAGCAGGCGGTGTCCGACTGGCCTTCGTAGGAGATCGGCCAGAGCCGGTTGATGTCCTTGCCGTACAGCTCGGAGCTCACCGAGGCCTGGCGCGCCGCCATCCAGTTGACGTTGCCGCGCAGCGTGTTGATCTCGCCGTTATGCGCGATCATGCGGTAGGGATGCGCCAGCGACCACGCCGGGAAGGTGTTGGTCGAGAAACGCTGGTGCACGAGCGCCAGCGCGCTCTCGAAATCCTTCTCGTGCAAATCGGGATAGTACTTGCCGAGCTGGTCGGCGAGGAACATGCCCTTGTAGATCACGGTGCGGCAGGACATTGAGCAGGGATAGTAGCCGGCGAGGCCGCGGTCGCGGCGCTGATAGATCGCCTGCGAGATCGACTTGCGCAGAATGTAGAGCCGGCGTTCGAAATCGTCCTCGGTCTTGGCGGTGCCGTTGCGGCCGATGAACACCTGCATGCAGGCGGGTTCGGTCGGCTTCACGGTGACGCCGAGCGAGGAATTGTCGGTCGGCACGTCGCGCCAGCCGAGCAGCGTCAGGCCCTCTTCCTTGATCTGGTCGGCGATGATGCTTTTGATGACGTTGCGCCACGCGGTGTCGCGCGGCATGAAAAGCGCGCCGATGGCGTATTCGCCCGGATTGGGCAGCGCGAAGCCGAGCTCCTTCGCCTTGCGGCTGAAGAACGCATGCGGGATCTGCACCAGAATGCCGGCGCCGTCACCGGCGCGCGGGTCGGCGCCGACGGCGCCGCGGTGCTCGAGGTTGCAGAGGATGCTGAGCGCGTCCGCGACGATCTCGTGCGACTTCTGGCCCTTGATGTTGGCGATGAAGCCGACGCCGCAGGAATCTTTTTCCAGGCTCGGATCGTAGAGGCCTACGGCCGGCGGCCGTGAATTGTGTTCCTGAATCGGATCGGCCGTTTTCGAGGCGACCGTCGCCGACAGTTGTTCTGCCACGATGTTTCCGCGCTCGACTTGCGACCCGTTCATGTTCTCGTCCTCTCCATGCGGCAAGCTGCCTCACCGCCATCTTCGGCGCACCTTGGGCGTCCCGCGGCACCCGCTTCTGGGTCACCGCTCGTCCGCTCGCGAGCCGCATTTTCTTAAATTCAGGCCAAGGCGTTCTTCGTCCCCGAGAACGGCTTTGCCTGTTGCCTTCCTGGCGCTCGAAAGCACCGACTTTCGTTGCAATCCCTATGCCGGAACCGCAAGCAAAATTGAGACAGTCTTCCTGTCCTAACCGTCACCTTGCCAAATTTTTGTCTATCACACAAGCGCGCGCAAGTCCCGATTCCCCATAGATCAATCAATCGCTTTCCAAAAGTTGCGCGGCCCCGGTTTAGAAGCAAACACGCCCTGATCCGGCCCCGCCGACGCCGGAATCCCCAATGAAGCTTCGGATCAACCCTCTGGAAGACGCGCCACGTCGCAAGAAGCGAAAGAGCGCGATCCATCGGGGGGCCTGACAGGAGCGTCTCGACCATGAAGTTTTTCACAGGATGTGTGGCCGCCGCCACGCTGGCGCTGGCCGCGACCGCGGCTCAAGCGCAGGTTCCAGCGCGAGGGGCGATGATCGCGGTCTCGGATTTCGACGCCCCCTATGCGCCGCCGGAGGCCGCGCCGCCTCCGCCGCGCTACGGCTATGGCTATGGCTACGAAGAACGCGGGCCGGCCCCGGTGCTGCTGCCATCGACAGAGGTCTACGCGGTGCTGCGCGAGAACGGCTTCTCTCCATTGGGCATCCCGCGCCTGCGCGGCAGCGTCTACACCATCGCGGTGATCGACCGCCGCGGGGAGGACGGCCGGCTCGTGATCGATGCCCGCGACGGAAGGATTTTGCGCTTCATGCCGGCTGCCGACGCCTACGGCATGGCGCCCGGCTACGAGCAGCCTGCGGTTGCGCCTTACCGCCCGCAAAGCGCGCTGCCGCCGCCGACCATGGTCCGCAGTGGTCCGCCCCGCCCACCGGCTCCGATTCCGCATGTCGCCAGCCGCTCCGTGCCGCTGCCCAAGGCGGCTCCGCCGCGCGGCGAGACGCCGGTCACAGCGGCGAAGCCGGCCGAGCCTGCGACGCAGCCGGCAGCGCAGGCTCAACCTGCCACGCAGACCGTGGCGGCCGTGCCGGCAAAGCCCGCCGAGGCCGCGCCGCAGGTCATTGCTCCAACCGTCGGTCTGGCCAAACCTGCTCCAACCATCCTGCCGACACAGGACATGCCGGCAGCGCAGGGGCTGGATTAGGACGCGCTACGCATCACCAACGGTGTCGTCCTGGCGAAAGCCAGGACCCATACCGCCAGGTCTGTCGATTGTTCGTGGTGTGAGTACCGGACGACGAGTCTTCGCCAAACATCCCCTTGGGGTAATGGGTCCTGGCTTTCGCCAGGACGACGTTGGGGAGAGAGCGGAGCAAAACAAAAGGCGCCTGAGCACTCAGGCGCCTTTGCACCATGACAAGCGCCGCTCAGCTCCGCCCATACCCCGCCGCTTCCAGGATCAAATTCGCCACCTCCTTCGGATGAGACACCAGCGAGAGGTGGCCGGCGTCGAGCTCGATCGTCGTGGCGTTCATGCGCTTGGCGAGGAAGCGTTCGAAATCGGGATTGATGGTGTCGTCGCTCTTCGACACCGCGTACCAGCTCGGCTTGGAATGCCATGCCGCCTCTGTGGTGCGACCGGCGAAGATCGAGGCGGCCGTCGGCCATTGCACCGCGTAGAGCGCCTTCGCCTGCTCCGGCTTCACGCCATTGGCGAAATACTTCAGGAAGGCGTCTTCCGAGAGCCTGGTGTAACCGTCGCGCTCGACGACGCCGGTGCGCACCGGTCCCGCGGGGAATTGCTTGGACAGGGCGACGAAATCCTCGTTGGCATCGGGTGCGCGGGCGGCGACATAGACGAGGCCAGTGACCTTCGGGTCGTTGCCGACCTGGCTGATGACGGTGCCGCCCCAGGAATGCGCGACCAGCACGGTTGGACCATCCTGCTCGGCCAGCGCGCGCTTGGTTGCCTCGACGGAGTCCGACAGCGACGACAGCGGATTTTGCACGGCAGTCACGTTGAGGCCGGCGGCCTGGAGGATCGGGATCACCTCCGACCAGCTCGAGCCGTCGGCCCAGGCGCCGTGCACCAGCACGATGTTCTTGGCCTTCACCGTTTGCGGGGTCTGTGCGTGAGCAAGGCTGATGGGGGCCGCCAACAGGCTCGCGGCGACGAAAAGGCTGCGCCAAAGTGTCATGATCGTTCTCCGTCTCATTTTGTGTTCGATATTCAAAGGACGGTGTGCGGAGCGGCGGCGTTACGCTTGGTCACTCACCTGTGACAACCGCCTTGGTCGGGGGCGTACGAGACACGCAGGCGAGCTCATGCGGTGTGTGGGTAACGTAGAACAACAGACCCAAACCTGTATTTCGATTTCAACCGAAAACCAGCTGCCGGCCGCAGGATTTGCGGCTACTTGCAGCTTTCGCGAGCCAACGACTGAACACGCAAAAAAACGCCCCGGGGCACCGGGGCGTTTTCGCAACCTGGAAGTGGCGTCCGTGATTTACGCGGCTACCGAGTTCTCGATCACCTGTGCGCCCTGCGCACCGGTGTTGATCGCGATCTGGCGCGGCTTCTTCGCCTCGGGAATCTCGCGGACGAGGTCGACGTGAAGCAGCCCGTTCTCGAGCGAGGCGTTCTTCACCTGCACGAAATCGGCAAGCTGGAATGCACGCTCGAAAGCACGCGCGGCGATGCCGCGGTACAGCACTTCGGCCTTCGAGTTCTCGTTGGCGACTTTTTCGCCCTTGATCGTCAGCGTGTTTTCCTTCGCGACGATGGAGAGCTCATCCTTGGCAAAGCCCGAGACCGCAACGGTGATGCGGTAGTCGTTCTCGCCGGTGCGCTCGATATTGTAGGGGGGATAACCGGGGCTGCCGTCCGAACCGGCCTGGTCGAGCAGGTTGAAGAGGCGGTCGAAGCCGACGGTGGAACGGTAGAAGGGGGTCAGGTCGTACGTACGCATGGTCAAGTCCTCCATTGAGCGACTGTTGAGTAACCCGCCCGCCAATCGGGCCGGGCTTTCGTCTGTGTGCAGCCTGATGTTCCGGTTCCGAAACACTGGTAGCGGCCTGCACCAAGGTGATATGGGTTGACGATAACGGCGTTCAAGAGGGCGGATACTTAGCCTTTTCGGCGCTCCCGCCCCCTGATTTGCAGCACTTCGTGCCCAAGCCCTCCCCATCATGACGCTGGTCTCGATACCCTCCAATCCCGTTCCCGAAGACGTCGTCAGCGGCACCATCAAAACCCCTGATGGCGTCGAGCTGCGCTTTGCGCGCTGGGCGCCGCCGGCGAACCGCAAGGGCACCGTCTGCGTCTTCACCGGACGCAGCGAGCAGATCGAAAAATATTTCGAGACCGTGCGCGATTTGCGCGACCGCGGCTTTGCGGTGGCGATGATCGACTGGCGCGGGCAGGGCCACTCCTCGCGGCGCCTGCGCGATCCGCGCAAGGGCTATGTCCGCGACTTCGCGGACTTCGAGATCGACGTCGAGACCTTCGTGCAGCAGGTGGTGCTGCCGGATTGCCCGCCGCCCTTCTTCGCGCTCGCCCACTCCATGGGCGGCACGGTGATGCTGCGGGTGGCGCATGCGGGCAAGCGCTGGTTCGACCGCATGGTGCTGTCGGCGCCGATGATCGACCTCCCCGGCCGCGCCACCTCGTTTCCGGCGCGGGCGCTGCTGAAGACGATGCGCGTGTTGGGGATGGGCGGCCGTTATGTCCCCGGCGGCACCGACCAGATCACCGGGCTCAATCCCTTCATCAACAATCCGCTGACCAGCGATCCGGTGCGCTATGCGCGCAATGCCGCGATCCTGGAGGAGGATCCGACCCTCGGACTCGCGTCACCGACGGTCGCCTGGGCCGATACCGCCTTCCGCGCGATGAACACCTTCAAGGGCAAAAACTACCCGTCCGAGATCCGTCAGCCGATCCTGATGCTGGCGGCCTCCAGCGACACCGTGGTCTCGATCGCGGCGATCGAGGAGTTCGCCTATCATTTGCGCGCCGGCTCCCATCTCGTGATCGCCGGCGCCAAGCACGAGATTCTCCAGGAGCAGGACCGTTACCGCTCCCAATTCTGGGCCGCCTTCGACGCCTTCGTGCCGGGCACGCCGCTGTTCAAGTGAGGGGAAGCGATGCTTCCCTGCGACCACACGCCGTCATGCCCGGGCTTGTCCCGGGCATCCACGTTCTTTGCGCCGTGACGAAGACCGTGGATGGCCGGGACAAACCCGGCCATGACGAGGAAGTAGCATCACCCACTACAGCGTTTTCAGATACTCGATCAGATCGTAGCGCTCGTTGTCGTCCTTGAACACGCGGCCGATCACGCCGGGACGTTTTTGCTCGCCCGGCTTGCGCTCGAAGGAATGGCCGAGCACGCTGTTGCCCTGGATCGGATCCTTGTCCGACCCGGCCGAGAACTCGGTTTCACCCGTCTTGCACTTCTCGTCGGCGGTGACCGCAAAGCCGACGGTCACGGGATCATAGTCGCGGCGGCCCATGCAGAATTTTTGCGGGCGCTCGCTTGCAGGCTTCAGCAACCAGTAGAGAGAGGGCACCGAGCCGTTGTGCAGATAGGGCGCCGTGGCCCAGATGCCGTTCAGCGGCCGTGCCCGATAGCGTGCTCCCCCCACCGGATTGAGGCAGTTCTTGCGCGCGAGATTCCACAATTTCGCCCGCTCGGCGTCCGGAGTCTTCTCGTCGTCCATCCATTTGCGGGCGACGAGATCCACCACGGTCATCAGCCCGAGCGCATACACCATCTCGGTCGGGGAGCTTGCGGTCGAGACGTCGCATTGCCACCATTTCTGGAGGTCGGCCGTATTCACTTTCAGGAAGCCGGGCAGATCGACGATCCTGTTGCTGAGCACGAGCGACTGTTCGGGATCCGTCTTGATCTCGTCGAGGGGGATCGTCACCGCGTTCAGCACCTTGCTGTCGCCGCTCGGCTCCCAATGTCCCGAAGACCAGAAAGCCGGGGTGTCGATCGCCGGCAGATGGCATCCGGAACACATCTCGGCGTAGATCTTGCGGCCATTGTCGACCTTCTTCTGATCGAGCCTCCAATTGTCGCCAAGGATCTGCGAGGGCCATTTCGGCGCCAGCAGGCCGCCGAACTTCGGACCGGTGGAGGGATCCGCCGTCTTGAACGGATCTGGCCCCCTGAGCATGTCCTCGATCCAGCCGAGCGTGTTGATATGAACGGAGGACCGCCACAGCCTGTCCTCAGGGTAGGCGTCGGACAGATTGAGCAGCGCCGTCACGCCGAGGGCTTCGCCGGCGTTGCGGATCAGCGGCTGCTCGATCGAGGCGTCGTACTGGGCGAACTTGAACCAGGGCACGGTCCAGATCGGGGGATAGCTGACCGGGGCGTCCTGGGCGTGCAGGTTCTTCTCGAATCCCTTGATCCCGCTCAGCGCGAGATCCTGCGAAAAAACCTGATTGCCGATGCGATTGAGAGCGTCGAGGCGACCGAACCCTTCCTCGGTGTCCTGCTGCTGCCTGCCGTTCCAGGTCTTCTTGCCTTCAATCGTCTTTTGCTGGGTTTGCGCCCAGTCGATCAGGAAGTTGCCGATCGCGCTGAGCTTCTGCTTGAGCGCGGCGCGGTCAGCCTTGCTGGCATCGGGGCCGAGCACGCGATCGGCGAAGCGCTGGAAGCGGAACGGCACGTAAAGCGTGTAGGCGATCGACAGGCCGGTGGAGAGTTCGAGCTTCTTCAGATCGGTCATGGCCGGACCGCCGTCGAAACGCACGTCCACGCCCTGGTAGTGGATCTGGCCGGTATGGCAGCCCGCGCAGGTCAGTCCGATCTTGTCCTCTTCGCGACGGCCCGTCGCGGGATCGATGACACCGGTCATCCGTGCGAAGCCGACCGGCAGGCCGTCGACGTTCTCCGCCGGCGTCCACCTAGTCGACCAGTCCGGCGCCTGCGTCGTCTCGTAGACATTGGCGTAGCCAAAGCGGCGCAGTGACGTCGCATCGGTCTGGATCGACTGCGGGCTCGGGATGAACCCGAAGCGCTCGAGATAGGCGCTGTCCGTCATCATGCCTGGCCGCGAGAACAAATGCAGGCGCGGCTGCTCCAGCGCCATGAACCATTCGTAAGGCACCGGGAAAGTCGCGGTGCCCTGACTGGCGTGGTGAAACCAGTGCCTGTCCTTCAGCGACCAGTTCTGTTCGAGCCAAAAGGCCGCCTTCGTCTCGGGGACCGTGGGCAAGGGCGGCGGCAGGAGATTCACGAGAATTCCCTTTTGCGGCAGCATGGCGCGCATCTGGTCGGGGAATTCGGCGACCGCAACGAGCAAGGCGAGACCGAGGGCGACGAGCAGGGCCGCAACCTTGAGGGCGCCCCGCACCACGCGCTGGCAGGTCGACAGCACCGGCTGCGATACGAGCCGCTGGTTGATGCGAGCAGGGAATTGTCGCTCGTTGAACAGAGTGCGCACGTCGGCCACGCTGAGATAGCGGTCCTCACCCGCGCCCTTGCCCGCGATCTTCAGGAGGATCGGCCACTCGAACTTCATCAGCAGAGGGTAGTACCAGCGCGCGGCGCTGCCGGCGCGCTTGAGGTTGTCGTGCATGAAGACGCCGATTTCCGAGGCGTTGAGACCCGGCTCGGAGTCGCCGCCGTTCGGATCCTGGTAGGTCCGGCCGAAGCTCGCAAACCGCGCAAGCTCGTCCTCATCGACGTTGCCGTCGACGCCGAGGACGCGCGAGCCGGCACCGCGCTTGTCGAGGGGGCCGCCACGCAACGCGTCGAGCTGCGCGCCCGAAAATATGCTCTTCAGGATGTGACCCAGACCGTTGGCGATAAGCGCGACGCCGCGGACCTGGATGCGGGCCGAGACCTTCTTCAGCCCGGTCTCGCCGCTCGCATTCGCGATCGTTTGCGACAGCGTGCCGAGCGGGACGGTTCCGCCGTCAACAAACCCCTCGCCGACGAGGCCGCGGAGGAATGGACAGGGATTGTTCGGCGAGACCTGGATCGAGGGGTCGAAGGGGGGCTTCGGAGCAGAGTCATGCATGGCCCAAAATCCTGAAAACGGCGAATCGTGAAATACAGACGCGGCGATAGAGCGCGGAAAGTCCTGACAAGCCGACAACACATTATACTACTTCAGCGTGTAGCGGAGTGTGGCTGAATTCACTGTCGTGTCAATAAAGGCGGAGGGGACATCGCCGCGTGGCCGCGGCTGGCCCTCAGGATTCGGCGACGCGTTTGACGTCGCTCGAAACCAGGGTCAGTTTGCCGAGCGGTACGCCCGCATTCAAGAGTCCGGCGCGGTAATGGGCGAGGTCCTCGGGCCGCTTCCAGTGGAAATTGCGCAAATGACGGTCGACATTCAGGGTCGGGTAGTTACCCACGAGCACGCGGGTCGCCTCGACCGCCTCGTCGCCCCGCCCCAATTGCGCCAGCGCCGCGGCGCGGATTGCCAGCGCCTGCAAATGGTTCGGGTTGATGTAGAGCTGTTCTCGAGCCCATGACAGGGTCGCGTCATATTGGCCCAGCAGATAGTGGCTGAAGGCGTTCAGCGCGGCCCATTGGTAGCGCGGATCGCTGTTGTCGCGCTGTGCGGCCAGCGAGAACAGCTCGATCGCCTCGCGGTGCTCGCCGATGGCGAAATGGCAGATGCCGAGCACGCCGCGCGCGCCGTTGTCGTAGGGGTTGAGCGCGACGGCGCGCTTGGCGGCGTCCATCGCGGCCTCGTAATGGCCCTCCAGCGCGTGGGTCCAGGACAGGATCGAGAACGCAAATGACGAGCGCGGATCGAGCCGGACGCTGGTTTCGGCAAGCTTCATCGCTTCGGCCCACATCTCGCGCGTGCCCTTGACCCAGCCGAACTGGATGCTCTGGATCTGGATCGTGGCGAGATAGGCGTGCGCAATCGACAGCTTGGGCTCGAGCCTGATGGCCTCCCGGAACAGGTCGACGGCGATGGCCAGGTCTTCCTTGGTTTGCCGATAATAGTGCGACAGCCCTTTGAGGAAGCGGTCCCAGGCGGTGACGTCGGTCGAGAGCCGCGCCGGCGCCGAGGCCTCGGCCCGGACGATCTCGGTGGCGATGGCGGCGGACAGGTTGGTGGTGATCTCGTCCTGCATCGCGAAGAGATCGCCGATGTCGCGGTCGTAGCGGCCAGTCCAGAGCTGCTCGCCGGTCTCCGGCGCGATCAGCTCGGCGGTGACGCGGATCTTGGCTCCGGCACGCCGCACCGAACCTTGGATCAGATAGCTAGCGTCGATCTCCCGCGCGATCAGGCGGGTGCTGACGTTGTTGCCCTTGAACACGAAAGTCGAGTTGCGGCTCAGCACGCGGTAAAAGGATTGCAGCGACAGCGCGTGGATCAGATCCTCGGTCAGGCCGTCGGAGAAATACTCGTCCTGGGCGTCGCTGAGATTGGCAAAGGGCAGCACGCCGACGATCGCGGTGCGGTACTGCTGCGAGAGGGCGGATGCCTCCCTCAGCGCGGGCGCAAGCGCCGGTGCACCCTCAGGTGTCCAGGTCCAGACCCCGATCGGATCCTTGATGTTCTTGAAGCGGTGGTTGCCGGCATCGATCAGCGGCACGGTGAGATGCTTGCCGGTCTCCTTGTAGGCCTTGGCCGAGATCGCGAAGCCCCCGGGGCTCGCCACGGCTTCGAGGCGGACGGCAATGTTGACATCGTCACCGAACACCTCGTCCTCGTCGGCGATGACGTCACCCATATGAATCCCGAGGCGGAATTGCATGGCGCGATCGGCGGGCAGATGGTGATTGCGTTCCGCCATCAGCGTCTGCATCGCGATCGCGGCCTCGGTGGCGCCGACAATCGAGGGGAATTCCAGCAGGAAGCCGTCGCCGGTGTTTTTGACGACGCGGCCGCCGTGATTGAGGATGATGGGGTGGATCGCGCTGCGATGGGCCTTGAAGGCGGCATGGGTGCCGGCCTCATCGGTGCCCATCATGCGCGAATAGCCAGCGACATCGGCGCAGACAATGGCAGCCAGACGTCTTTCCATATTCCGGAGCTCCAAGAGACTTGCAAGAGACTTGGAAGAGATCGAGGACCGGCCACGGCGTCGCAGTCGCCTCGAATCCCGCGTTCAAAGAACCCGTTCCTTATAGAGCAGATGAGGCCGAGCGAAAGTACGAACCGCATTGCAAATTCGAGGTAAATCCTCGGCAATCCCGGCAGTGGACGGGGACGAGCGAACCCACTAAGCCGGCCTCTTGGGCCATGGTTGGGCGACGGAGGCACGTCACACATGCTGGGCATTCACGAAATCTGGCTCTTCGTCCTGTCAGGCGTGCTGCTCAACATCACGCCGGGGCCTGATACGGTCTACGTGATCGGTCGCAGCATGCAGCTGGGCTGGCGAGGTGGCGCCGCGGCCGCGCTGGGCATCAGTTGCGGCTGCTTTTTCCACGTCGCGGGCGCGGCAATCGGCCTTTCGGCCCTGCTGATGGCCTCATCGACCGCGTTCTCGATCCTGAAGCTGGCCGGAGCGGCCTATCTCGTCGTGACCGGGCTTCAGATGCTGTGGTCGCGCCCGGTGCTGGCCTCGGCCATCGACGAGCCGGTGCAGAGCTCGCTGCGGCGGGTTTTCCTCCAGGGCGTCTTCACCAACGCGCTCAATCCCAAGGTCGCGCTGTTCTTCCTGGCCTTCCTGCCGCAATTCGTCGCAGCCGACTCGGCCCACAAGCCGCTCGCCTTCCTGACGCTCGGCCTGATCTTCATCTGCACGGGAACGCTGTGGTGCCTGGTGCTGGCGGCGTTCGCGGCAAAGGCCGCCCACCGCTTGCGGAGCTCCGAAGGCGCGGTCGCCTGGGTCAACCGTGCCCTCGGCGGCCTCTTCATCTATCTCGGCATTCGCGTCGCCATGCTGGAGACGCGGTAACGTCCTTTACGCGAATTCCTTCAGCAGCGCGCTGCCGGCGAGATAGAGGCCGAGCAGGATCATCGCGATCAGGAACCAGCGGCGAAACGCTTCCGCCGGCATCCGCGCCCGCACCGTTTGGCCGATATACATGCCGGCAAACGCGCAGGCCATGCCGACGGCGCCCGGCACCGCGTTGGCCGGCGTCAGCAATCCGCCGGCGGTGAGGTTGAAGGCGAGCGCCAGTGTCGCTGTCGTGAAAAACACGCCGAGCGCCTGCACCAGCTCGTCCTTCTCCATGCCGATCGCCTGCATGAACGGCATCGAGGGGATCACCTGCACGCCGGTCGAGGCCGAGATCACGCCGGTGACCAAGCCGACCACGCCGCCGACCCATTTCTCGTTCTTTGGCGCCACGTGAAACTGGAATTTGTTCAGCCCGATGATTGCGTAGATGACCAGGAGTGCGCCGAGCACGATCGTGCCGTAGCGCGCATGCGGACCGGTGAGCGCGCCGGCATTGAGCCAGCACCCGATCACGGTGCCGATCATCAGTGGCCACAGCCGCCTCAGGATGTCGCGCAAATGGGGGCCGACGAAAGTCTGCCAGATGTTGGTGAGGATGGCGGGTACGATCACGATGGCGATCGCGCGGCTTGGCGTCATGCTCACCGCGAGCAGGCCCATGGACACGGTCGGCAGGCCGAGTCCGACCACGCCCTTGACGAATCCGGCAATCAGGAAAACGGCGGCGATGAGAACGAGGAGCGGGTCGATCATATCTGCACATTGACCGATGCCGCGCTTCGGCACAATCTGTAGCTTACGGAGAAAACCTTCGTCTGGAACGAAGGCTGAAGGGACCCGGGATGCGCTTCGACCTCGTCGACCTCCAGCTGTTCATCGCGGTCGCCGACCAGCGCAGCATCACCCGCGGCGCGGAGCGGTCGCATCTGGCCCTGGCCTCGGCCAGCGCGCGCATCAAGGGGCTGGAGGATGCACTCGGCGTCGCGCTGCTCAAGCGCGGGCGCCGCGGCGTCGAATTGACCGCGGCCGGCGAGAGCCTGCTCGATCACGCCCGTCTCGTCATCCACCAGATCGACGCCATGCGCGGCGATCTCGCCGGCTTTGCCAGCGGCGTGCGCGCGAGCGTGCATTTCCTCGCCAATACCTCCGGCCTCTCGGAGCATCTGCCGAAGGCGCTTGCCGGCTTCCTGCGCGAGCACCGCGACGTCGCCATCGACATCGAGGAGCGCGAGAGCACTGACATCGCGGCCGCGATCACTGCGGGCGCGGCCGATCTCGGCTTTGCCGCCGAGCACGCGCTGCCCGATCATATCGAGCGATTCGCCTTCAGCGAGGATCGCCTGACGCTGGTGACGTCCAGGCGCGGCCCGTTCGCGGGCCGCCGCGCGATCGATTTCCAGGAGGCGGGTGCTTGCGAGTTCGTCGGGCTGACCAGCGCCACCGCGCTTCAGGTGCATATTTCGAAGCACGCCGCCCGGCTCGGCATGCGGCCGCATTACCGCGCGCGCCTGCGCGACTTCGACGCGATCTGCCAGATGGTCGCCGCCGATGTGGGCGTCGCGCTGGTGCCCGAAGCCGCGGCCCGCCGCTGCGCAAAACTGATGCCGCTCGCCATGGTCCGCCTGCGCGATAGCTGGGCCAACCGCAAACTCGTGATCTGCGCGCGAAGCTTCAAGACGCTACCGCGCCCGGCCAAGATGCTGGTGGAGCATTTGCGGGCTGCGGCGGTGTGAGCTCCAAGATTTCCCCGCCCCTTCAGGAGGGGCAAGACACAGTTACTTCGCCGTCTCCACGCCAGCGTCCTTGATCACCTTCGCCCATTTCTTGGTCTCGTCTGCGATGAATGTGCGAAAATGCTCCGGCTCATCGCCGACCAGGGTGGCGCCCTGGGCGGCAAGCTTTTCCTTCACCGCGGGATCCGCCATCGCCTTCGTGGCCAGACCATGCAGCGCGGCGACGATCTCCTTCGGCGTGCCCTTCGGCGCGACCATGCCGTACCAGTTCTCGATGCGCAGATCGGCAAAGCCGGCTTCCGCGGTGGTCGGCACATCAGGCGCGGTCGGCGAACGCTCGGCGGAGCCAACTGCGATCGGTCGCAGGGCGCCCGCCTTGACCTGCGGCAGCAGCACGGGGAGGTCCAGGAACGTCATCTGCACCTGCTGGCCCAGCAGATCGTTCACGGCCGGCGCCGCGCCGCGATAGGGCACGTGCACGATGTCGATTTTGGCCGTCAGCTTGAACAATTCACCGGCGAGATGCGGCAGGCTGCCGGGGCCGGAGGAGGCGAAGTTGAGTTTTCCCGGCTGCGCCTTGGCGAGCGCGATCAATTCGCCGATGTCCTTTGCGGGCACATTGGTCGCCACCACCAACATTTCCGGCACGGTTGCGACCAGCGTCACCGGCGTGAGGTCATTGAGCGTATCGTAGGCGACCCGCTCCATGCTCGGGCTGATGGCGAGCGCGCCGGCCGAGGAGATCGCGATGGTATAGCCGTCAGGTGCGCTCTTGGCGACCGCGTCAGTACCAAGCACGCCGCCCTGGCCGCCGCGATTGTCGATCAGCACCGGCTGCCCTGACAGCTCCGACATGCGCTGGCCGATCACCCGCGCGATGATGTCGTTGGGGCCGCCGGCCGGGAACGGCACGATCAGCTTGATTGGCTTGGCCGGGAAATTCTGGGCGCAGGCCAGGGTCGGAAACAGAAGCAAGGCCGCGAGAAGGAGCGTGCGCCGGTTGGTCATGCAGGCTCCCTGAAGCATGATCCGGAAAAGTGTGCAGCGGTTTTCCGAGAGGATCATGCGCAAACAATAAATCGCCTATCCGTTGAGCAGTTTCAGTGCTTTTTCGTGAACCCTGGCGTCGCCGGCCGCGACGATGCGGCCGCCGCCCTGCGCCGGCTTGCCTTCCCAGGTGGTGACGACGCCGCCGGCGCCGGTCACGATCGGAATCAGGGCTGCAATGTCGTAAGGCTTCAGCTCGGTCTCGACCACGAGATCGACGTGACCCGCCGCCAGCATGCAATAGGAGTAGCAGTCGCCGCCATAGCGCGACAGCCGCGCGCCCTTCTCGATGCGGCCGAAGATGGCGCGGTCGCGCTCGTTCATCAGCAGCGGGCTGGTGGTGTAGGTCGTCGCCTCCGACAGCGAAGCACAGCGCCGGACCTGGAGCCGGCGCTCGCCGGAGGGGCCATTATAATGAGCCGAGCCGCTGTCGCCGGAAAAGCGTTCGCCGATGAAGGGCTGGTGCATCATGCCGTAGACCGGCGTGCCCTTGTGCAGGAGCGCGATCAGCGTGCCCCAGATCGGAAAGCCGCCGATGAAGGATTTGGTGCCGTCGATGGGGTCGAGCACCCAGACGTAATCCGAATCCTCGCGCTCGTTGCCGAATTCCTCGCCGACGATGCCGTGCTGGGGAAAGTTGGCCTTGATCAGACGCCGCATCACCGCCTCCGCGGCGCGGTCGGCCTCGGTTACGGGGTCGAAATCCTTGGTCTTGCTCTTGTCCTCGATCGACAGCGAGGTGCGGAAGAACGGCAGGATGGTTTCGCCGGAGGCGGTGGCGAGCCGTCCGATGAAGGCGGAGAAATCGATCACCGTCACGGCGTATCCTCAAAAAGCGAAAGTCGGGTGAAGCTCACTCCTGCCTAGCTCAAATCGGAAGGATCGTGCAGCGCTGTCTTGCTTTTGCACCCTGGTATTTTGGATGCGGGAAGCGTTCGCCTCGTCAAAGACACCGCTGGGCAAATATCGATCATTGAGTTGAAACCTTAGTTCCGGATCTGCCTCGTTGGTATGCAAATGATTATCAACCCATTGAATTTACTTATCAAAGGAACTGAATCCGGGTTTCTCTGGAAGCAACCGAGCTATGTCCTCATTGCATGGGAAACCGCTCGAAAGCCCTTGCACTTTGTGCGTCGCGGCCGCATATTGTTGCGGTGCGGTAGCGCTTCTCGCGTTACTGCTGCCCTCCTTGGGCGTTTCCTCCCTAGACTTGGGCCGCTTCTTCATTAGAAGCGGCCCTTTTTTCTTTCAGCCTCTCATTTCTTTAAGCCTTGGCTTTCATTTCAATGCGCGCCGCGAAACGCGCTCGCGCTGATCGCACCCAACACCATTGTTCGAAGAAAAACGTCGCGCTTATTCCGCCGCGGCCTGGAACGGGCCGAGATCGCCGAACGGGACCGTGGTCGCCAGCACGTCGGCGAGCACGCCGAAGTCCGACGCCACTTGCGCAAAGCGCGGACTGCGCTCGCGCCGCCGCTCGTCCATGTAGATCGCGCGGTTGAGCTCGAGCTGCACGGC
Organism: Bradyrhizobium sp. URHA0013; assembly: GCF_000518345.1. Classification (NCBI taxonomy): domain Bacteria; kingdom Pseudomonadati; phylum Pseudomonadota; class Alphaproteobacteria; order Hyphomicrobiales; family Nitrobacteraceae; genus Bradyrhizobium; species Bradyrhizobium sp. URHA0013. The sequence continues at coordinate 401,297 of NZ_JADK01000003.1, read as the reverse complement.
GTGGAGGCCGCTGGCCGGGTTACCGTAATGCTCGGTGATGAAGCCGCCGGCATAGGGCTTGTTGCGGCCGATCGAATAGCCGAGCCCGGCCATGGTCTCCTCGACCCGGTCGGGCAATAGCGGCGTGCAGCTCGTGCCGTAGCGGTCGCCGATCACGATGTCGGGCCGCCGCGGCTCGTCGCGGGAGACGCCGACCGAGGGCATCGAATGGCAGTCGACCAGCACGACGGTGCCGAACATCTGGTGCACCTTGTTGATCAGCCGGCGCAGCGCGCGATGATAGGGCTTGTACAGCGTCTCGATCCGCCCCAGCGCGTCGTCGACCAGGATGCGCTCGCGATAGATCTCCTGGCCGTCGCCGACCACGCGCGGAATGGTGCCGAGCCCGCCGGCGACCCGCATCGAGCGGGTGTTGGCAAAGCTCGGCAGGCGCCCGGTGAACATCCGGGGATCGAGCTCATAGGGCTCACGATTGACGTCGACATAGGAGCGCGGAAAGTTGACCCGCACGGTCGGAAAGCCGCGCTCGCTGAGATGGCCGATCAGCTCGTCCATGAAGGAATCTTCGGAACGCCGCAGCGTCGGCAGGTCGATCCTGGAGGCGCTGAGGAATTCGTCCGGATAGGTCGAGCCGGAATGGGGCGAGTTGAAGATAATTGGCGCGCGCCATTGCGCGGGCTCAACGATCTCGAAGGCGGGCGACTTGTCGCCGTCAAACCGGGTCATCTTCTCAGGCTTCGTCCCTTGGTGTCAGGCTTCATCCCTTGGCAATCAGGCTTCGCCCCTTGGTATCAGGCTTCGCCCCCTTTGGCGCCGCACGATCCAACAAGCCCAGCACCGGCCTCAACGCATTGATTCGGCCGATCGAGCGGCTCTTATGTGTCGTCATTGTCCGGAATCGCAACCATCCTGCCAAGCGAAAAGATGAGATCTGCGCTGGAACATGTCTTAACCCTGCGGGCAGCGAGGTGGGGACCGGCAGGTACGGCTCGATTGCTTCGTGCCGTATTCCGGTTCACAAGAGTCTGGCAGCGCGAGCTGCGGACGGTAAAGATTTTCACCCCAAATTTACCCTCCGTCGGGCTTAGTGACCTCCGCTGATATCCTCTGGGGATTCGACATTTCCGCCATGCCAAAGATCCTGCTCGCCGAAGACGACAACGACATGCGCCGTTTCCTGGTCAAGGCGCTGGAAAACGCCGGTTTTCAGGTCTCGTCCCACGATAACGGCATGGCCGCCTATCAGCGGCTGCGGGAAGAGCCGTTCGAGATGCTGCTCACCGACATCGTGATGCCGGAGATGGACGGCATCGAGCTCGCCCGCCGGGCCTCGGAACTCGACCCCGACATCAAGATCATGTTCATCACCGGCTTCGCCGCGGTCGCCCTGAACTCGGATTCGGACGCCCCCAAGAACGCCAAGGTGCTGTCCAAGCCCGTGCATTTGCGCGAATTGGTCAGCGAAGTGAACAAGATGCTGGCGGCCTAAATCGGCCCCCTTCCGTCCTTGCACCGGCTCCCGTGAGCCGTTATAGGGACCCGACCCGATCTAGACGACATCTAGGGCGCGTAGCTCAGCGGGAGAGCACTACCTTGACATGGTAGGGGTCACAGGTTCGATCCCTGTCGCGCCCACCACGCTTCGCCTTCGGCTTCGCGTGGCACAGCCAAGACCTCTCGGGCGAAGCGTGTCCGGCGTAGCTCGAAGAGCGTAGACGGACTGGGGCGTTCTGCTCCGCAGCCTGGAACGTCCAGACGCGCTCCCGCATTGGTTCGCCATGCCGAAAGTGTTCAAGCGTGGCGACCATGTCAGCTGGAATTCCGAGGCCGGCCGGGTGCGCGGCCACATCCTCCGCGTGCACACCAAGGACGTCGAGTACAAGGGCTACGTCCACCATGCCAGCCCCGACGATCCGCAATACGAGATCAAAAGCGACAAGACCGATCACGTCGCCTTGCATAAGGGCCGGGCGTTGCACTTGCTCCGGAGCTGACGGGCGATGGCTCACCCATTCTTCACGATCGGCCACGGCACACGTCCAATCGGTGAATTCGTTGTCCTGTTGCAGAGCGTGTCCGTCACGCATCTCGTCGACGTCCGCACCGTGCCCCGCTCGCGCACCAATCCCCAATACAATCGCGAGGCCCTGTCGCAAGCACTCGGGGCCGTTTCGGTCGACTATGAGCATATCGCCTCGCTCGGCGGCCTGCGCAGCCGCAAGCGGGAGATACCGCGCGAGACCAATGCTTTCTGGCAGAACGACAGCTTTCACAACTATGCCGACTATGCGGTGAGCGAGAGCTTTCGCGAGGGGCTCGCGCATCTGCGCGAACTCGGGCAGGCGCAGCGATGCGCCATCATGTGTGCCGAGACGGTATGGTGGCGCTGCCACCAGCGGATCATCACCGATTACCTGCTCGCCGGCGGCGAGAGCGTGTTTCACATTACGGGACCCGGGGAGGTCAAACTGGCCGAGATGAATCCGGCGGCGCACATGATGGCTGACGGCCGCTTGGTTTATCCCGCGGAAAGTTAGCAAATCGTGCTATTCGCGGCTATGATTGCTGCAGTCCGTGATCCTCTGGGGGAGTGGGTTATCGCTACCCGTCACCCATAGGATCTATGATCCTCTTGGTCCGCGACGTGAGTTTGCCATGAGCATTTCCGTGCTCGAACAGGTCAGAATCCAGGCGCAGGTGTTGGTGCCCTTGGTCAAGGCGCTCCAGGCCGAGCTCGGCGAGACGCATGCCAATGCGCTGGTGCGCAAGGCGCTCGGCGATCTCTATCGCGGTTTCGGCGAGGAATTCTGGAAAGCCAAGAACGAGAACAATCTCGGCAAGGCGGTGTCCTCCGCCTTCCAGACCTATGCCCGTGACGACGCGCTCGCTTACAATATTGTCGAGCAGACCGAGGACGTCTTCGCGCTTGATGTGAAGCGATGCGCCTATGCCGAGTTCTACAAGGCGCTGGGCGAGCCCAAGCTCGGCTTTCTCCTGGTCTGCACCGCCGACTTTGCGACCGCCGAAGGTTTCGGCCCCGACGTCGCGCTGACGCGAACGCAGACCATCATGCAAGGCGCTCCGCATTGCGACTTCCGCTACCGGCGCGATCCGGGCGGATCACGGTGAAGGAACTCCGACCCATGCGAACGGGCTGTCTTGCCCTAGCTGTATTGTCGCTGATTGCGTCGCGGGCCGACGCAGCCGCCATCGACTGGCAGGCCGAGCTCCAGCGCTGTCGTGTGCTGCGCGAAAACGTGGCGCCGTTGCTTCAGGCCGGCGAGGGGATCTCGGCGGTCGGCCGCTCCAACAGATCCGTGCGTCGCTGCATATGGATCCAGCGCATGGCGGTACGAAGGAAGATTCCGGGCGCGGAGACGTGGTAACGCGGGCGCCTCTCAGGGGACGCCTCCTTCGGCCCGCGCAGCAGGTCCTTCAATCCGGTCGGATAGCGGCTTGGTGCTGGCCCGAACGTGCCGCCTGGCGCAGCCTTGATCCGTGACTCGCCGCCTGCCATTGTCCGATCCTTCACCGCGGCGGCGAACCTGGCATTCGGCGAAACTGTATCGCTCACCGCGGATGTGGAAAGAAGGCAGGTTACCGAAATGAGCAGCGTGAACAAGCCCGGCGGCAACTACCTGCCGGTGATCATCCATAGTGGAATTGCGTATGTCAGTGGTCAGCTGCCGCGTCGCGGCGAAGACCTGCTGCACTCAGGCAAAGTCGGCGCAGGTGTCGATGTCGCCGCCGCACAGGAAGCTGCTGCACTCTGCGCTGATCTCTGCATTTCGGCCATCAACCACGCAACAGGCGGAGAGGACAAGATCGTCCAGGTCTTGCAGCTCGTTGGGTACATCGCCTCGGCGCCTGGATTTACGCAGCAATCGCAAGTCATGAACGGCGCCTCCGACCGGCTGATCGAGCGCCTAGGTGATCGCGGTCGTCATACGCGTACATCTGTTGGCGTCGCCGAGTTGCCGCGGGGCGCACCGGTCGAGCTGAGTATGATTGCCGCTGTTCGGTCGTAGATGGCATGTTCGCTCGGTGATCGTCAGGTTCCGAAGTTCGCGATGTGATGCGCCGCGACGAACGCGGCCTATTCGACCAGATATTTCTTCACCGCGGCCTCGTCCCACGCAATCCCGTTGCCGGGCTCCTCGTTCGGCAGGGCAAAGCCGTCCTTGATGATCAGCCGCGTCGAGAGCACTGCGTCGGCCCAGTCGACATATTCCAGCCAGTGCGCGGTGGGCGTTACGCAGAGCAGATGCGCGCTGACTTCCGAGAACAGATGCGTCGACATCTCGATCCCGGCGGCATGCGCCAGCGCGGCGGCGCGCAGCCAGCCGGTGACGCCGCCGATGCGCTGCACGTCGGGCATCACGTAGTCGCAGGCTTCCGCCGACAGCGCGGTCTGCATCGCGAAGGCGCTGTCGAAATTCTCGCCGATCTGGACCGGGGTGCGCAGCGCATCCGCGATGCGGGCGCAGCCGGAATAGTCGTCGTGACGAATCGGCTCCTCGATCCAGGTGAGCCCCTCGTCGTCGAGCATCTCGCCGCGGCGAATGGCCTCGCTGACCGTCAGCGCCTGGTTATAGTCGCACATCAAGGTCACGTCGTCGCCGACGGCCTTGCGCACCGCGCGCACCACCTTCAGGTCTTCCCGTGCATCGGGACGGCCGACGCGGATCTTTGCGGCCTGAAAGCCCTCGGCCAGCAGCTTGTGGGCTTCCTCCACCGCGGCACCCGCCGGCATGATGCCGAGCCCCTTCGAATTGTAAGCCCTGACCGGTCTCGGCGCGCCGCCGAGCAGCCGCGCTAGCGGAAGGCCGCGTGCGCGCGCCAGTGCGTCCCATGCCGCCATGTCGATGCCGGATTGTGCCAGCCGCTGCAGGCCGGCGAGCCCCAGCAGGGTGAAGCGCTGGGTCAGCTTGCGCTCGATCTCGAACGGCAGCAGTTCATCGCCCGCGACGAGCTCTGACATTTCCGCGACCATCGCCGTCAATGGCTTCAAGGCCGATGGTGTGATCGAGAACAGATAGGCGTGCCCCCGCACGCCCAGGTCGGTCTCGCAGTCGATCAGCACCAGAGGCGCCTTTGCGACCGCTCCGGTCGAGGTTTTGAGCGGGAGCTTCATCGGCACGATCACGGGGCGCGCATTGAAGCGCTTGACACGGATGGTCTCGGTCATTTGAGGGATCTCCCGGTGGAGTGAATGCAGATTAATGCCGATCTTAAACATTCGCCATGAAACGAAAAGCCGCTTGGCGCGACCACCATAAAATGGGGTTGCGCGGGAGCGCGTTTATTGGCTCTGTTCCGCATCCCCCGAGTTCGAGACAAGAACGCTCATCACGGAGCCAAAGAGTGAAGCAAGAGATCTCCGAAGAACAGCGCAAGAGTGGCATCCTGACCGGTGCCGCGGTCGCCTTCCTCCTGCTCGCCTTGCCGCTCGCGGTGTGGCTGGACCTGACCGAACTCAGCAAGACCGCGCTGCGCCGGCAGGCGATCGACCTGAATTCGGTGATCACGAGCGTGCGCAGCTATTACGCGACCAACGTGGTCGGGCGCATCATCGCCAATCCGAACGGCACGACCAGGGTGGTTCACAACTACGAATCCGTCCCCGGCGGGGTCCCGATCCCGGCCACGCTGTCGCTGGAGCTCGGGCGGGTAATCGGAGCGCAGCAGGAAAACATCACCTACCGTTTCGTTTCGGACTTCCCGTTCCAGAATCGCGCCCCGCACCAGCTCGACAAGTTCGAGAAGGATGCGCTCGAATCGCTTCGCAACGATCCCGAGCAGAAGATCGTCGAGACCGAGACCTCGCTGTTCAACGACAAGGTCCGCTTGATCGCTCCGGTGACGATGGGCCCGGCCTGCGTCAGCTGCCACAACAGCCACCCCGAAAGTCCGAAGAAGGACTGGAAGGTGGGCGACGTCAGGGGCATCCAGGAGGTGATCATCGCCCAGCCGATCGCCGCCAACATCTTCTCGTTCAAATTCCTCTTGGCCTATTTCCTGATCGCGGCCGGCAGCGGCTTGTCGTTTCTCTCGCTGCAGCGCCGTCAGGCGAGCCGCATCAAGGGCATGAACAAGGAGCTCGAATCCGCCAACGACTTCCTCGCCTCACTCTCGATGAAGATCTCGCGTTACATTCCGCCGCAGGTCTACCGAAGCATCTTCTCTGGCCAGAAGGACGTCACCATCCACACCGAACGCAAGAAGCTCACCATCTTCTTCTCGGACATCCAGAACTTCACCGCGACGGCGGAGCGGCTCCAGCCGGAGTTGCTGACCCAGCTCCTCAACGAATATTTCACCGAGATGTCGGCGGTCGCCCACGAATTTGGCGGCACCATCGACAAGTTCATCGGCGATGCCATGCTGATCTTCTTCGGCGATCCCGAGACCAAGGGCGACCGCGCCGACGCCCAGGCCTGCCTCCAGATGGCCTGGCGCATGCAGCACCGCCTCACCGAGCTCAATGCGAAATGGCGCGCCTCCGGCATCGAGCTGCCGTTCAAGGCGCGCATGGGCATCAATTCCGGCTATTGCAATGTCGGCAATTTCGGCAGCAGCGATCGCATGGACTACACGATCATCGGTGCGGAGGCGAACCTCGCCGCGCGCCTGCAATCGATCGCCGAGCCCGGCGGCATCGTGCTGAGCTATGAAACCTTTGCGCTGGTCAGCGACATCGTCCGCGCCCACGCGCTGCCCGCGATCACGATGAAAGGCATCAGCCGCGAAGTGATTCCGTACTCCGTGGATGCGCTGAACGACGCTTCAGTGGAGACAAGCGGCATCATTACCGAGCGTGCCCCCGGGCTGGAGCTCTATCTCGACCCCGCGGTGGTGAAATCCGGCGACGCAGCGCGGGTGCGCTCGCTGCTGGAGAACGCGCTGGCCTCGCTGAAGCCGGTGTGAGGCAGGGCTGTCGCAGTCGCAGTTGAGGTTGTCGAACGTGCTCGGCCTGCATGGTTCGAGACGCCCGCTCTGGCGGGCTCCTCACCATGAGGGTCGGATTTCTCGCTGCGAAAACGCGACCTCATCCTGAGGGCCTGCCTAGGCGGGCGTCTCGAAGGATGGCCGCGGGCGAGCTCCCAGTCACGTTTTCTCCGTGCGCTACCGCTGCCAGCGTGAAGCAACTCACCGCGCCGCGCCTTCCGTAAACGCCGTCTCGATCACGTCGCCGAAGGGTTGCCAGGAACGGCCGTCGAACTGGACCAACCGCATCTGCCTGATCGGCAGGTAGCTGGTCGGCGAGGTGTTCATCCTGATGTTGGGCAGGGCGACCGAGGGCTGATAATTCCTCAGCGAAGCCGCCTGACGCATGATGTTCTCGCGCGATAAATCGTCGCCGCATTGCTTCAGCACCTGCGTCAGCGCCTCGGCCGCGGCGTAGCCATAGAGCGCGGCGCTGTTGTTGGTGCTTTCGTCGTGATGGTATTTGTCCATGAAGGCGAACCAGTCCTTCATGGCGGGATCGTCTTTCCACGCGGGATCGCTCGGATCCTTGAGGAAAGCCGCCGAGATCACGCCGGAGGAATTCTCCAGGCCTGCGGGCGCCATCGCATTTGCGATCGAGGCCGAGGCGTCGTTGACGATGAAGACCGGGCGCCATTTCATTGCCGCCGCCAGCTTGATCACCTTGGACGCCGTCGACGGTACACCGAGAAAGACGAAAATATCTGCGCCGGCGCGCTTGAGGATCGAGACGTGTCCGTCGAGATGCTCATCGGCAATGTCGAAGGCGATGTCGACGAGGACGAGACGGTTCAGATCGCCAAGTCCTTCCTCCATGCCCTTGAGAAGCGCACGCCCGAACTGGTCGTTCTGCCAGAGCACCACGATCTTCTTCCTGGGATAATAGGCCTGAAGATAGTTGGCGTAGATGCGCCCCTCCGACCGGAACGACGGCTGCCAGCCCATGGTCCAGGGAAACGCCTTGGCCTGGCTCAGCTCCTCGTCGCCGGAGGCGACGAACAGTTGTGGGATCTTCTTTGCGTTCAGATACCAGCGCGTGGCGAGATTACCGGGTGTGCCGAACGATCCGAACATCAAATGCACGTCGTCCGTCTCGACCAGATTGCGCGTCAGCTCCAGCGCCGTCATCGGATCGGAATTGTCGTCGCGCGTGATGAAGCGGATCTTGCGGCCGTTGATGCCGCCGCGCGCGTTGACCATGTCGAAATAGGCGGCTTCCGCCTGGCCAATAGCGCCGAACTCCGAGAGCGGTCCCGAATACGGCATGACATTGCCGATACGGATTTCGTTTTCGGCGGTGGATTGATCCGAGTGTTGTTGCTGCGACATCGCTCCGAGCGAGGCCAAGGCGATCATCGAGACGAACAGCATCCTGCCGGTGACGCGCATGCTCAACACCTTGTCGTTGGCCCCCAACGAGGTCGGCTCAGTCCGCAGCAAGGCGAGTTGATCTACGTCAAGCGTTTGTCAAAGCTGTGGCCGGATGGCGCGCTTCGATGCGGCGCGTCGCAGCCCGGGCGAAAGCGACAGGCGTGCTGACGGGCTGCAAGAGGTCGTCATGCCCGGGCTTGTCCCGGGCATCCCCACGTTCTTTGTGCCGCGAGGAAGGCGTGGATGGCCGGGACAAGCCCGGCCATGACGTTGCAGGAGCTGTGTCCGCAACACCGCTACGGCAGACCGCGCGCCTCGAGCTGATGCACCAGCAGCAGCGTCGGCTCGGCGAGGCTGTCGCCGGAGCCGTCGAGGCCGAAGGCGCTGGCGATGCCGTCGCGGCTGCGCAGCAGCGCGCTACGCGGACAATGGCCGGCGCCGCAGAGCGTCTTCTTCAGGATTTCGCCTTGCGCCGTGATGCCGGCGGAATCATCCGCGGCCCAAGCCAGCACGATCGGGACGTCGACATTGAGGATGCCGGGGAAGACCGAGCGCTTGTTGAACTGGCTGGCGTCGCTGCCGAGATAGGCCTTCTCGCTGTCGCTCGCGTCCTTGCCGGCGCGGTAGACCCCGGACACCAGCACGACCGCCGCGACATCGGCCCGGTCGGTCTGGAGTTCGGGATGGGCCAGCAGGGTGGCGACATGGAAGGCGCCGGCGCCGTAGCCGACCGCGACGATCTCGCGGGCATCGCCGTTGAACAGGTCGATATTGCCGTGGACCCAGGACAGCGCCGCCGCCACGTCGCTCGCACCCGCCGGCCACGTCGCCGAGGGCGCCAGCCGGTAGTTGACGCGCACGCCGATCATGTCGTTGCGCGCGGCAAAGCACATGGCCTGGTCCTGGATCTGGCGCGACAGCTCCGGCGCGGCGCGGTCGCCAGTGAAGGTGTCGCCGGTCACGAACAGCAGCACCGGCCGCGGCGTATCCGCCTTGGTCGTAGCGGTGGCGACATCGAGCACATTGGCTTCGCTCTCGCCGTAGCGCAGGCCGCGCGAGAAGGTGACCTGCTCGCACAGCCGCGCGGTGCCGCCTGCGGTGGTGTCGCTGTCGGTGAGGCCGACCCGGACGAGATCGGACGGCGCGGCCGGCGGCATCGGAAGCGGACCGTGTGCGGAGGCTGCCGTCACGCCCAGAATCAGAAAAAATGCGAGAAAATTCTTCATGTCGGTGTTGGCCCTGCGTGCCCGATATGGGCTCGCGCGTTTGGCCCGTCTTTTCAATTCGCCTTATTAGTTAGTTGGTCATGAGGCGATTTCACGGCACCCATGGTTCTCTCGGCGCGTCCTCCACGCGTGGTTCAATTCCCCGGCTGGAACGTGCAATCCGCGCCGCTGCCGTCCTTCCGGCGGATGGCGTTGGGGTCGATCGTGCAACTCAGCTTGGTCAGGCTCTCGAAATTCGATCCTGCGGCGCCGTCGGGCGGAATGCCGGCCAAGGCTTCGGTGGCGAAGATCTCGCCGGCCGTGGAGCCGTTCACCGTCCTGGTCTTCTTGCCGAAGGTGACCTCGCAGTTCCGGATGGTGATGTCCACATTACCGGCGCGACAAACGATTCGATCGGCGGTCACCAGGATCGGCTTCTTGTAGGGAATGTCGCTGTTGGCGGCGAACAGCATCGCCATTGCCTTCTTCTCGGCGCCGGACAGGACCGACGACAGCGGCGCGATCACCCCCGCGAGCGCCAGCGCCGTCGAGCCCGAGACTTTTGCGGGCGTCGCGTCGGATGCATCGGCGACGCCGGAGGCGGTTCCGACAACGAGGGCGCAGGCGAGGATCAATCGACCGGCTTTCATCTTGCCTCCCTGGGCCTGCCATCGCGGCTTCCCTTCCGGGCGGGCGCGTGGAACCAGTTTAGCATGTAAACGCGAATTGGAAGGCAAGTTCGCCGGGCCTTGGGCCTTTGCGCGGTGCGGCTGTTTTGCCCCGAGGTGTCAAACGGTTACGCCGCGGGGCCGAGCCTCGCGCCGACACGGCCGTTCTACTGTGCATGGGGTTGTTTTCGCGTTTTTTTTGTTTGGCCGGCCGGTCAGGCCTGCTTCATCGTCCGCAAGGTGATGGAATAGCGGCGCGCCTCGACCGGCGGGATGCTGTGCTCCCATTGCGACCGCGCCTCGCCGTCCATCATGTAAAGCGAGCGCGGCAAGGCTTCGAGCGTATGGCGCTCCCATTTGTCGCCGCTACGGCGGCGGAAGCGGAATTTGCAGGACGAGCCCAGCGACAGGCCGATGATTTTGTCGAAATGCGGCTTGTCGCGATGCCAGCCGATGCCGACGCCGGCGTCGTATTCGGTGCAGAGCACCTGCCGCACGCTGCCGCCGGCGAGACCCGCCCATGCCTCGACCTGCCGCGCGACAGGAAGCACCCAGTCCGGGATCGGCTCGGCCTCGGCCAGCCGCTGCTCTGTGTAGTCATAGCGATAGCCGAAGGACGCCACCCGGCGGTTGCCCTCGAAGGCACCGAACTGGAAGTGCTGGAGCGGCAATGCTGCGATGCGGCCGATGAGCGCCTGCTCGACGGCGGCCTCAACGAAGTCATCGGCATAGCGAAGGCCGGCAGGCCCTGCTTGCGGATCGGCGAACAAACCAAGCTGCGTCATTCCTCGCATTTCCGTGATGGAACCTAATGGTGGCTGATGCGACTTACATATGACGCGGAAAGTAACGTGCGAGGCTGTCATGGCAGAGAAGCATACCGCCGATCCGGCAGAGATCATGCGGGCGACCGGTCATCCTGAACTGGAATACGCCGCCGGCTGGACCATCGCCGGTCTGGTCACCATCGGCACCATCGTCGCCGCCTGGGTGTTCGCGATCTAGCCCATTGGAAACTGGAGCTCGAACGCCGCGCCCTGATCGGTCGCTTTGAGCCTGATCGAGCCGCCATGGCTCGCCATCACCGCGCGCGCGATCGCGAGACCCATCCCGGTGCCGCCCTGGTCGCGGCGGGTGGTGAAGAACGCGTCGAAGATCCTGTCGCGGTTCGGCGCCGAGATCGGCTCGCCGTCATTGCTTACCGTCAGACGCAGGGTCGTGCGCTCGTCGATCGCCTCCAGGGTGATAGCCCCAGCCTTGTGCCGCATCGCATTGTCCGCGAGATGCGACAGCACGATCAGCGCCTTCTCGGCCGACATGCCGATCATCAGGTCGAGGCTGCCGCTGGCCTCGATCGAGCTCGCCGGAAATCGGCTCCTGAGGTCGGCAATCACGGGCGCCAATTCCGTGCGCTCGTTTTGCGGCAGGCTTTCGGCACGCGCGAGTTCGCGCAGCCGCTGCGCCATCGCTTCCAGCCGCTTTGTGTCGGACAGGATGTTGGCGATGAACGTCTCCTGCTCGGCCGGCGTCAGGCTGCCCGCTTTGCCCTGAACCGAATCCTGCAACAGCTCGGCGGCGCCCTTGATCGAGGTCAGCGGCGATTTCAATTCGTGGGTGAGATGGGCCGAGAACGTCGCGATATAGTCCGAGCGCCGCGCCAGCTGTTCGGCCATGCCGAGGAAGCTGTGTGAGAGCTGCGCGAACTCGCGCGTACCGTAATGTCGGAGCGGCCTGAACGCCTCACGGTCGCCGCGGCCTATTCTGGTGGCGCGATCGATCAGCTCGCGCATCGGCAGCGTGATGGTGCGCGAGAATACGAGGCCGATCGCGATCGTGCCGAGAACCACGGCGAGCCCCGCCAGCACGAACTTGGCCCGCTCCTGATAGAGATGGTCGAAGATGTTGCTCGGCGTCCGCGTCGTGTAGATCACCCCCGCGACGCGGTTGTTGACGATGACAGGCATTGCCGAAAACACGTGGACGCCGAGGCCGCGGCTGAAGGAATAGATCGACGGCGGCGGCTTGTCGGGCACGCGGTTGCGCAAGGTGGCGCGGTATTGCCCATGCAGCGCGTCCGCGACCTCCTCGATGTGGGCGAGCGACTGCCCGACCTCCTGCCGCCCGGCGATCACCACGCCTTGCGGATCGAGGATGCGAAAGCCTGCCAGCGTCACCTTTTGGGTCTCGCGGATGATCGGCGTCAGCTTTGCGCCGATCTCGACATAGACGGGCTGCGGCGGCTGTGGAGCGGTTTGCGCCTCTGGCCGCCGCCGCAGCAGGTCGTTGGCGGTGAGGTCAAGCGCGGGACGGATCGGGGTGACCTGGTCGCCTGGATCAGGCAGCACGTTCGTCGGCACCTCGGCGCCGAGCGTGAGGCCCCTATCGAGCCTTGCTGTGACTTCCTGCGCGTAGATCGTCGCGAGCACGCGGCTCTGCGCGATCAGCTCGGCCTGGGTCTGGCGGATCAGCTGGTTGTCGTAGAGACGGAAGAAGAACAGGCCGACCAGCGGCAGCACGCCGACGGTCGCCAGCACCGTGAAGATCACCAGGGTGAGCGACGGCCGCCATTTGTCCGGCGCCGCGCTCATGCCTCTTTCTCGCAGCGGCCGAGCTTGAAGCCCACGCCGTGGATGGTCTCGATGACATTGTCGCAGGCCAGCGCCGCGAGCTTGGCGCGGATGTTGCGGATGTGGCTGTCGATGGTGCGGTCGGAGACCTGGATATTGAGCTGGTAGGCGGCCCGCATCAGCTGCTCGCGATTGAACACCGAGGTCGGCCGGGTCAGGAACGCGCGCAAGATGCCGAACTCGATCGCGGTCAGCTTCAGCGGCGTGCCGGCGAACGACGCGACATGCTGCTCGGGATCGATCAACAGGCCGCCTTGCGCGAGTGCCGACGGCCCCGCCTTGGCCTCGCCATTGCGCGGGCCGAGACGGCGCAGGATGACGTTGACCCGCGCCACCAGCTCGCGCGGGCTGAAAGGCTTCGTCACATAATCGTCGCCGCCGATCTCGAGGCCGAGAATGCGGTCAATCTCCTCGTCGCGGGCCGACAGGAACAGGATCGGCACGTCGGAGCCTTTGCGCACCTCGCGGCAGACATCGAGGCCGTCGAATTCGGGCATGCCGATGTCGAGCACGATCAGGTCAGGCCGGTCGGCGGCAAAGCGGGTCAGCGCCTCCTTGCCGTCGCGCGCCTCGATTACGTCCATGCCGGCTTTCTTCAAGGCGACGCGGATGACCTCGCGGATGTGGCCCTCGTCGTCGAGGATGAGAATGCGATGCGCCAAGAATCTCTCCGCTCAGCCTGCCGGCTGATTGCCGGGCTGGCTTTTGGCCCCAGCATCGAGCCGGCGCTGCAGCCGCCAGCTCCGAAAGCTCCAGGCCCGCCAGACCATGTTCAGCCGCTGAGCTTCTACAAGCCGATCGCGGCGCCGCGCAAGGCAGTCGTCGCCCTTGCGATGGGCTATTACCTTGTCGAGCGCGGGCAGCGCCTGCGGTCCGAGTGTGAGGAGGTAGTCGGTATCGATCATCATGCCCTTGCCCGACATTTCACTGCTGTGCGCCAGATTGTAGTCGGAAATGAACGCGTCGAAGTTCACCAGCGAGACAGTATAGAGCACGATCGCTAACGCGATCAGATTGGCGCCGACAAGCCACCGGTTGGTGTGGTCGAGCGCGATGCGGGCCACGATCAGGATCAGCCCGAGTGCCACCAGCCCCATCCAGATGAAAGCGGCGATGCGCCAATAGGTCAGCATGTACCTGTCGACGTAGAGGTCGAGGCGGAGGATGGAGGACGCGACCAGAAGTACATTCTGCCCGACCCAGAGATAGACCAGCAGCCGGATCACCTTTGATTTTTCGGCCGATCCACCCGGACGCATCGCCACCAGCACGAAGGCGGCGGCGAGCAGGGCGGTGGCGATCAGCGGGTAGGCGCCGCGATGGGCATAGGCGGCATAAGTCATGTTGGCCGGCAGCGCGACATGACCCCAGAGATAGATGCCGTCGAGAATGGACTGCGCCGCGAACAGCAGATTGAACAGGATCAGCGAGCGCAGGATGGTGGAGGGGCCCAGGAACTGAGCCGAGACTTGGGACGGCAGCGGCGGGTGCACGGGGCCATCGACGACCGTCGTGGTGGCAATCGTCCTGCGCCGCCAGCGAACGTGGATGAACGGCCAGACCAGCGCCAGCATCATGGTCCAGAACAGCACGCGCGGGAAGCTGACATAGTCGAGGATGCACTTTGGATTGAGCAGGAACACCCACTGCTCGATCAATGGATTGGCCGCGGCGAACAGTGCGATGAAGACCGTGCTCAGCGCTGCAGGCAGAAACCAGAGTGCGATGCTCCGGGTGAGTGCCGACATGTTGAAGATTTGAAGTGCATCGGGGAAGACCCTGAAGGGATTGATCAGGACAAAGTTTCGCAGCGCGCGGGTGCGGTCGGCGAGCCCGGTCGTCTCCGGATTGGTCGCGAGCAGGAGGGCGACGACCAGCGCTGCCACGAGGATTGGAAACGAGAGCGTGTTGAGCTCTTCCGCGGCCGGAACGAGACCAAGCGCAACGATCGCGCCGCCAATCGCAGCACGCCGATGATCCAGCGTCGCGTGGTTGGCAAGCAGCGAGGCGCAGGCGATCGCGATGGCCATGATCACCAGTGACAGCCCCAATCGCTGCCCGTAGAGCAGAAAGTCGGCGAGCGCGGCGAGCACCAATGCCAACGCGAGCTTTGCCGACAGCGCCGAAGGCCTGATCGGTTTGATTTCCGTCGTCGACGTCGTAGCCAGGCTCGTCATGTCCAAATGGCCTTTCGTGAATGGTGGCATCACGAAGTCTGAACGTCGTTTGTGCAGAAGGCGGGATCGTCGTCTGCACGGCTTCAGGAGTCTTTTGCAGATTATGTGCAGGCGCGGCTTTAGTCCTTACGCGGCGCAAATCGCTTTGATAGGTGCGATGCATACATCACCTTGGGCGTGACGCATCATGCAGCTCCTCAACCGCACCGGTCTCATCCTGCTCTGGCTGGCCGCCCCTCTCGTCGCATTTGCGGCCGCTAACAAGAACGATCCCTATCTGCTCGTGCTGCGCGGCGCCGGAAACATCGCGCTTGTCGTCACAAGCATCGTGATCGTCATCGTGCTGCTGCGCAGGGGACGTTGGTGCACAACCGCCGGCAAGCTGCTCGTCATGCTCTGGTGCGTTCCGCCGCTCCTGATGTCGGCGGCGCACCTGAAATTCGAACTGCGCAAGCACGATGTTCTTGCCGCCAGTGCGGCCGAGGCGGGTCAGCTCGGACCTCACTTCATGGTCGGCTATTCCTCCCTCCCGGAGGTCGCGCGCCTCGCCGAGCAAGGCTTGATCGGCGGTGTCTACGTCACCCGGCACAACATCCGGGGCCGGACAGTCGAGGCGCTGCGTGCCGAGATCGCGGCGCTACAGGACAAGCGGCGCGCCGCCGGCCTGCCGCCGCTGGTAATCGCCGCGGACCAGGAGGGCGGCATCGTCGGGCATCTTGCGCCGCCGCTGACGAAGCTGCCGGCGCTGGCGACGCTTGCCGGGCTTGCCCCCGATGACCAGCAGGCCAAAGCGGCAGAGTTCGGCCGCATCCACGGTCGTGACCTCGCCGGGCTCGGCGTCAACCTCAATCTCGCACCGGTGCTCGATCTCAAGCCGCCGGGCCGGCGCAATCGCCTCGATTTTCACACGTTGATCGGTCAGCGCGCGATTGCGACCGATCCGACCGTCGTCGGCGCGATCGCGAGCGCCTATGTGCGCGGGCTGGAACAATCCGGCGTCGGCGCCACGCTCAAGCATTTTCCCGGCATCGGGCGCGTGCGCACCGACACGCATCATTTCAGCGCCAATCTCGATACGCCGGTGAAGGAGTTGGAAGCAACCGACTGGCTTCCGTTCCGCGAGGTGCTGTCGCATTCGCGCAGCGCGCTCATGGTCGGCCACGTCACGCTCACGGCCGTCGATCCCGATCGCACCGCCTCGCATTCGAAGCGTGTCGTCGAGGGGATTATTCGCGACAAATGGGGCTATCAGGGCGTCGTCATGACCGACGATCTCGTGATGGGCGCGATCTACCAGCACGACGTCTGCCAGGCCGTGGTCGAGGCCATCAACGCGGGCGTCGATCTGCTGCTGGTCGCCTATGACGGCGCGCAGTTCTACCGGATTTTCGCTTGCGCCCTGGATGGATCGCGGCACGGCAAGCTCGATACGGCGATGCTGCGCGCGAGCGAGGCGCGGCTCGCGCAGGGTTTCCCGTCCGAGCAGGCGCGAGCCGTCTCAAGCACCGTCAGCGTCGCCCGCCAAAACTAGCCCTTTACGAACTGCCTGTAGTCAGGCTCGCGATGAAACCAGAATTCGTAGCCGGTGATGCCCTTCTGCATGGCGACATCGTGGATCGGCTGGTTGAGCGGGACGACGGGAACATCGCGCATGCAGAGCGCGATGAAATCCTTCACGGCCTTGTCGTACTCGGCGGCATCCGTGGTGAACCGCGCCTTGTCGATCAGCGCGTCCATTTCCTTGTTCTGGTAGGAGGAGATGTTGAAGATCGAGTTGTTGCCGTGGAAATTCCAGTAGAAGTAATATTCGGGATAATCGAGCCAGCCGCTGAAACGATTCAGCGCGAGCGGCAGCTCCTTCTTGTTCAGCGTGGTGCGCCAGTTCGCGCCGGGAATCTTTTCGATCGCCGCCTTGATTCCGATCTTGGCTAGGCTTTCCTGGATCAGGATGGCGGTCGGCTCGCCGACCGTGGCGGTGCCCGTGTCGAGTGACAACGTCGTCTCCAGCCCTGACTCGAAGCCTGCCTCCTTCATCAGGGCCTTGGCCTTGTCGAGATCGGTGGCGTAGGGAAACGCCTGCGGCCAGACCGGCTTTGAGACGTCCGCTGCTCCGCCATACATGGGCACGGCGCGTCCGAAGAACGCGCTGTTCTGGATCTGCTCATAGGGCATCGCCCAGGCGACCGCTTGGCGCAGCTTCACATTGTCGAACGGCGGCTTTGCGGTGTTGAGCGCGACCGACCAGAGCGCGTTCGGGATCGGCACGCCGGAGACCTTGACCTTGCCCTCCCGAATGATCTGCTCGAAGTCACGCGGCGCGAAGCCGCTGGAGATATCCGCATCGCCTCGTTCCAGCATGGCGCGGCGAGTGCCGGCGGAGGGGACGTCGCGCGCGATCACGCGCTTGAGCTTCGGGAGAGGTCCGCTTTTCCAATCGTCGAAGCGCGCCAGCACGGTCTCACTGCCCGGCTTCCAGCTTTCGATCCTGTAAGCGCCGCCGCCGGCCTCGTTGTTCCTGAGCCATGCCAGTGCCCACGGGTCTTCCGACGTCGCGTTCTTTTTCGCGAGCTCCGAGTTGATGATGAAGGGCACGACCACCGCGACGTTGAACAGCAGCATCTTGTCCTTGCGCACATAGTCGATGCGGAAGGTGTGGTCGTCGACCACGATGAACTGCTCGGACTTTTCCAGCGATCCCGCCGACATCTGGAAGGTCGGAAAGCCGCCGACCTTCACCGCGCGGTCGAACGACCATTTGACGTCTTTCGCCGTGACCGGCGTACCGTCGTGGAATTTGGCGTCCTTCCGTAGCTTGAACGTGCAGGACATGCCGTCGGCTGCAACCTCCCAACTCTCGGCGAGTTCAGGCGCGAGCTTTTCGCGGTCATAAGACAGCGTACCGTCGGGGAAGTTCTTGGAGGCGTAGCTCAGCAGGCGATCGTAGCAATTCCAGGACAGCCCGTTCACGGTCTGGTTGGAGCCGACGCCCTGCATGTCGAGCGAGTTCGGCCCGAGCTCCTGCACCACCAGCAGCGTCTCGCTGCGCCCCTGCGCCGAGGCAAATCGCGGAGCGAGGACGGTCATTCCGGCAAGGCCGAGACCGCCGAGCACGCCGCGGCGGTTTAGGTTGAAAGATGATGCGCTCATGGGAGCCTCACTCTTGAGAGATTTGCACCCTAAAGAGGCAAGGCGCATGCCATCAGCCGCGCTTCACGGCGTCGCATGCTGCGCGGATCTTCAATCCTACGGCGTCACCGCTCCGCGGCTCACGGCGCGCGGGGCGGTCAGCTCTTTCCAGGTGGAATTGGCGACATGCACGGGCGAGAACGCCGGGCGTTCGACATAATGGCCGTCGCCGGCCTCGGCGCGCAGATCGCCATCCTTCCAAACGATGCGGCCGCGCGACAGCGTCGCCGCCGGTCCGCCGGTGCATGAAAAGCCCTCGAACACGTTGTAATCGATCCGGCTCATCTGCCGCTTCGCGCTGATGGTCCTGCTCGCCTTGGGATCCCAAACCACGATATCCGCGTCCGAGCCGATGGCGACCGCGCCTTTGCGCGGATAGATGTTGAGGATGCGGGCGATGTTCGCAGAGGTCACTGCGACGAATTCTTCCTTCGTCAGCCGCCCCGTGGTGACGCCCGCGGTCCACAGCAGCGCGAGGCGATCTTCGAGGCCGCCGGTGCCGTTCGGGATCTTCCTGAAATCGGCGAGCCCGAACCGCTTCTGCTCGGTGGTGAAGGCGCAGTGGTCGGTCGCGACCACTTGCAGCGAGCCGGCTTGCAGGCCGGCCCAAAGACTATCCTGATGCGACCTGTCGCGGAACGGCGGCGACATCACGCGCTGCGCGGAATGATCCCAATCCTTGTTTTGATATTCACCCGCGTCGAGCAGCAAGTGCTGGATCAGCGGCTCGCCATAGACGCGCTTGCCTGCCGCACGTGCGCGCGCGATCGCCTCATGCGCTTCGCGGCAGCTCGTGTGCACGATGTAGACCGGCGTCCCCGTCATGTCGGCAATCATGATGGCGCGGTTGGTGGCTTCGCCCTCGACCTCCGGCGGTCGTGAATAAGCGTGTCCCTCGGGCCCGGTGACACCGCGCGCGATCAGCGCCTCCTGCATCAGGGCGACGACGTCGCCGTTCTCCGCATGCACGACCGGCATGGCGCCGAGATGGGCGCAGCGAGCGAACGAGTTGTAGAGCTCGTCGTCGTTCACCATCAGCGCGCCCTTGTAGGCCATGAAGTGCTTGAAGGTGTTGATGCCGTAGGTTTTGACCACGGTCTCCATCTCGTCATGTATCTGCTTCGACCAGGATGTTACGGCCATGTGGAAGCCGTAGTCGGAGGCCGCCTTCTCGGATTTGTGTCGCCACTCCTGATAGGCCGCGAGCATCGACTGGCCTGGATCGGGCAGACAGAAATCCACCACCATGGTGGTGCCACCGGCCAGCGCCGCCTTGGTTCCCGATTCGAAATCGTCCGCGGTGACCGTGCCCATGAACGGCATTTCGAGATGGGTGTGCGGATCGATGCCGCCCGGGATGACGTAGGCGCCGCCCGCATCGATGATCTCGCACCCCGTCGCCGCATCGAGCGATTGCCCGACCGCGACGACGGTCGCGCCGTCGATCAGCACGTCCGCGCGGCGCGAATGATCATGATTGACGACGGTGCCGCCGCGGATGAGGAGGGGCATGGGAGGCTCCCGAGAGAGGCGTGAACCTCGCGAAGCTAGGCGCGCTGCATGCGCCGCGACAGGTGAAATTTTAGTCAGGCGTGGCCGACAGTTGAGCTGTGCTGTCCCGGCCTCTACGCCGCCCGCGCGATCAGTCCGTCAATCATCGCGCGCACCAGGCCCGCGATTTCCTTCCGGAGCGCCGGAAGTGGTACCGCGACCAGCTTCTGCTCCAGGCCCAGCGCCACCATGCCATGCACCGCCGAGAACAGGCTGCGCGCGGTGATCCCGAGCTCCTCCCGACTGCGTTGTGGAAACAGCGCGGCCAGCGGCTGGTAGACATGGCGAAACAGCTGCAGCTGGTCGTCGATAGACCAGTCGGGGAGGGGCTTGTCGGGGTCCATGCGGTGCTCGAACAGCGCGCGCCACAGTTCGAGATTCTCCGCGGCGAAATCGCAATAGGCGAGGGCGATGCGGACCAGGGTCGCCTGTGGCGACGGCTCGCCCGCGCTTTCCGCCACGCTCAGGGCCTGGTCGAGCCGAAGCAAGGTGCGCGAGCCCACGCGCAGGATCAGCTCATCCACATCGGCGACGAGATTGTAGACCGCGCCGTTGGCGCAGCCGATCTCGCGGGCGAGATCGCGGGTTTTTAGGCCCACCAATCCCCTCCCAGCGATCATTCGTTCCGCCGCTAGGACTAGGTCGGATCGAAGTTTTTCTCGGCGTTTCAATGCTTTAGTCATCTGCAATCAAATTTCTGAGCGCTGCTCAAGTATTTCTTGAACGATGTTCAAGTTTCTTGCTACAAACCGTCTGTGAGCAACGCTCATAACAGGGAGCTTCAGATGTTCAAGACCGTAGTGACACTTTTCCGCGGCAGCGTGGCCGCCGCCGGCGAGGAGCTGGAGGATCGGACGGCCCTTCTGATCCTCGATCAACAGATGCGCGACGCGGCCGCCGCCGTCGAGCGCGGCAAACGGACGCTGGCGCTGGCGATCGCACAGGACCAGCAGGAAGGTCGCAAGCTCGAGGCGACCGTCGCCCGCATCGCCGATCTCGAGACCCGCGCGGTTGCGGCGCTCGATGGCGGCCGCGAGGATCTCGCCAACGATGCCGCCGAAGCCATCGCAGGCCTTGAGGCCGATCGCGATGCGGCACTGACGGCACGTGCGCTGTTCGCAACCGAAATCGCGCGGCTGAAGCGGCACGTCGCAAGCGCGCAGGCCCGCATCACCGAGCTCGACCGCGGCCGCCGCGTCGCCCGTGCCTCGGAGGCGGTGCGCTCGCTTCGCCGCAGCGGCATCGAGGCGGCACGCCCCTACGAATCCACACTGCCGGAGGCGGAGAGCACTTTGAGGCGACTTCGTGAGCGGCAGATGGAAGCCCAGGCCGCCGACGACGCGCTGGTCGAGCTCGATGCGGCCACCGGTCCGCTCGCCACCGCCGAAAAACTCGCCGAGCAGGGTTTTGGCCCCCGGCTGAAGACGACCGCGGACGACGTGCTGGCGCGGTTGAAGTCCAAGCGCATGCCGACTGCCTGATCCCAACTCCATCATTCGAACCAACAGGAGACCATCATGAACCAGAACGGCCAGCCCCACAGCGGCGCCTGGGTGACTTTCACTTACGCGTCCTTCGCAGCCTCCGCGTTCCTCATTGCCATCGGCATCTTCTTCCTCCCGATCGACCTCTGGATGAAGGGTTATCTCACCATGGGCATCGTCATGCTGATCCAGACTTGCATCACCCTGACCAAGACGGTCCGCGACAACCATGAAAGCAGCCGGATGGTGAACCGCATCGAGGATGCCAAGGCGGAACGTCTGCTGATGGAAGTCTCCAAGGCTGCTTGACTGGCATAGACAATCCGCAAGGAAGCAGCGGAGCAATGCGCTCCGCGGCTTCGGCGTCGGAACGCATTTCGCCACACCTCATATCGCGCCTGCGAAATGCAACATAGCCATGACGATCGCGCGGGCGTGCGCTCTTGCGCAACCGCACGGGCAGGGGCAGTCTTCACAGGCGGCGCACAAGAACGCCGCCAATAAGATGTGCTTACAAGATCTCGGCGAGGAACCTCATGGCAGCGACGCGGATCGACTGCGACATCCACCCGGCGGTTGGTGGCACGCGCACGACGCTACTGCCCTATCTCAGCGATCACTGGAAAGAGCAGGTGGTGAGCCGCGCCATCGATGGACTCGATCTCACCTCCTATCCGCCGAGCATGCCGCTGGCGGGCCGCGCCGACTGGCGCCCGGTGAACGGCGCCAAGCCCGGTTCCGATCTTGCGATGGTGCAGAAGGGCGCATTCGAGCAGTTGGGTGCCAGTCACGCGATCCTCAACGTGCTCTATGGCGCGCAGGCCGTGTTCGATCCCTACATGGCGGCCGACTTCTGCAAGGCGATCAACGATTGGATCGCGACTGAGTGGCTGTCGCGCGATCCGCGCTTGCGTGCCTCGATCGTGGTGCCGATGCAGGACCCGGATCTGGCGGTCGAGGAGATCGAGCGCCGCGCCGGCGATCACCGCTTCGTCTCGATCCTCGTGCTGGCGCAGGGCGAGACGCTGCTGGGACGGCGGCATTTCTGGCCGGTCTATCGGCTCGCGGAAGAGTACAAGCTGCCGCTCGCGATCCACGCCGGCACGCAATATCGGCAGGCGCCGAGTTCGGCCGGATGGCCGTCGCACCGCTACGAATATTACTTCGTCGAGGCGCAGGCGTTTCAGGCGCAGATCTTGAGCCTGATCTATGAGGGCGTGTTCGGCAAGTTTCCGAACCTCAAGGTCGTGCTGATGGAATCCGGCGTAAGCTGGCTGCCGGCCTTCATGTGGCGCGCCAACAAGACCTGGCGCGGAGTGCGCGTCGAGGTGCCCTGGGTCGAGCGCGAGCCGGCTGAGATCATTCGCGAGAATTTCCGCGTCACCATGCAGCCGTTTGATGCGCCGGGCGACGCCAGAAGCGTCGAGGAGATCATCGACCAGATCGGCTCGGAAAAGATGTTCCTGTTCGCGTCCGACTATCCGCACTGGCAGTTCGACGGCGACGATCCGATCCCGCCGAACCTGCCGAATAGCATTATCTCGAAGATGTGCGTCGACAACCCGCTGGAGACGTTTCCGCGGCTGTCGCTCGCCAACTGACTTTGGAGGTTCGCATGGATGAGGTCATCGACCGCCCGCTGCGGGAAGACGAGAAGCCCGCCGCTTCGCGGCTGCGCATCGTCGATTGCGACGTCCATCCGAGCCTGCATTCGCCCGACGACCTCAACGAGTTCTTGCCCAAACGCTGGCAGCAGCATCTGAAGGAATATGGCAGCCATTTGCGCACGCCCTATCTGTTCACCACGCCCTATCCGCGCTCCTCGCCGCTGATCGCGCGCCGCGATGCCTGGCCGCCGACCGGCGGACCGCCCGGCTCGGATCTCGCCTTCATGCAGAAGCAGCATCTCGATCCGCTCGACGTCGAGTTCGGGATTTTGCAGGTGCTCGATCTCTTCATCTTCTCGCAGCAGAACCTCGAATTCGGCGCCGCGATCCAGCGCGCCATCAACGACTGGCAACTGGCGTTCTGGTCGCATCGCGACCCGCGTCTGAAAGCTTCGATCCTGGTCGGCCAGGACGGCGTTGATCTCGCCATTGCCGAGATCGAACGCTGCGCGAAAATCGGCGAGTACGTCCAGATCAACGTCTCGCCACGCGCCAACGAGCCGCTCGGCCGCCGCCGCTATTGGCCCATCTACGAACGTGCGCAGGCGCTGGGCTTGCCGCTCGGCATCCATGTCGGCGGCTATGGCGGGCATGCGCCGACCGGTGGCGGCTGGCCGTCCTATTATGTCGAGGAGCACCAGTCCAACGCGCACACGATTGCGGCGCAGCTTGCCAGCCTCGTGATCGAGGGCGTGCCGGAGCGCTTTCCAAAATTGAAGTTCGTCTTCATCGAGGGCGGCTTCGGTTGGATCCCGTCCGCGGTGTGGCGGATGGACCAGCATTTCGAGCGCTTCCGCAGCGAGGTGCCGCATCTCAAGCGCAAGCCGTCAGAATATGTCCGCGAGCATTTCTGGTTCACGACGCAGCCGATCGACGAACCTGACGAAGCCCGGCACCTGGGCTCGCTGATCGAATGGGTCGGCATCGATCGTCTCTTGTTCTCGTCGGACTATCCCCACTGGGATTTCGACGATCCGCGCTTCGCCTTCAAGACGCCGCTGACGGAAGCCGAGCGAAAGAAGATCTTCAGCACCAATGCCCGCGCGGTCTACAAGTTCTGAGGAGGTCTGCACGGTATGGCCCGTCACATCGTCGCGTCCACCTCGGAGATCCCACCCGGTGGCAACAAGGTCGTCGATGTCGCCGGCCGCGACATTGTCGTGTTCCACGTCAATGGCGAGTTCTTCGCTTTGCTGAACCGCTGTCCGCACGAAGGCGCGCCGCTGGAGAAAGCGGCCTGTGTCGCGCGACTGACCTCGCCCGAGCCCGGCATCTATCAGCGCTCGCGCGTCGGCGAGATGCTGCGCTGTCCCTGGCATGGCTGGGAGTTCGACATGCGCAACGGCCAATCCTGGTTCGACCCGAAGCGCGTCAAGATTAGGTCATATCCGGTCGCGGTGGAGCGGGGCGAGGAACTCCAGAAAGGTCCGTATGTCGCCGAGACGTTTCCGGTGCATGTCGAGGACAGCTACGTGATTGTCGAGGTCTGAGCAGCCGTTTCGGATTGTGATTTCGCCGCAGGTGGGATAAGCCTCGCCCGCATTTATGGCGGAGACGAGCTTTGTCCAAACAATCCCTGCGTGAGGAGGCCGAGCGCCTGATCCGCGAATCGATGGAAAAGAAAACCGTCGTCGTCAAGCAGGGCGATACCCGCATCGAGGCCGTCTGCGGTAAATGCGGCGCCCCGAACCGCGTGCAGGCGCCAAAGGGCCAGACCCGCATCAAGTTCGCCTGCAAGAATTGCGGGCATCAGCAAGAGACGCTGTAGAGCGTCCCCCGTGTAAACCTTCATCCTGAGGAGCCCGCTGGAAGCGGGCGTCTCGAAGGATCGGGGCCCAACCGGGCCTGCATGGTTCGAGACGCGCGCATTCCGCGCTCCTCACCATGAGGATCAAACAGCCTAATCCCCCTTCACGAACTTCGCGAATGCATCCGCATGGTCCGGATGCCAGCGTGACAGCGGCGGGCGATTCTCCACGATATCGCCGGCGGCCCACAGCATGCGCTTTTCGTCGAGCGCGCGCGGGACATCGTTGTCCGGGCACAGGATGTAGAAATCGCCGGCCTCCAGCCGCATCAGCATGAAATTCACGGTCTGCTCGGCCGTCCATGCGCCGGCCGGCTTCTCCGTCCGGCCCTTCGCGGTAAGGCCCGTAAAGACGAAGCCGGGAATCAGCAGATGCGCGGTGATGCGGCAACCCGCAGTGTTGCGCAGCTCATGCTGGAGCGCTTCCGTAAAAGCTTTCACGCCGGCCTTGGAGACGTTGTAGGCGGGATCGCCGGGCGGGGTGGTGATGCCCTGCTTCGAGCCGGTGTTGATGATGAGCCCCGCCCTGCCGCGCGCGACCATGTTGGGCGCGAAGATGCGCGAGCCGTTGATGAGGCCCCACATGTTGACGCCGATGATGCGCTGCCAGTTGTCGGGTTCGCCGAACAGCGTGCTGCCGGGCTGGATGCCCGCGTTGTTCATGAGGATGTCGGTGCCGCCGAAGCGCTCGCGCACGGCGCGCTCCAGTTCCGTCACGCTCTCGGCCTTGCTGACGTCAATCGCGAAGGTCATCACGTGTGTGGCGGACGTCAGGGATGAGAGTCTTGTTGCGGCATCCGCGAGTCCCGCCTGATCCACATCGGCGATACACACCTTCATGCCGTCGCGCGCGAAGGCTGCGGCGGCGGCGAATCCGATGCCGGACGCACCGCCGGTGATCACGGCAACATTGTCTTTGACGATGGCGGGGTGGGGCATGGATCGTCTCCGGGGAGGGCTCGGTCGTGCCATAACATGGCACGCGCGCGACCCTGCTCAAGTCGGCATGGGAGGTCTTCGTTCCGCGCCGACTTTACGCCTCTCCTTTACGCCTGTCCGGCATCGCAGTATTCTATCGACCTAACGATCCCGCCCAGATCGAACCAATCAATCATTTGACAGGGAGTTCAGCCATGGCTGTGTCGCAGGCTATTCCGATCACGCGCCATCCGTTCGCCAACGGGTCCTACAAGCAGATGTTGATCGATGGGAAGTGGGTCGATGCTGCCTCCGGCAAGCGCTTCGAGACCCACAACCCCGCGACCGGCGAACTGCTCGCAACAGTGGCCGAGGGCGACAAGGAAGACATCGATCGTGCGGTCGCTGCCGCCCGCCGCGCCTTCGAAGGTCCCTGGAGCAAGGTCAAGCCGTTCGAGCGGCAGAACCTTCTCCTGAAGCTTGCCGACCTCGTCGAGAAGAATTTCGACGAATTGTCGCAGCTCGACACGCTCGACATGGGCGCGCCGCTCAGCCGTACCCGTGCCTATCGCCTGCGCGCCGTCGGCATGCTGCGCTATTATGCCGGCCAGACCACCGCGATTCATGGCGAGACCATCGAGAACTCGCTGCCCGGCGAGATCTTTTCCTACACGCTGAAGGAGCCGATCGGCGTCGTCGGCGCCATCATTCCCTGGAACGGTCCTCTGACTGCGACGATCTGGAAGATCGGTCCGGCGATCGCGACCGGCTGCACCGTCGTGCTCAAGCCCGCCGAGGAGGCGCCGCTGACCTCGCTGCGCATCGCCGAGCTCGCGATGGAGGCGGGCGTTCCGGCCGGCGTCATCAACGTCGTGCCCGGCTATGGCGAGACCGCGGGCGCCGCGCTTGCCTCGCACCACGACGTCGACAAGGTTGCCTTCACCGGCTCGCATGTCACGGGCCAGTCGATCATCCGCGCCTCGGCCGGCAACCTCAAGCGTGTCTCGCTCGAGCTCGGCGGCAAGTCGCCGGACATCGTGTTCGCGGATGCCGATCTCGATGCGGCCGTGCCGGGCGCCGCGATGGCGGTGTTCGCCAATTCGGGGCAAATCTGCAGCGCCGGCACCCGGCTGTTCGTCGAGCATTCGATCTACGAGGAATTCGTCGGACGTGTCGCCGAGTTCGGCAAGAAGCTGCAGGTCGGCAACGGCCTCGATCCCAACACCCAGATCGGACCGCTGGTGTCCGAGCAGCAGCTCGAGCGCGTCACCAGCTATCTCGACATCGGCCAGAAGGAAGGCGCCAAGGCGCTCGCCGGCGGTGGTCGCGTCACCGAAGGCGCGCTTGCAAAAGGCTTCTTCGTGTCGCCGACGGTGTTCGCTGGCGTCCAGGACAACATGCGCATTGCGCAAGAGGAGATCTTTGGTCCCGTCATCTCCGCGATCGCGTTCAAGGACATGGACGAGCTGGTCAAGCGCGCCAACGCCACCACGTTCGGTCTCGGCTCGGGCCTGTGGACGCGGGACGTCAGCAAGGCGCATGCGGTCGCGAAGAGGCTCCGTGCCGGTTCGGTGTGGGTGAACTGCTACCAGGCGATGGACCCGGCTGTGCCCTTCGGCGGCTACAAGATGAGCGGCTATGGCCGCGAATCCGGCAAGCAGCACGTCGAGGAATATCTCAACGTGAAGGCCGTGTGGATCAAGACGGCCTGACGCGCCATCGCGTCCGGACTTCAGCGATCGGTCTTGCCTGCGGCGACGCTTGTCCGCTTGCGGCGACCAAAGGTTGTTGCCCGGACGCTACATGCGATTTTGAAAGCTCGCGTTGTCCGCGATTTTGCAAGGCTTGCTATCCCATTTCGAATGTCGGCCGGTTAGTTCTGGTCAACGTCAATCTTCGGAATTGGAATCTCGATAATGCTTCGCTTTGCTCCGATCGTGTTTGTGGCTTTGGGCGTCGCCTCGGCGCAGCCCGCTCTTGCGGCCGATATGACCGCACGTGCGCCAGCGTACAAGGCGTCGCCACTGCCTGTTGCCTACAACTGGTCGGGCTTCTACGCCGGCGTGAATGTCGGGTATGGGTGGGGCGATGGTGCGAACAATCTCGCGCCCCATGATCCGGTCTTCACTGCGGGCGTGCTCGACGTCGCACTGGCGGGCGGCCTTGTCCCGGCTTCGCTGGCAACAAACGCGCGTGGTGTGCTGGGCGGCTTGCAGGCCGGCTACAATGTGCAGACGGGCTCGTTGGTGTGGGGCGTCGAAGCCGATATTGCGGCGGCCGACATCAAGGGTAGCTCAACGGTGACCCGAACCTTGCCGGTCTTCCCGACGATCATGACCACGCAGGATCAGAAGGTCGACTGGCTGGGGACCGTGCGCGGCCGGATCGGTGCCGCCGTCGTGCCCGACCTGATGCTGTACGCGACCGGCGGTCTTGCCTATGGGCATGTCAAGGCGTCGACGTCGATCGTGGATCCCACGGGTGGGAGCGGCACACCCTGCCTCAATGTGATCTGTAGCGCAGGCGCGGTGGAAAGCTGGCGCGTGGGCTGGACGGTCGGCGGCGGCGGCGAGTACCGCATTGCGTCGAACTGGAGCGTCAAGCTCGAATATCTCTACTACGATCTCGGCAGCGAGAAATACACCATCTTCAATCCGCTGTTCCCGTTCACGCCCGGCCCGGCGCGTGGCTTTGACTCTACCGCGAATTTCACGGGCCACATCGCGCGTGTTGGCTTGAACTACAAGTTCGGCCCAGGCGCGGTCGTTGCGAAATACTGACCTGCAATCTGAATAGACGAAAGCCCCGGGCCTGGCCCCGGGGCTTTTTTATTCGCCGCCTCTTTTGGCTGGCCAGCCATTCCCCCGTGCAGCTTCCGAGCCGCGGACCTTTCTCTTATGATCCCCGTCCTCTCATCCAATCATTTTGGGGCCGGAATGAAATTCAAGGCGTTGTTTCAACCGTTGCAGGTCGGTTCGTACAAGCTCGCGCACCGCGTCGCGATGGCGCCGTTGACGCGCATGCGAGCCGAGCGCGAGAGCTTTTCGCCGCGGCCGCTCAATGCCGAATATTACGGTCAGCGCGCCACCCAAGGCGGCCTGCTCATTGCCGAGGCCTCGCCTGTGCTCTCGTATGGTCGCGGTAATCCGGCGACGCCAGGCATCTATTCGGAGACGCAGATCGCGGGCTGGCGCAAGGTTGTCGACGCCGTGCACGCCAAGGGCGGCATCATCTTTCTCCAGCTCTGGCATGTCGGCCGCGTCTCGCATTCTTCCTTCCACGGCGGGGAGCTACCGGTCTCGGCCTCGGCGATCCCGATCAGGGCCGAAGGCATGAAGGCAATGACCGCCGACGGCAAGATCTCCGACTATGAGACGCCGCGCGCGCTGGAGACGGACGAGGTCATGGGCATCGTCGAGGCCTTCAGGCAGGGTGCGAAGAACGCGCTGGCCGCGGGCTTCGACGGCGTCGAGATCCACGGCGCCAACGGCTATCTGCTCGAGCAATTCCTGCAATCACGCAGCAACCAGCGCACCGATCAATATGGCGGTTCGATCGAGAACCGCGCGCGGCTTCTGCTCGAAGTGACCCAGGCCGCCATCGACGTCTGGGGCGCGGGCCGCGTCGGCGTGCGGCTGTCGCCCCACGGCATCGCCAATGATTCCGGCGAGCCCGATCCGATGCCGCTCTACACGCACGTGGTCAAGGCGCTCGACAAGCTCGGTCTCGCCTATCTGCATTTCATCGAACCGCGCTCCAGCGGCTCCGGGCGCGCCGAAGTCAACTGGCAGAACGTGCCGTCGGCAATGCTGCTATTCCGCCCGCTCTACAGCGGCGTGCTGATGACGGCAGGCGGGTTTACGGGCGAGACGGCGAACGCCGCGATCGCAGAGGGACACGCCGACCTCATCGCCTTCGGCCGCATCTTCATCTCCAACCCCGATCTGCCGCGCCGCCTGCAGCACGACTACCCTCTCACGCCGTATAACCGTGCGACGTTCTACGGCGGCGAGGAGAAGGGCTATACGGACTATCCGGTGTATGACGAGCTGACGCCGGTCTGACACTGCTGTAGCCCGGATGAGCGAATCGATATCCGGGGTCTTCACCTAAGCTCTGGTCTTCCCGGATGTCGCTTCGCTCATCCGGGCTACGGAGTTATTGTGTTGCCCCGACGGACACCACGAATTCCGTCATTGCGAGCGATGAGGGAAGCACCCATGGCCAAAGCCGCAGCCGCCGCAGGAGTTGCCACCGGCCAATGCCTCTGCGGCAAGGTCACCTTCGAGATCGACGTCCCCGCACGCTGGGCTTGGCACGATCACTCCGCTGCCAGCCGTCGCGCCCACGGCGCTGCCTATGCGACCTATGTCGGAAGCTGGAAGAAACGGTTTCGCATCACCGCAGGCAAGACGGCGCTGACCCGCTACGAAGATAAGACAACGAAGACCGCGCGCAGCTTCTGCGCGCATTGCGGCACGCCGATCGCATATGAGCGCCCGCGCGGGCCGCACATGGTCAACATCCCCCGTGCGCTGTTTAGGGAACGCACCGGCCGCCAGCCGCTCTATCACATCGCGATCGAGGAGCTGCAGGAATGGACCTATACCGGCGAGCCGCTGGTACCGTTGAAGGGCTTTCCCGGTGTGGTCTGGCAGCGCTCGAAAAAGAAGAAGCGGGCGGGCGGCGAGGATCCGTTCGAGCTGGGGCGCGAGGAGATGTAGCGTGCTGCGCCCACGCAACGCAGCCATGACCGCGCTTCCTTGCGCGCCTCCCGCGATTTCGGCCATCATGCTTCCTGCCTTGCGGCAACGTCCGCCTCTGGAGGAAACATGAAGAACAAGATCACC
Source organism: Bradyrhizobium sp. URHA0013 (assembly GCF_000518345.1). Taxonomy (NCBI): domain Bacteria; kingdom Pseudomonadati; phylum Pseudomonadota; class Alphaproteobacteria; order Hyphomicrobiales; family Nitrobacteraceae; genus Bradyrhizobium; species Bradyrhizobium sp. URHA0013. The sequence goes on along the minus strand of NZ_JADK01000003.1, from coordinate 370,799 downwards.
GGCCGCTCCGCCTTTCTCGCGCTGCTCAAGGACGAGGGCATCACGCATCTGTTCGGCAATCCCGGCACGACCGAACTGCCGATCATGCACGCGCTGAAGGACCATCCCGATCTCACCTATGTGATGGCGATGCAGGAGAGCCTGGTGGTGGCGATCGCGGATGGCTATAGCCGCGCCTCCGGAAAGCTCGTCGCATGCAACGTCCATGTCGCGCCCGGCCTCGGCAACGCGATGGGCTCGCTCTACAACGCCCAGTTCACGGGCACGCCGATGATCCTCACCGCGGGCCAGCAGGAGCAGGGCCACGGACTGATGGAGCCGGTGCTCTACGGCCCGCTGGTGCGCATGGCCGAGCCGCTGGTGAAATGGGCGGTCGAGGTGACCCGGCTCGAGGATCTGCCGCGCATCGTGCGCCGCGCCGCAAAAGTCGCGACCACGCCGCCGACCGGGCCGGTGTTCATTTCGTTGCCCGGCGACATCCTCAACAGCGAGGCCGGAATAGATCTCGGTCGCTCCACCCGCATCGACGCTCGCACAAGGCCATCGGATGAGGCACTCAAGGCGTTCGCCGCGCGACTACTGAGGGCCGAGCGTCCCGTGATCGTCACCATGGACGAGGTGGTGAAGAGCGATGCGCTGAAGGAGGCCGCCGAACTCGCCGAGCTTTTGGGCGCGGCTGCGTACCAATCCTCGACGCCCTACGGCTCGCACTTCCTCTCGGAGAGCCCGAGCTTCGTCGGCACGCTGGCACGGGTTCAGAAAGTCGCGCGCGACACGCTTGCGCCGTACGACCTCTTGATCGCGCTCGGCGGCGATCCCCTGCGGATGTCGGTCTACAGCGAGGTCGATGCGCTGCCGGAGGGCCTTGGCATCGTGCAGATCGGCCTCGGCGATTGGGAGATCGCCAAGAACTACGGTGCCGAGATCGCGCTGAAGGCGGATTTGAAGGAAACGCTGCGCGCGCTGATCCCGGTGTTGAAGGAGATGGGCGGCGCTGCCCTGGCGCAACGTGCGAGGCAACGTCTCGCCGAGCTCGCGCCGAAGAACTGGACCGCAAGGCGTACCGCGCTGGTCGAGCAGCTCGCCAAAGCCGCCGACCGCAGCCCCATCGATCCGGACTGGCTGGTGCTGCAGATGGTCGAGGCCATGCCAGCCAATGCCATCCTCGTGGACGAAGGCCTCACCTCGAGCCGCCAGATCACGGCGCTGCGTGCGCACCGCGACCGCTTCGGCTATCACGGCCTTGCCTCCGGCGGCATCGGCTGGGGCCTGCCGGCCTCCGTCGGCGCCAGCATCGCCAATCCCGATCGCCCCGTCGTCTGCTTCTCCGGCGACGGCAGCGCGATGTATTCGATCCAGTCGCTGTGGACGGCGGCGCATCACAAGCTGCCGCTCAATGTGGTCATTGCCAACAATGGCGGCTACCGCATCATCAAGCAGCGCCTGCTCGCCTTCCATGGCGACGATAATTACGTCGGCATGGATTTCGTCGATCCCCCGGTGGATTTCGCGGGCGTGGCGAAGGCGTTGGGATGCGAGGCGATCAAGGTCAGCGATCCCCGCGAGTTGAAGGCGACGCTGGTGTCGGCGTTCGGCCGGCCTGGCACGAAGCTGATCGAGGTGATGGTGGACGGGAAGGTGTAGGGCAGGTGCCTCCACCGTCATTGCGAGGAGCACTTGCGACGAAGCAATCCAGACTGTCTCCGTGGAGCAATTCTGGATTGCTTCGCTTCGCTCGCAATGACGGGGAGAGCAGTGGGGCTATCCCTTCCTCCCCACCCGGTACCCCGCCGCCGGATGCGGCGCACCCAGCCTTGCACGCCCGTCACCGAACAGCTTCTCCCGCAGCGTGCCCCGCGCGTACTCGGCCTTGTACCGCCCACGCCGCGTCAGCTCCGGCACCAGCATGTCGGCGATGTCCTCGAAATCGCCGGGTGAGATCGCGAAGGCGACGTTGAGGCCGTCGACATCGGTCGCCTCGAACCACGCCTCGATCTTGTCCGCGACCATCTCCGGCGTGCCGACTACGACGGGACCGGCGCCGCCGACGCCGACATGCTCGATGACGTCGCGCACGGTCCAGACGCGATCGGGATCGGCCCGAGTGACGTTATCGAGTGCGCTGCGGCCGGCATCGTTCTGAACATGGCGCACCTGCTGATCGAGCTCGTAGCCGGAGAAGTCGATTCCGGTCCATCCCGACATCAGCGCGAGCGCGCCCTCGGGGCTGATGTGGCGGCGATAGTCGGCGTATTTTTCGTTCGCCTCGGCCTCCGTCCGCCCGAGGATGATCGTCATCATCGAGAACATCAGGATTTCCGCCGGATTGCGGCCGAACGCGGCGGCCTCCTGACGGATCGCCGACACCCGCGGCGCGATCACCTTGGCCGACGGTCCCGACATGAACACGCATTCGGCGTGCTGTGCCGCGAACCTCCGTCCGCGCGGCGAGGTGCCGGCCTGGTACAGCACGGGCGTCCGCTGCGGCGACGGCTCGCTCAGATGGATCGTGTTGTTGATGCGGTAGTTGGCGCCCTCGTGGTTGACGCGATGAACTTTTGTGGGATCGGTGAAGATGCCGCGCGTACGGTCGCGCAGCACGGCGTCGTCCTCCCAGCTTCCTTCCCAGAGCTTGTAGACGACCTCCATATATTCGTCGGCGATCTCGTAGCGGTCGTCGTGCCCGATCTGCTTGTCCTTGCCGGCGCCGCGCGCGGCGCTGTCGAGATAGCCGGTGACGACATTCCAGCCGATACGCCCCTCCGTAAGATGATCGAGCGTCGACATCCGCCGCGCGAACGGATAGGGCGGCTCGAAGGAGAGATTGCTGGTGACGCCGAAGCCGAGGTTCTGCGTGACCGCCGCCATTGCCGACAGCAGCAGCAGCGGATCGTTCGAGGGCGACTGGGCTGCATTGCGCAAGGCTGCGTCAGGACTGTTGCCGTAGACGTCATAGACGCCGAGCACGTCGGCCAGGAAAAGCCCGTCGAAACGGCCGCGCTCCAGCGTTTTGGCAAGATCGATCCAGTAGGGCAGGCGGTTATATTCGGCAGTGCGGTCACGCGGATGGGCCCACAAGCCTGGTGATTGGTGCGCGACGCAATTCATCGCAAATGCATTGAGCCTGATCTGCTTGGCCATGATGGTCCCCCGGCGCCCTGTACCGGGCGCTCTTCGAATGATAGAGCTGCGCCCGAACTTGGCGAAGTTCTTGCATATAGCGCGACGTTGGCAAGGCCAAAATCAGCGGCGCTGCCGCGCTTGGCAAGCCAATCTCAAGAGAGCAAGAACGAAATCCCAAGACTATCGAAGTCCCCGCCACTTTCGGAGGCCCGCCCCTATCGGGTATGGTCCTTCGTCTCGCAACCTAAAAAAGAAAATAATGACCAGAGCCGATGCCATCGCCCGCGCCCGTGACGATTTCAAATCCGGCGCGTTCCTCGCTGAACTCGACCGTCGCGTCGCCTACCGGACCGAGAGCCAGAATCCGAACCGGAGCGTCGAGCTGCGCGCCTATCTGGAACAGGAGATGGTGCCCGCTTTCGCCGCGCTCGATTTCCAAAGCCGGATGATCGAATCTCCCAGCGGCAAGGCGCCGTTCCTGTTCGCAGAACACCACGAGAGCGAGACGGCGCCGACCGTGCTGATCTACGGCCATGGCGACGTCGTCGACGGCATGGAAGGCGAGTGGCGCGACGGCCGCGATCCCTGGCGCACCACGGTTTCGGGCACGCGTCTTTACGGTCGCGGCACGGCCGACAACAAGGGCCAGCACAGCATCAACATGGCCGCACTCCGCGCGGTGCGCGAGGCCCGCGGCGGCAAGCTCGGCTTCAACGCCAAGTTCATCGTCGAGATGGGCGAGGAGATCGGTTCGCCGGATCTCGGCAAGGTCTGCGATCTCAATCGCGATGCGCTCAAGGCCGATCTGTTCATGGCCTCCGACGGGCCGCGCCTGTCCGCCGACCGTCCCACCCTGTTCCTCGGCTGCCGCGGCGGCATCCGCATTCATCTCGATGTGAACCTTCGCGACGGCGGCCATCACTCCGGCAATTGGGGCGGTGTGCTCGCCAACCCCGCGACCATTCTGGTCAACGCGATCTCGACGCTGGTCGACGGCCACGGCCGCCTTCGGCTGGATGCGCTGAAGCCGCCGCGCCTCACCAACCAGATCTGCAGTTATCTTGCGGACGTGCAGGTGGTGCCGACCGAGGACGAGCCGGCGTTGGCCGAGGGCTGGGGCGAGGAGGGTCTTTCGGCGGCCGAGCGGCTCTACGCCTGGAACACGCTCGAAGTGCTGGCGATGTCGTCGGGCAATATCGAGAAGCCGGCCAACGCCATTCCCGGCCACGCCAATGCCGTGCTGCAACTGCGTTTCGTGGTCGGCACCAGGATCGATGGGCTGATCGAGGCGATCCGCGCGCATCTGGCGCAGAAGGGCTTTCCGATGGTCGAGGTGCGGGCGACGCAGAGCTTTGCCGCCTCGCGCACGGATTTCGACAGCCCCTGGATCACATGGGCGGCAGATTCGGTCCGTCAGACCACCGGCAAGGTCCCGGCGGTACTGCCCAATTTCGGCGGCTCGCTGCCCAACGACGTGTTCTCCGAGATCCTGGGCCTGCCGACGATCTGGGTGCCGCACTCCTATCCCGGCTGCTCCCAGCATGCGCCCAATGAGCACATCCTGCTGCCATTGACCGAAGAGGCCTTGACGGTGATGGCCGGCCTGTTCTGGGATCTCGGGGAATTGCCAAGCCCGCTAACGCGCCCGCCGGCCTGAGCCGTTAACCGGAGCCGCGATCCAGCCAAAAGTCACATTCTATTCCAATCCAATTTGTGCTTGCATCCCGCCGGCATCATCCTGAAAGGGGACCCAAAAGTGAAACATTTCCGTAGCATCGGCCTCGCGCTCGCCGCGACCTTCGCTGTCAGCCAGGCCGGGGCCGAGGAGCTGACCGGCACGCTGAAGAACATCAAGGACACCGGCGCCATTACGCTCGGCTTCCGCGACTCCTCGATCCCGTTCTCCTATCTCGATGACAACCAGAAGCCCATCGGGTTCGCGATGGACATCTGCTACAAGATCGTCGACGCCGTGAAGAAGGAGCTCAAGCTCGACAAGCTCGAGGTCAAGCTCAATCCCGTGACCTCGGCGACGCGTATTCCGCTGATGGCCAACGGCACCATCGACCTCGAATGCGGCTCGACCACCAACAATGCCGAGCGGCAGAAGCAGGTTGCCTTCACCAACACCCATTACCTGACCGCCAGCCGCTACGTCTTCAAGAAGTCGAGCGGCCTGAAGTCGATCGACGATCTCAAGGGCAAGACGGTGGTCTCGACCGCCGGCACCACCAACATCAAGCAGCTCACCGAAGCCAATGTTGCGAAAAGCCTCGGCGCCAACATCATCCCGGCCAAGGACCACGCCGAATCCTTCCTGATGGTCGAGACCGACCGCGCCGTCGCCTTCGTGATGGACGACATCCTGCTCGCGAGCCTCGTTGCCGGCTCGAAGTCGCCCGACGACTACGTCATCTCCAAGGACGCGTTCTCCAAGCCTGAGCCCTACGGCATCATGCTGCGCAAGGACGACGCGGCGTTCAAGAAGGTGGTCGATGCGGCGACCGCAGCGCTCTATACTTCCGGGGAAGGCCAGAAGATCTATGAGAAGTGGTTCACCCAGAAGATCCCGCCGAAGGGTCTGAACCTCAACACCCCGATCTCGGCCGAGCTGAAGAACGAGTTCGCCAAGCCGACCGACTCGCCGAACCCGGACGATTATAAGTAAGCTATAACCGCGATCTTTCGATCCGGATCGTGTCCGGCCATCTTGACTCCAAGGTGGCCGGACATTTGCATAGGCGCCAGGACATCCATGACTGGCGCGTTCGCGCGGGGGACACGTGAACTACCACTGGAACTGGGGAATTTTCTTCGAGCCGAACCCGATGGGGACCGGCACCTATCTCGACATGCTGTTGTCGGGCCTGGTGCTGACCCTCAAGACGGGTGCGCTCGCATGGATCATCGCGCTGATCATGGGCTCGATCGTCGGCGTGATGCGCACGCTGCCGTCGAAGGGAGCGTACTGGTTCGGCTTTGCCTATGTCGAATTCTTCCGCAACATGCCGCTGCTGGTGCAGCTCTTCCTGTGGTTCTTCGTGCTGCCGGAACTGCTGCCGAAATCTGCCGGCCTCTGGCTGAAGCAGCTGCCGAATGCGCCGTTCTGGACGGCGGCGATCGGCATCGGGTTCTTCATGTCGGCGCGCGTCGCCGTGCAGTTGCAGGCCGGCATCGGATCGCTCCCACGCGGCCAGAAGATGGCGGCGACCGCGCTCGGCCTGACGACCTTGCAGGCTTATCGCTATATTTTGCTGCCGATGGCTTTTCGCATCATCCTTCCGCCGCTGACGTCCGAGTTCCTCAACACCATCAAGAACACGGCCGTGGCCATCACCATCGGCTTGCTTGAGTTGACCGGACAGGCGCGCTCGATGCAGGAATTCTCGTTCCAGGTGTTCGAGGCCTTCACCGCCGCGACCCTTCTCTATCTCCTCGTCAACGCCGTCGTCGTGACCGCAATGCGCTTCCTCGAGCGCTACGTCGCGATCCCCGGCTACATCACGGGGAAATAGCACCATGTTCAGCAATTTCGATTTCGACGTCATCCGCCGCACGCTGCCTTATCTGTTCTACGAGGGCATGACGTTCACGCTGATGCTCACGGGACTTGCGGCGCTCGGCGGCCTGATCTTCGGCACGGCAATCGCGCTGATGCGGCTGTCTGGCTTCAAGATCCTGGGCCGCATCGCCGGGGTCTATGTCGACTTCATGCGCTCGCTGCCGCTGGTGCTGGTGATCTTCTGGTTCTACTTCCTGGTGCCCTATATCGGGCAGTGGGTGACCGGCGCGTCGCGCCCGATCAGTGTCGGCGCGTTCGCGTCCTCGCTCATCACCTTCATCTTGTTCGAGGCCGCGTACTTCTCCGAGATCATGCGTGCCGGCATCCAGTCGATCTCGCGCGGTCAGCCGGCCGCAGCCAACGCGCTTGGCCTGACATACGCCCAGACCATGCGCTACGTCGTGCTGCCGCAGGCCTTCCGTAACATGCTGCCGGTGCTGATCACGCAGACCATCGTGCTGTTCCAGGACACCTCACTGGTTTACGTGCTGTCGATCACCGATTTCCTCGGTGCCGCGAGCAAGGTCGCGCAGCGCGACGGCCGTCTGGTCGAAATGTATCTGTTCGCAGCGATCGTCTACTTCACCATTTCCTGTGTTGCGTCCTTTGGCGTTCGCCGCCTGCAGGCGCGCATCGCCATCATTCGATAGAGTTTGTCATGATCGAGATCAGCCACGTCGACAAATGGTACAGCCCGAGCTTCCAGGTGCTGACCGACTGCACCACCAGCGTCACCAAGGGCGAGGTGGTCGTGGTCTGCGGTCCGTCGGGATCAGGCAAGTCGACGCTGATCAAATGCGTCAACGCGCTGGAGCCGTTCCAGAAAGGCGACATCAGCGTCGATGGCACCAAGGTCAACGATCCCAAGACCAATCTGCCCAAGCTGCGCTCGCGTGTCGGCATGGTGTTTCAGCATTTCGAGCTGTTTCCGCATCTGAAGATCATCGACAATCTCTGTCTCGCACAGCAGAAGGTGCTCGACCGGTCGCGCGACAAGGCGATGGCAAAAGGCATGCAGCTGCTGGAGCGCGTCGGCCTGAAGGAACAGGCGCAAAAGTATCCCGCGAACCTGTCCGGTGGCCAGCAGCAGCGGGTGGCGATCGCTCGCGCGCTCGCAATGGATCCCATTGTCATGCTGTTCGACGAGCCGACCTCGGCGCTCGACCCCGAAATGGTGAGCGAGGTGCTCGACGTCATGGTGGACCTCGCCCATGAGGGCATGACCATGATGGTCGTCACCCACGAGATGGGCTTTGCCCGCAAGGTTGCCAACCGCGTGATCTTCATGGACCGCGGCGAGATCGTCGAGGACGCCCCGAAGGACGATTTCTTCGGCAAGCCCCGCAGCGATCGTGCGCAGAAGTTCTTGTCGAAGATCCTGTCGCATTAATTCTCGCGTTATTCCGGGATGCGCCGAAGGCGGGTTTCAGGGCGTCGCCAAATCCCGTATAACCGCACCAAATATCTCTTCCCGCCAGGAGACCTGCCTTGGATCCGATCGCCTATGTCAACGGCTCATTCGTCCCGCTCTCGGACGCCAAAATTTCGGTGCTCGATCGCGGCTTCCTGTTTGCCGACGGCATCTACGAGGTCTCGGCCGTGCTCGACGGCAAGCTGATCGACAATGCCTCGCATCTGACGCGGCTGGAGCGCTCGGTCGGCGAGATCCAGCTGAAGCTGCCCGAGACGGTCGAGCGCATCACCGAGCTCCAGAAGGAGCTGATCGCGCGCAACAAGGTCGAGAACGGCCTCGTCTATCTCCAGGTCACCCGCGGCGCCGACAAGGGCCGCGACTTCGCCTTCCCCAAGGGCGACGTCAAGTCGAGCCTGGTAATGTTCACGTCGGAGAAGGACATCATCAACGCCGCCTCGGCCAAGACCGGCATCAACGTGATCACCGTGCCCGACATCCGCTGGGAGCGGCGCGACATCAAGAGCGTGGCACTGCTCGCGCAAGTGCTGGCAAAGCAGGCCGCGGCCGAAGCCGGTGCGGGCGAGGCCTGGATGCTGGAAGACGGCTACGTCACCGAAGGCGGCTCGTCCTCGGCGTTCATCCTGACCCAGGACGACGTCATCGTGACCCGCAAGAACTCCAACGCGATCCTGCCGGGCTGCACCCGCAAGGCGGTGGTGGCGCTGGCGGAAGAGCGTCAGCTCCGCGTCGAGGAGCGTTCCTTCACGGTCGCCGAGGCGCTCGCCGCCAAGGAAGCCTTCGCCACCTCGGCGTCGCTGTTCGTCCAGCCGGTGGTTGCGATCGACGGCAAGAAGGTCGGCGACGGCAAGCCCGGCCCGCTTGCCGCGCGGCTGCGCGAGATCTACGTGGAGTTCGCCAAAGCGACGGCGGTTTAAGCGGCGCACTCGGTGTCACCGCCCGCGAAGGCGGGCGATCCAGTCCGCCGCGCGGGCGGTGATTAATCTCGCTGTCTCTGGAATACTGGATGCCCCGCCTGCGCGGGGCATGACAGCCAAGAACATCTTACGCCACCGACGCCTTCACCTTCACCGGGTGAACCGCACGGAACGCGATCGCGATTCTGTTCCAGGCATTGATGGCGCCGATCAGCATGGTCAGGTTCACCGTCTCCGCATCGGAGAATTGCGTGCGGACCTGCTCGTAGATGTCATCAGGCGCGTGCGTCTCGGAGATCAGCGTCACTGATTCGGTCCAGGCCAGCGCCGCGCGCTCGCGGTCGGTGTAGAGCGGCGATTCGCGCCAGGCGTTGAGTAGATAGATGCGTTGCTCGGTCTCGCCGCGCTTGCGGGCGTCCTCGGTGTGCATGTTGATGCAGAAGGCACAGCCGTTGATCTGCGACGCGCGGATCTTGACGAGCTCGATCAGCGATTTCTCGAGGCCGGTCGACTGGATCTGCTCTTCCAGCGCCATCAGCGCCTTCATCGTGTCGGGTGCGGCCTGGTAGAAATTCATGCGGGGTTTCATGGTCGTTCTCCTTGCTTGCTGGGGTGATGTCAGTGGGCGCCGCCGGCCGAGGCGGGGCCGGCCTTCTTCAGGAAGAGGGTGGCGATCAGCGCGACGATCAGTGCCACGCCGAGCAGATAGAAGGTGTCGCTGAAGGCGAGGATATAGGCCTGCTTCTGCACGATATGGCCGATCGCAACATAGGCGCGATGCAACGCGTCCGCCCGGTCGAGAATGCCGTGATTGACGAAGTATTGGGTGAGCTGTTCCAGCCGCGTCCGCGTCGCCTGCTCGAACAGCGAGACCGACTGCATCAGCACGTTGGAGTGATACTGCTCGCGCTTGGTCAGCAGGGTCTGCAACAGCGCGATGCCGACGGCGCCACCGAGATTGCGCATCATGTTGAACAGGCCGGAGGCCGAGCCCGCGTTCTCCGGTTCGATGCCCGAGGTCGCCACCGCAGACAGCGGCGCCATCACCAGCGCCTGGCCGATCGCACGAACCACATTGGGCCAGAGCAATTGATCGGCGGCATAGTTGCCGGTCATGTAGATGTTCATGAAGTTGGAGGCCGCGAACAGGACGAAGCCGACGCCGATGATGAGCCGCGCATCGAGCTTCTGCATCAGCCGCGGCACCAGCGGGATCAGCAGGAGCTGCGGCAGGCCCGTCCATGCCAGCACCATGCCGATCTGCTCGGCATTGTAGCCTTGGATGCGAGCCAGATATTGCGGCAGGATGAACACCGAGCCGTAGAGCGCGATTCCCAGCAGGAAATTCGCGAGCATGCCGAAGCCGAAATTGCGGCGGACCAGCAGGCGCAGGTTGAGGAGCGGCTTCTTCACGGTCAGCTCGATGATCAGGAAGGCGGTCAGCGCCACGGCCGCGATGACGGACAGCTTGACGATGAAGGGCGAGCCGAACCAGTCGTCCTTATTGCCTTCCTCAAGCACGGTCTGCAGCGCCGACAGTCCGATCGCCATGGCGATGATGCCGGCCCAGTCGCCGTCGCGCAGCAGCCCAAGCTTCATGGGCTTTGCATCGAGCGCGTACCAGAGCATGCCGACCATGATCCCGCCCGGGACGACATTGACGTAGAAGATGTACTGCCAGCCAAAATTTTCGGTGAGATAGCCGCCGATGGTCGGGCCGATCGCGGGCGCGAACGTCGCCGACAGCGCGAACAGCGCAAGGCCGACCGGCTGCCTTCCGCGCGGCAGCAATGTGATGATGAGCGTGAACGCCATCGGAATCAGCACGCCGCCGGTAAAACCTTGCACTGCCCGCAGCACGATCATCTGCGGCAGGTCCTGCGCCAGCGCACAGGCGGCCGACAGGATCAGGAACAGGACCGCGTTGGTGAGCAGATAAATGCGGATCGAGAACACCTGCGCCAGCCAGCCCGAGAGCGGGATGACCACGATCTCCGCGATCAGATAAGAGGTCGAGATCCAGCCGCCATCGTCGATGCCGGCGCCGATCGCGCCCTGGATGTCGGCGAGCGAGGCATTGACGATCTGGATGTTCAGCACCGCCATGAAGGCGCCGAGTGTCGCGCCGATCACGGCAATCCAGGTCTTGGTGGAAACCACCGGCGTGGCGGCCGCGGCCGGAGCAGGAAGGCTGGCGGCGGAAGCGGCGTTCAGGGCGGGTTGGAGCGTGCTCATGAAGGGCCTCGTCTCGGGTACGGAGACAGGATGCATCAGGCGGATGGCTTCGATCATCGCGGAAGCGTGGGAAGGATCATCCGGCAGGACTTGATATTGCTGCCGGAGCCGGCCTTTAGCCTCCGTTGGGTCGCGCCGCATTATCGGCGAGGCGCTTGGCCGTCTTGCGCTCGGCCATGACGGCCTGTTTGGTGTCGATAGTCGGCGCCGCGGACATGCCGGGGCGCAGCAGCCCGGTCAGGCTGTGGTCGTCGAGCACGATCTTTACCGGCACCCGTTGCACGATCTTGGTGAAATTGCCGGTGGCGTTGTCGGGCGGCAGCAGTGCGAATTCAAGGCCGCTCGCCGGCGACAGGCTGTCGACATGGCCGCGAAGGGTCTGATTGCGAAAACTGTCGACGTGCAGCTCGACCGGTTGGCCGGCGCGGACATGAGTGAGCTGCGTCTCCTTGAAATTCGCCACGACATAGACTGCATCGAGCGGCACCACCGCCATCAATTGCGTGCCGGCCTGCACGAACTGTCCCACGCGCAGTGAGCGGGCGCCAACCGTGCCGTCGACCGGCGCGGTAATCTCGGTGTAGGAGAGATTCAGGGTCGCCTGCTCCGCGACCGCGCGCGCGTGCTCGAGCTGGGCTGTCGCCTGCGCGCGCTGGGTGGTGAGCACGTCGATCTTGCGTTGCGCGGCCACGAGGCCCGACCTGGCATGTTGCAGTTGCGCGTTGCTGGCGCGCAACGCGGCGTCAGTCTGTTGTGCGCGCTGAATCGTGCCTGAGCCCGACTTCATCAAATCGTCGTAGCGGGCGCGCTCCTCCTGCGCAAATTTCAGATTCGCGTCCGCAGCAGCGACATCGGCCGTGCTCTGCTCGATGATCGGCTGCTGGAGTTCGAGTTGGGCGTCGAGGTTGCGCACCGACGCTTCCGCCGCAGCGACATCGGCGCGGGCCTGGTCGAGCGCCGCCTTGAAGTCGCGGTCGTCGATCTTCGCCAGCAGATGGCCCGCTTTGACCTTTTCGTTGTCGCTGACCAGCACCTTGGCGATGTAGCCCGAGACTTTTGGCGCGACGATCGTGGAGTCGGCCTTCACATAGGCGTCGTCGGTTGTCTCGAGATAACGGCCGTTGACCCAGTAGTCGTGTCCGTAATGGACAATCGCTGCTGTGCCCGCGAGAAACGCGAGCGCCAACGCCGCCCGTCGAACCATATTCCGGGTCGGACCACGCACCGGCACCGGCGGTGAAGCTTGCAGTACCTCAGTCGCTTGCTGGAAGTTTTCGGTGCGGGGCATCTCGGACATGGCAGTCTCCTGTCGGGTGGCTGAGACTATCGGTCTTCTTCGGGCGATCGATAATCGGCGAAATACCGGAAGGATTATCCGCTGAGAGTGGATAGTCCGGGAATCCCGCCTTCGCGTATGGTCTACCGAGCCGGAGGTGCGACTGCCCCAGAGCGATTGCCGCCTCTGTCGCAGGATTGCGGCTAACCCATCCGCCATCCGCGCGCGAGCTAATCTGACGGATAATCGGACAGAATTCCTTGCGATTATCGACCAAGAGCGGATAATCAGTCGGCATGGACCGATTGACGAGCCTCGAAGTCTTTAGCCGGGTGGTCGAGACTGGCGGCTTCTCTGCAGCAGCCCGCAAGCTCAACATGTCGACCACCATGGTGAGCAATCACGTTCAGGCGCTGGAAGACCGGCTCGGGGTGAGGCTGCTTCAGCGCACCACGCGTAAGGTCAATCTCACCGAGATCGGCAAGGCCTACTACGACCGCTGCATCCAGATCCTCGCCGATATCGAACAGGCCGACGACATTGCGAGCGAATTGCAGTCGGTACCGCGCGGGACGCTGCGGATCCACGTCGCCACGCACATGGTGCCGTTCGTCGCGCCCGTGGTGGCGAAGCTCCTGTCGGCCTATCCAGAGCTCAAGATCGATCTGCGCATGGGCGAAGCGGACATCGACCTCATCGAAGAAGGCTACGACGTTGCCCTGCGCATGACCGCGCCGCCGGATTCGAGCCTGATCGTCCGCAGCCTTGCCACCTGGCGTCACGTGCTGTGCTGCTCGCACGATTATCTCGACAAGCACGGTCGCGTGCAGAAGCTCGATGAGCTCACGGCGCACAATTGCGGGCGCCATTTGAACTATCCCTTCGGCGACGATTGGCGCTTTTTCGATCGCAAGGGCGCGCCGGCATCGGTACGGATTTCCGGCAGCTTCATCACCAACAGCGGTGAGGCCTTGCGGAAGGTGGCGCTGGAAGGCGCTGCCGTCTGCCTGATGGCGGGTTTTCTCGTTCGGGACGATCTCGAAGCCGGTCGGCTCGTTCGCCTGCTGCCCGAGTACCGGCCGGTCGAGATGTCGATGAACGCCGTCTATCCGCACCGGCATCATCTGTCGGCGAAGGTCAGGACTTTCATCGACATGCTCGTGCATCACAGCGCCGAGCAGCAGAAGCTGATCAATCCGTATTCATGATTGGCGCGGCGGCGGCAATCGCTCGAACACGGCGTCGAGTGCCATGCCGATCGCAAGCAGGCCGCGATCGCTGCCCGCGGGGCCGTCCAATTCAAGCCCGATCGGCAGTTTGCTCCGGGCGCCGAGCGCGATCGGAATCTGGATGCCGGGAATGCCGGCATTGCTGCCGGGATCGGTGTTCTGGATGAACAGGGCGAAATTCTCCAGGCTGCTGGAATCGGGATTGGAGGCAATGGCGATACGCGGCGTGGTCGGGAAGGCGATGGCATCGAGCCGGTTGTCCGCAAAGGTCTTGCCGTAGAGCGCCTGCAGGGCGGGTCGCGCGGACCTGATGGCCGCGTCATAGATCGGCTCGGCATCGACCAGCGTATTGTCTGGACCTGGCAGCTTGCGCGGGATCACGAGGCCGTCATAGGTGCCCTTGACGTCGGGGCTCGCGATCTCCCGCGCCAGTGCGTCAATGGTGATGCCGGTGCCGCTATGCGCCAGATAGGCCACCATGTCGTCATAGGCCTCGTACAGCGCGACGGGAAAGCCGACCTGGACGTTGAGTTCGGCCAGATGCGGCATCTCGATCTCAACGATCGTGATGCCCTGCGTCTTCATTTTCGTGAGGGCTGCCTGGAATGCGGCGTCGGTGTCGGCGTCGAGATTGCTCAGCATCGTCTTTACGATGCCGATCCGCACCAGCCTCAGATCGGCCGCCTGAACGGCATCGCCACCTGCAATGACGCGGTCGAGCAGCGCGACATCCGCCGCGGTCGCTGCCATCGGACCCGCGGTGTCGCGGGTGTGCGAGATTGGCGCGATGCCAGCCTGCGGATAGCGTCCGACCGTCGGGCGGAGCGAGGCACATCCATTCAGCGCGGCGGGAACCCTGACCGATCCGCCAGTGTCGGTGCCGAGACCGCCCGCGACGATCCGTGCGCCGATCGCGGCGCCCGTTCCGGAGGAGGAGCCGCCGGCGATCAGGGCGCGGTCATAGGCGTTGCGCACGCCGAACTCCGCGCCGGTCTTGAATGCGGTGTTGTAGCCGGAGATGCCGAAGGCGAGCTCGTGCATGCTGGTTTTGCCGATGATGACCGCGCCCGCCGCGCGCAGCTTTGCGACCACCGGCGCGTCGGCCCTCGGAACGTAATTTTTCAGCGCTGGCGTTCCCGCGCTGCAGGGCAGTCCCGCGACCTCGATATTGTCCTTGATCACGATGGGAACGCCGCCGAGCGTGTTGTCCTTGTTGTCGTTCGCGTCGAATGCGGCCGCAGCTTTCAGGGCGCCGGCCTCGTCCAGGGTGACGAAGGCATTCAGATCGGCATTGGCCGTGGCGCGGGCGAGAGCTTCCGTCGTGAGTGCGGTGCTCGTGATTTTTCCGGCGCGGAGGTCGGCTACAGCCTGGGTCAGGGTCAACTGGTCGAAATCCATGAGGCGTCACCCCGTTGCAGGAGCGCCATCAGGGCGCGCCTCGGCTCCAGAGGCTGAAGCTTCGTCGGCGCCCCGTCAACCGTAGGCGCGCATCTTTGCAGGTGATGGCGCGTCGAGCTCGGCGAACAGCCGCTCGACCTCGGCCTTTACCTTCCCGATCGCGGCGTCCTTAACCGGCCCGTAGCCCCGGATATCCATCGGCGCTTTTGCAATGGCGACGAGACTTGGCAGATGCGCCGCGTCGAGCCCGCCGAGCAGCCGTCTGATGACGCCGTCGTACCAGGTGATCAGTTCCCGCTCCGCGCGCCGTTCCGCCGTGTAGCCGAACGGATCAAACGGCGTCCCGCGCAATCCTTTCAATCGCGCCAGCGTGGCAAGCGGCATCTGGATCCATCGCCCGAAGGCGCGCTTGCGCGGACGTCCGCGGGCGTCGCGCTTCGACGGCAGGAACGGCGGGGCGAGGTGATATTGGATGCTGAAGTCGCCTTCGAATTCGCCTTTCAATTCGTCGAGGAAACCGCTCTGCATGTGCAGCCGTGCCACCTCGTATTCGTCCTTGTAGGCCATCAGCTTGAACAGCGCGCGCGCGACTGCTTCGGTCAATGCTCCGCTATTCAGTTTGGCTTCGGCCTTGCGAACGTTTGCAACGAGTGCTCGATAGCGCGTTGCATACGCATCGTTCTGATAGGCCGTGAGGAAGTCGGCGCGGCGGTCGATCAGCTGGTCGAGCGTCTCTGCCTTGGGCGCGTCGTCCATCTTCGGCAAGAAGTTGGGATCGGCCGCTGCAATCCGGCCCCAGGCGAAAGCCTGCTTGTTGCGTTCTACCGCGACCCCGTTGAGCTCGATTGCTCGCAACAGCGCCGACAGCGAGACCGGCAGCAGTCCGTGCTGCCAGGCAAAGCCCAGCATGACGATGTTGGCATAGACGGCATCGCCGAGCAGGCGCTCGGCCAGCGCGTTGGCGTTGATGGTGTCGAGATTGCCGTCGCCGATCACCTGGCCGATCGCGCGCAGGCGGGCAGGTGAGGCGAGATCTGCGTCGCGGAAGCGGACGACGTCGCCGGTCGGCATCTCCGCGGTGTTGACCGCGGCGCGCGTGCCTTTCCGATAGGTGCCGGATGCCTTTGGCGAGGAGCTGACGACGAGGTCGCAGCCGATCAGCGCATCGGCCGCGCCCTGGTCGATGCGGACCTGATGCAACGCGTCGGGGGATGCAGCCAATCGGATGTAGCTCAGCACCGGCCCGAATTTCTGCGCAAAGCCGGTAAAATCCAGCACCGAGACGCCGTTTCGTTCGAGATGCGCCGCCATGCCGATCAGCGCGCCGACCGTGATCACGCCGGTGCCACCGACGCCGGTGACGAGCAGATCATAGGGACGGTCGAGCGGTGCGGGCGCGGGCAGCGGAAGCGTGGCCGCGTGGCCGACCGGGTTGATCCGGCTCGCGCCCTTCTTCCGGCGCGTCGCGCCCTCAACGGTGACGAAGCTCGGGCAGAACCCGTTGAGGCAGGAGAAGTCCTTGTTGCAGGATGAGAGATTGATCCGGCGCTTCCGGCCGAACGGCGTCTCCTTGGGCTCCACGCTGAGGCAGTTGGATTCAACCGAGCAGTCGCCGCAGCCCTCGCAGACGAGATCGTTGATATAGGCGAAGCGTTTGGGATCGGCCATCTGGCCACGCTTGCGGCGACGCCGTTTCTCCGTCGCGCAGGTCTGCTGATAGATCAGCACCGAGACGCCTGAGATTTCGCGCAGCTCGCGCTGCACATTGTCCATCTCTTCGCGCGGATGGATGGACACGCCGACCGGCAAGTCGCCGGGCGAAAATTGCGCTGGATCGTCCGACACCAGCGCGATGCGCGCAACGCCCTCGGCGCGGACGCTGTGCGCGATGGCGTGGACGCTGATCGGGCCGTCGACGGGTTGGCCGCCGGTCATCGCGACGGCATCGTTGAACAGGATCTTGTAGGTGATGTTGGCTTTGGCCGCGATCGCCTGCCGGATCGCCATCGAACCGGAGTGATAGTAGGTGCCTTCGCCGAGATTCTGGAAGACGTGCTTGCTTCCGGTGAATCGTGACGAGGCGGCCCAGTTCACGCCTTCGCCGCCCATCTGGATCAGGGACGATGTCTCGCGGTCCATCCAGCTCGCCATGAAATGACAGCCGATGCCGGCCAGCGCCTTCGATCCTTCCGGCACTTTTGTCGAAATGTTGTGCGGGCATCCGGAGCAGAAATAGGGCGTGCGCGTCGCACCAGAGACGTTGATCGTGCGCGCAGCCTCAGGCATCAAGCCGGCTGCGCGCGCGGCGAGATTGAGGCCCGGGAAGATCGGATCGAGACGGCGTGCGAGCACCCCAGCGAGCGCTCGCGGCGACAATTCGCCGATCCAGGAGATCAGCCGCGCGCCGGTTTCGTCGTGCTTTCCGACCATGCGCTCGGGTTTTTCGCCCGGATAATCGTAAAAATATTCCTTGAACTGGCTTTCGATGATGCCGCGCTTCTCCTCGACCACGAGGATCTCGCGCTTGCCCTTCACGAACGCCATCGCGTCATGCAGCGCCAGCGGCCAGACCATTCCGACCTTGTAGATGTCGATGCCGATGCTGCGGCAGGCTGCTTCCTCGAGACCCATCAGCCGCAGCGCTTCCATCAGATCGAGATGCGCCTTGCCCGTGGTGACGATGCCGTAGGTGGCGCCCGGGATGTCGTAGATGTGACGATCGATCGGATTGGCCTTGGCGAAGGCGTAGACCGCGTGCTTCTTCGCCTCCAGCCGCTCCTCGATCTGTGGGCCGGGTAGATCGGGCCAGCGATAGTGCAAGCCGCCGGGCGGCGGCGTGAAGTCTGGCGTGTGGAAGGCGCGCGGCGGGCGCAGCGCGACGGAAGCGCCGGATTCCACGATCTCCGAGATCGCCTTGAAGCCGACCCACATGCCGGTGAAGCGGCTCAGGGCGTAGCCATATTCACCGAATTCGAGATATTCGCTGACGCTTGCGGGATGGAGCGTCGGCATGAACCAGCTCATGAAGGCCACGTCGGACTGGTGCGGCATCGAGGACGAGACGCAGCCATGGTCGTCGCCGGCGACCACCAGCACGCCGCCATGCGGCGAGGAGCCGTAGGCGTTGCCGTGTTTCAGCGCATCGCCGGAGCGATCGACGCCGGGGCCTTTGCCGTACCAGAGCCCGAACACACCATCGACCGCGCGGTCGGCCTGCGTTTCGACCTGTTGTGAGCCGAGCACCGCAGTCGCGGCAAGATCTTCGTTCACTGCGGGGAGGAATTCGATGCGGTCCCGCTTCAGTCGCTCCTGGATGCGCCACAGTTCGAGGTCGATGCCGCCGAGCGGCGAACCGCGATAGCCCGAAATGAAGCCCGCCGTGTTCAGCCCCGCGGCACGGTCGTGCCGCACCTGGTCGAGCGCAATGCGGACGATGGCCTGCGTGCCTGTAAGGAAGACGCGGCCCACTTCGCGATCGTAGCGGTCGGAAAGCTCGTAGGCGTCGAGTGACGAAATGGCGTCCATGCGGACCTCCCGCGGCATCCTTGCCATCGGAGAAGGGTAGGCCTGGGCGACTGGTAGGTCCTACCTATTTTCCCGAATAGAACATCCATTATGGTAGAATTGTCCGATATATTTTACAAAACGGTAGATAAATCCATTTTGGTGCTTTCCATGATCGAAGACCAAGACGCGCGGATTCTCGCCTATCTCCAGAAGGACGGCCGCGCCACCAACCAGCAGCTCGCCGACGCGGTTGGCATGTCGACCTCGGCGTGCTGGCGCCGGGTGCGCGCGCTGGAGGAGCGCGGTGCCATCCAGGGCTATGCGGCCCTCGTCGCGCGCGAGCAGGCCGGCTTTGCGATGTCCGCGATCCTCCACGTCTCGCTGGAACGGCACGACGCAAAATTCGTCGACGAGTTCGTCGCGCGGGTAACCACGCGGCGTGAGGTGTTGGAGTGCTTTGCGACCACGGGCGATGCCGATTATCATCTGCGCGTCGTCGTGCAGGACATGGCGGCCTACAACAGATTCCTCGACGACTTCATGTTCCGCATTCCCGGCATTCGCTATGTGAGAAGCAACGTGGTGCTGAAAGAGATCAAGACGGGCGTGGCGCTGCCGTTTTGAGCTTGCGCTGAGGAGGCTGCGTAGCGGCCGTCTCGAAGCGCGACACCACAACCGGGCCTTCATCCTTCGAGACGCTTGCTTCGCAAGCTCCTCAGGATGAGGATCACCGCTCCTCCCGCACGAACCTGTTCCGCAGCGTGCCGATGCCGGTGATGTCGATCTCCACGACGTCGCCATGCTTGATATCAGGCGAGGCTCCATCCGTTCCCATCCAGATCACGTCGCCGGGCCATAACGTAAAGTATTTGGTCAGCTCGACCAGGAACGGCACCACGCCAAAGATCATGTCGTTGGTGTGGAAGCGGTTGGTCTCCTTGCCGTTGACCCGGACGATCGTTTCCATCTTGTCGAGGTCGGCTTCGGTCTCGATCCACGGGCCCATCGGCTTGAACGTGTCGGCGTTCTTCGAGCGCCAGAGGCTGCGGTCGGCCTTCTGCCAGCTGCGCTCGCTGACGTCGTTGCCGATGGTGTAGCCGAACACGCAATCCATGGCATTCTGATTGGTGAGATGCTTGACCTTTCTGCCGATGACGACGACGAGTTCGCCTTCGTAGTGGATCTTGTCCGTAGCAAAGGACGGAATCACCACGTCCTCGTCATGCGCAATCAGCGCGTTTTGCGCGCGATAGCCGATCTCGGGGCGGTCGGGGACAGCAGGCACTTCGCCGCGCTTGTCGGCGGCTTCCTTCAGATGCTTGAGGTAATTCAAGCCGACGCAGTAGAAGGTGCGCGGAATCAGCGGCAGGTCGATTCTGACCTGCGACAGCGGATGCGTGCGCGAGGTGCGTTGCCATTCGCCGAAGGGATCGCCCTCGATCGCGATCACCTGGTCACCCTCGGCGATTCCCCAGGACGGCTTGTCCGCGGCGGTGAATTTCAGCCAGCGCATGCCGTGTCTCCGTTGTTATTCCGCGGCATCGCGCGGCTGCACTTTCCAGTCGCCGGCAGCCGGCCGCTTGAGCCCGAGATTTTCACGCAGCGTCTTGCCGCGATATTCCTTCTGGAACAATCCGCGCCGCTGCAATTCCGGTACGATATGTTGCACGAAATCGGCATAGGAGCCGGGCACATAGGTCGCGGCGATGACGAAGCCGTCGCAGCCCCGTTCGACGAACATTTCTTCGAGCTTGTCCGCGATCTCCTTGGGGCCGCCAACCATCGCATCCTGGACCTGACCGCGGCCGGAGAAGGTGACGAAGTCGCGCGCGCTCGGATTGCTCTTGCCGGAGTTCTTGAGCACGCCGTCGCGGATGCCCAGAATGCCCTGCATGCTCTTCAATTCTTCCGTCGTCAGCGGCTCGTCGAGATCCTTGGAGGCGAAATCGTAGTTGAGCGCTTCGGCCAGCAGCGACAGCGCGTCGATCTGCAGCGGCAGCTTGTTGATCAGCGCCATCTTGTCTTCGGCCTCGGCTTTGGTCGCGGCGCAAACCGGTGTCGTCAGGTTGCAGAGAAACATCGCCTCCGGATCGCGGCCGGCTTTCGCGGCCTCGTTACGCACCGACGCATAGCCTTCCTTGGCGGCGGCGAGATTGCGGGCAGCGGTGAAGATCACTTCGCCCCATCGTCCGGCAAAGCGCTGGCCGCGGCCGGACGCGCCGGCCTGGATGATCACGGGATGGCCCTGATCAGAGCGCGGCACCGTGAAGGGACCGCGCGACTTGTAGAATGGGCCCTTGTGATCGAGCCGCTTCACCTTGGCTGGATCGGCGAAGCGGCCGCTCTTTTTGTCCATGATGAGCGCGCCGTCTTCCCACGTATCCCAGTGGCCGAGCACGATCTCCATGAATTCGTCGGCGCGGTCGTAGCGGGAATCATGTTCGGGATGAGAGTCCCGCCCCATGTTGTGTGCCTCGCCGTCATTGAGCGAGGTCACGACGTTCCAGCCGGCACGACCGCCCGACATCAGGTCGAGCGTTGCGAAGCGGCGGGCGATGTCGAAAGGTTCGAAATAAGTCGTCGAGCCGGTCGCCCCCAACCCGAGCTTCTCCGTAACCATGCCCATCGTGGTCAGCACGATCAGGGGATCCATCTTCACGCAGCGGATGCCGTATTCGACGGTGTGGGCGTGATCGTTGCCGTAGCGGTCCGGCATCGCCAGCCGGTCGTCGAAGAAGGCCATGTGGAACTTGCCGGCTTCGAGGATTTTGGCGATCTCCTGATAATAGTCCGCCGACATCGAATCGTCGCGCGAGTCCGGATGACGCCACGAGCTCGGCAAATTCGTGCAGTTCTGCGCCTGAAGGAAGCCGACCAGTACCATCTGCCGCGTCATGCTGCTGTTCTCCGAATTGCGTCAGGCCGAAATCCGTCAGGCCAGGTCGAGGACTGTATCGAGCCTGTACTCGCGCGCCAGCGCGCGCAGCTTTTCCCAGGTGGCATCCTCGATCTCGATGCCGTCGCGCAGGCGCTGCTGTTCGCGCACGCCCTCGATCTCGCCGGGATAGAACACGCCCTTGCTGCCCTCGGAGGGCGGGGTCGATTTGAGATAGTGCGCGAACTCGGCGACCTCGCGCTTGAAGTCGTGCAGCGGGCGAAACGCGGCGACGTTGAACACGGCCATGAAGCAGCCGTCATTGTGCCGCCCCGTGGGCTCGACGCCGAAACCGAGGCCGGTGAGCAGGCCGCACAGGACCTCGACCATGGCGGCGAGGCCGCTGCCCTTGTAGCCCTCGGTGCCGCCGAGCGGCAGCAACGCGCCGCCCTTGCGGTATTGGGTCGGATCGGTGGTGTGTCGTCCTTCGGCATCGATGATCCACCCCGGCGGAATCTCCTCGCCGCGGGCGACCGCGAGCTGGATCTTGCCGGCCGCGACCGCAGAGGTCGCCATGTCCAGGTAGAAAGGCGCATCGAGATCGGACGGCACCGCGATCGAGATCGGATTGGTGCCGAGCCGTGCCTCCTTGCCGCCGAACGGCGCCACATGCTTCGGCGAACGGCCGGAATCCGCCGTTGCAATCCCGATCATCCCTTCGCGCATCGCCATCAGCGGATAGGCGGCGAGGCGGCCGACATGGCTTTGCCGGAACACGGTGCAGGCGGCGACATTCGCCGTCTTCGCTTTCTCGATCGTCAGCGCCATCGCCTTGGCGTTGACGTGGAAGCCAAAACCCCACTGGCCGTCGATCACGGTCGTCGTCGGCGATTCCTGCACGATGGTCCATCTGGCGCCGGGCACGATGTGGCCGGCCTTGATGCGGTCGACATAGGTGGGAATGGCGATCACGCCGTGGGAATCGTGGCCGGCGAGGTTGGCGTTGACGCAGCCGCTTGCGACCGCGTCGGCCTCTTCCTCGGAAGCCCCGGCGGCACGAAGCAGCGCGGCGCTGATACGCGTGAGGCGGTCGGCCTGGACGATCGGCATGGCGTTTCCCCGGCATGGTGCCCTTAACAGGCTGCTTGTTGGGAACCATGGTCTCAAAGCGCGGCTCCGATATCAATCTCCTGTAAACCAATACAGGGCTGCAAATTCGTAGCGAGGAGGGCCGTCGCGCGAAGATTCGTCCCGCACGGTGGCATTTCGACAGATTGGCGCAGGTCGTTCGCAGCTCGTTCACTTTGATCCACGGTTTGCAGCGCGCAATAACGACCACTTAGGCGATCGGCGGTCATAACGTCATCCGGGAAAAAAAGGCAGAAATGCCCGGGAGCTGAGATCGTGCCGACGACACTCGCGCGCACCTTTGCGGCGTTGAGCGCCATCAACGAAGCGATCCTCTACGCGAAATCGCCCGACGAGCTGTACCAGAAGGTCTGCGACGCCGGCTTTTCGAGCGGGGATTTTATGGCGGTGGCCGTGTTCCTCGTTGAGCCGGACGGCCAGCGGCTCCGCTTTGCCGCTGGTCGCGGCGATGACGTGGCGCGGCTGAGGGCGATCGAGATCACCACGCAAGCCAGCACGCCGGAAGGCCTGGGCGTAGGCGGCGAGGCGTTCCGCAGCCAGAAGCTCTGCATCAGCAACGATTTCCTGAACGACCCGCGTTCGCTGGCATGGCGCGACGGCGCGGTGGCGGCGGGTGTCGGCGCGGCCGCGGCGCTACCCCTGATCTGCATGGGCCGCAGTATTGGGGTGTTGTATGTTACGCGGTCGGGGGCCGGCTCGCTCGACGAGGCGATGGTTTCGTTGTTCGAGCGGATGTCGGCCAATATCTCTCACGCGCTGGAGAGCTTCGCGACCGAGGGAGCCCGCCTGGATGGCGAGCGCGCAGTGCGGCGGCTCAACCGCATGTTCGGCGCGCTCAGTGCGACGAACGAAGCAATTCTGCAAGCCAGCACCGAGCTGGACTTGTACCAGCGGGTCTGCGACGCCGCTGTTTATAGTGGCAAATCGCTTGCCACTTTCGTTCTGCTGCACGAGCCGGATTCCGAATGGCTGACGCCGGTGGCAGCGACCGGACATAATCTGGATCTGATCAGACAGTCGCGCTACTCGATTGATCCGGAGAGTCCCTACGGCAAGGGCATCTCCGGCGAGGTGTTCCGGACCCAGCAAGCGATCGTCGAGGACGACCTCGTCAATCGTACCAAGGGGACCACCTGGGAGCAGGCCAACGTCAATGCCGGCGCCGTCGCCTGCGTGGCTGCTCCCTTGATCAAGCGTGGCACCAGCATCGGCGTGCTGTTTTTCTTCGTGAGCAAAGCCTGGGCGAAAGACGAAGGCATCGTCGCATTGTTGCTGCGCATGACCGAAAACGTGTGCTTTGCACTCGAGAACTTCGACCGCGACAAGGAGAAGGCCCAGATCGCCCTGGAGGAGGATCGGCTGGCGCGTATGTACGCGGCGCTAAGCGCGACCAACGAAGCCATTCTGCGGGCAAGGTCGCGCAGCGAACTGTTGGATCTGGTTTGCGAAGCCACGGTGCACGGCGCCAAGTTCGCCTCGACCTCCATTGCATTGCTTGACGGCGATGCGGGACTGCTTCGTGTTGTCGCGTCCTTCGGACCGAACGCCGAGGAAGTGCGATCCTTCAGACTGTCGGTCAGCGACAAGGAGCCGGAAGGACGCGGGCTGACCGGCACCGCGTTCCGGACGCGGCGGCCCTGTATCAGCAACGATGTCCTGGCAGACGCCCGCCTCGAGCCCTGGCACACCAGCGCGCGTCGCAACGGCATTGCGTCTTCGACCGCGATGCCGCTGTTCAACGGCGACAGGGTCGAAGGCGTATTCCTGTTCAATTCGCCCGAGTGCGGCACTTTCACCGACGAATTCGTCGAGCTGTTGCGCAAGCTCCAGGCTAATGTCGCCTTCGCGTTGGAGAACTTCGACCGTGCCGACGAGAAGGCGAAGGCCGACAGGCAGCGTGACAGGTTGAGCGGCATGTTCGAGGCGCTGAGCGCAACGAACGAGGCAATCATGCGCGCCAAGACGCGTGAGGAGCTGTTCGAAGGGGCGTGCCAGGCAGCCGTGCTCGGCGGCGTATTCGCCTCGGCGACAATCGGCATTATGGACGACCGGCGTGAACTCGTTCGCGTGGTCGCCGTGAAGGGGCGCCTCCAGGAGCGGATGGTGGGACGCACCTGTTTCGTTTCCGCCGACCATCCTGAGGGTCGCGGAATCATAGGGATGTCGCTGCGGACCCGCGGGCCCAGCGTGATCAACGACTATCTCCACGACCCCCGATCGGCGCATTGGCACTCTAAGGCGATCGAAGATGGAACGCGAGCGGCTGCCAGCTTCCCGCTGCTGCGCGCCGGCCAGGAGCCGATCGGCATTCTGCTTTTCCTCGCGCCGGAAGAGAATACGTTCACACCCGATATGGTCGAGTTGCTCGGGCGCCTCGCCGAGAACGTGTCATTTGCACTCGATAATTTCGATCGCGCCGAGGAAAAGTCCCGCGACGAGGCGCGGACGGAGCGTTTGGCTCGCATGTTCGCGGCGCTGAGCGCGACCAACGAGGCGATCATGCGGGCGAAGTCGCGCGCCGAACTGTTCGACCTCGTCTGTCTCGCCGCATCGAACGGCGCCAAGTTCACCTCGACCACCATTGCGCTGGCGAGGGTCGATAGCGATCAGCTGGAGATCGTGTCGAGCGCCGGACCGTCGTCTGACACCACGCGCAATGTCCGCCTGTCAATCGACCCCGAGCGCCCCGAGGGGCGCGGAATGAGCGGCACGGCGTTCCGCACCCGCCAGCCCTGCATCAGCAACGACTATCTCAACGATGATCGCGTTCGCGCCTTTCATTCCATCGTCCGCAACGACGGCGCGCGGTCGGGCGCGGCTTTTCCGCTCGTCGCGCACGATAAGGCCGTCGGCGTCATGATCTACATGTCGACCGAGCCTGGCACCTTCACGGCCGAGTTCGTCGAGCTGTTGCAGCGCCTCGCCGACAACGTCTCCTTCGCGATGGAGAATTTCGACCGGGCCGACGAGAAAAACCAGGCCGACGAGCGAATCGAATACCTCGCTTCGCACGACAGCCTGACCGACCTGCCGAACCGCGAGACCTTCAACGGGCTGCTGCATGAGGCGATCGACGAGGCGCATCGCCACGATCGCCGCTTTGCGGTGCTGTTCATCGACCTCGACCGTTTCAAAGTCATAAACGATTCGCTGGGCCACGAAGCCGGCGATCTGCTCCTGCTCGAAGTGGCCAACCGGCTGCGTGGTGCGTTGCGCGCAACCGACGTCGTGGCGCGGCTCGGCGGCGACGAGTTCGTGGTGATCCTCGATCAATGCGGCGAGATCGATGGCGTCCAGCGCATCGCGACCGCGCTGTTGACGGCGCTTGCGGAGCCCATGGAACTAGCGGGGCACGAGTGCCACACCACGGCCTCGATCGGCATCGCGATGTATCCGACCAACGGCTCCGACGTGCAGACGCTAACCAAGAACGCCGATATGGCGATGTATCTCGCCAAGGAAGACGGCAAGAACGGCTATCGCTTCTTCTCCAAGGAAGTGAAGACGCAATCAATCGAGCGGCTGTCGTTGGAGAGCGCGCTGCGCCGGGCGCTGGAGCGGAATCAGTTCACTTTGAACTACCAGCCCAAGGTGGACATGGAGACCGGCCAGATCACGGGCGTGGAAGCCCTGCTGCGCTGGACGCACCCCGATCTCGGCAGCATCTCGCCGGCGCAGTTCATTCCGCTTGCGGAAGAGACCGGATTGATCGTGCCGATCGGCCGGTGGGTGGTGAAGGAGGCCTGCGCGCAGGCCATGGCCTGGCAGCGCCTCGGCCTGTTGCCGGTGTCGATGGCGGTCAACCTGTCACCGCGGCAGTTTGTCGACGAGCATTTGTTGCAGGACGTCGACGAGGCGCTGGCCGCCAGCGGCATGTCGCCCGTGCTGCTCCAGTTGGAGGTCACCGAGAGCATGATGATGCGCAACGTCGGGCGCGCGCTCAAGGTGCTCGACGCCATCCAGAGCCGCGGCATTCGCCTGGCGATCGACGATTTCGGCACCGGCTATTCGTCGATGTCGCTGATGAAGCATTTCCCGATCGATACCATCAAGATCGACCGCTCCTTCGTGCGCGACTTGCCGCAGGATGCGGAGGATCAGGCGATCGCGCAGGCGATCATCAGCATGGGCAAGGCGCTCGGCATGACCGTGGTGGCGGAAGGCGTCGAGAACGCCGAGCAGGAGGCGTTCCTGCGCGCCCATGGCTGCGACGAGATGCAGGGCTTCCTGATCTCCAAGCCCGTTCCGGCGCGGCAGATGGCCGAGCTGCTGCGGCCGATGGAGCTGCCCGGCGCGCCGCCGCTCCAGCCGGAGCGGGACCATGCCGCCACCGCGGCCGCGGCGCTACGGTTGAAAAGCGCTGTCGTCTGATGGCTGTGGGTGCAGCTCGCGGACGTCCTCGTCCCTGATCTCCGCCTTGCGTGGAAAATCATCCGGCCACGGAAGTGAGGTTTGTTCGGCGAAGAGCGTGATAAGGACATGCGCGCCTTCGGCAAAGCTCGAGCCGTCGCCAAGGCCGAGCTCACGGCACCACACCTGTCGCATCGGCTCGTGCGTATCGAGCACCGCCATCGCCGGACCCCACCACCACGCCGGCGCCGGCGATCGTTCGTCCTCCGGCACGGCATGCCAGAGGACGAGCTCGTCCATCATGCGCTCGAATTGCAGGCTTGCGGCCTGATTCATTCGTTCCGTGCTCCCTTGGGTCGTGCCTGAAAGCAGGCCGATGCGCGGACTCGATCGTGGCCTTCGCTGTGAAAGCTGGCTCGCACTATTGGCTGAGCCGATTGTGCCGCTTGTGCCGACGGCCATACAAAAACATGCGGCGGCCGGGAAAGTTGCCGACGCCGACTGTGACAGTCTCTTTAGCCGCTTATGAGCCCGACCTGCAAGGCAATACCGGCGCCGCTGGCGCTGAGGTAGCGCAGGTGGGGCTGATCACCGGCGGCGGTCATGTCGTTGTCAACTCAGCGATTGAAGGGCCCGTTGCGGCTGAACAGCAGATAGATCGCGCGAGGGTTGGTGGTCAGATAGCGCCAGAACAGCCGGCGGGGCTCGAGCAAGGTGCGCCAGGCCCATTCCAGGCCGATCTTCTGCATCCATCGCGGCGCGCGGGCGCGGCTTCCCGACAAGAAGTTGAACAGGCCGCCGGATGTCTTGATGACGCCGACATTGGTGAGATGCGGCGTGAATTCCTCGACGAAGGCCTGCTCGTTTGGCACGCCCAGCGCAACCCAGAGATAATCCGGCGCTAGCGCGTTGATCTCGTCGACCTTCGCGCGCAGTGCATCGCCACGGAGATACCCGTGGCTATGGCCGACGATCTTGAGGTTTGGATACATCTTCCGGACGTTCTCGACCGCCGCGGCGTTCTCGTCCTCGCTCGCGCCGAACATGTAAAAGGTGCGGCCGACCGCTTCCGCCTTGCGCGCGACGACGTGAAACAGATCCGTCGTGGCGACGCGCTCGGGCAGCGGAAACCAGGATTGCAGCCTTGACGCCGCCACCAGCGGCTGACCATCGGCGTTGATGAGGTCGGCGCCGCGGAACAGGCGCTCGGTCTCCGGTTCGGTCGAGCATCGCGCCAGGACCTCGCCATTGGCCGAGGTCAGGTGCAGCGGACGGCCGATGCGATGGCGCGGATCGGTCGCCTCGATCATGAAATCTGCGGTCGCTTCGAGGTCGAGCGCGGCCATGCGAAGGCCGCCGATGGTGATCCGCGGCACGTCGGCGGTTGCGGCCCGGCCATCGAGATTGATGCGGCGCTCAAGCATATTGTCTGCCTCGTTGGCGAGCTTGGGCCATAGGGGTGAGTTCGTCGAGCACGACGCCGACGAGCTTGCGCTCGGCGCGGCCGAGCGTGCTCAATATCTCTTCCAGGCCGTCGTTGATGTCGAGGCTGGTCGGCAACACTGCCACCAGCGCGTCGGCATCATCGAGCAGCTTACGGCTGCCGGCCGTGAGTGGCGCCGTGGGGCCGTCGAGGATCACGAGGTCATAGCCGCCGGCGGAGCGCGCCTGCTCGATGGCCTTGCGGATGGCGTCAGTGGCCTTGCCAGCGTCGCCTTCGACGGCCGGCAATACCGAGATGCCGTTGAGTGTCTTGATCTCGCGTGCGGCCTTGCTGCCGATCGAAAGCCATCCGACCTTGCTCGGCTCGCTCTTGCGGGGACGGTTGACCTTGTTCGAGAGAAAGTGCGCCTGATGGTCGGCGTCGATCATCAGCACCCGGGCGCCGTCGCGCGCGGCCGCGAGCGCGAAATTCAGCGCCGTCACGCTGCGCCCGGTGGTCTCGCTGGCACCGACGAGCGCGATGATCGGCATTGTCTTTCCGCCGGCGCGCCGGGCCGCCGTAGCGCGCATGTCGCGCCAGGCGTTGAGCAGCGTCGTCAGTGGAAAGCCGGGGCGCAGCGTCGGCCAGCCCAGCCGAGTGAGGTCGATGCCGCCGCCGGTGGCGAGAATGGCACCGAGCGTGTGGATGACGTCGGCCTCCTGCAGGCGCGCGATCAGCGGCTTTTCGATCAGGGGCTTCTCGACCATCGAAGGTTGCAGCGGCGGGGCGGCGAGTTCCGGCAGTGCCTCCGCGACTTCCGGGGCTCGCGAGACCGGCTGGGGCCGGGCAGTCCCCGGCGCCCGCGAAGGCTCTGGAGCTCGCGGCAACGGAGTACGATGGGGCCGGGCCGGCGCCGGTGCCGGCACGAACGCACCGGCGAACAGCAGTTCGGCCGCGACGAACCAGCTCGATGCAGCGATTGCGCCGAAGATGAAACCGATCATGGCGAACAGGCTCATCGCCGGCGGGAACGAGCGCCGTTGCGGCACCGTCGCTTCGCCGATGATCCGGGCCGCCGAGGTGTTCAGCGTCTCCTGCTCCTCGGTCTCGCGCGAGCGCTTGAGGAAGGATTGATAGACGTCACGGCTTGCATCGGCCTCGCGCTCGAGCTCGCGCAGGCGCACGGCGGCCTGGCTGAGCTGGACGCTCTGCCGCTTCTGCGCCTCCAGCGCCCGACTGAGCGAGGCTTCAAAGTCGCGGGCGCGCGTCAGATCGTTCTTGGCGGACTGGGCGAAGCGGTCGATCTCTTCGTTGATGGTGCGCTTGAGATCTTCGACCTGCTTCTCGGTCTGGCGCAGCGCCGGATGACGCGGGCCGAGCTCGCCGGCTTGCTCCGCATATTTCTTGCGCGCATCGGCATACTGCGCGCGCAGGTTCGCAATGGTCGGCGATTGCAGCGCCTCGGAGTTTGCGCCTGCATCTGCCGTGGTGCGTCGGCTCGCCTCGATCTGGTCGAGGCGCGCCTGCGCGTCCATCGTCGCGGCGCGGGCGGCGGAAAGCCGCTGGTTGCTGGCGGAAAGCTGCTGGTCGCTGATCAGCGCATCCTGGGTGCCGACGAAATTGTTCTGGGCCTTGTAGGTCGCAAGCACGGTCTCGGCGTTGCGCAGCCGCTCGCGCAGCTCCTTCAGGCGGCCGGAGAGATCGTTGGTGGCGCGCCGCGCGGCCGACGCCTGCGAGTTGCGGGATTCCGCGAGGTAGGCGCTGGTCAGCGTGTTGGCGAGCATCGCCGCTTTCGCCGGATCGGTCGACCAGACCTCGATGTCGACGATGAAGCTCTTCTCGGTCTTGCGGATCGTGATGTGCCGGTTCAGCGCCTCGAGGGCGGCGAGCTGCACTTCCTTTTTCTCCGTGGCGGAGGGCGCGTGGGGCTGAAGGCCGATCAGGCCGAGCAGCGACGACATCACGCCTTTGCCATCGGCCCCGCCGAATTCGGGGTCCTTGTCCAGATCAGCCTGCTGGATCACCTGGAGCAGCACGCTGTTGGAGGTGATCAGGCGCGCCTGGCTCTCGACCACCATCGACATGCCGGAGACGTCCTGCGCGCGAGGCGTTAGTTCGCGATCGACGAGCTGAAGCTCGCGCGGGTCGACATAGAGCTGGGCGGTGGCGGTGTAGCGGGGCGCCAGGCTCTTGCCCACGGTGACGGCAAGCGTCGCACCGAGCAGCGCGGCAACGGCAATCGCGATCTTCCGCCGCCAGAGCAGATTGACCAGCTCCAGCACGTTGAAGCCGGCCCGAGGCCGCTGCTGCGGAGCCTCCGGTCTGGCCCGGTCTATCGGCTGGTTGTAGTCAAGCATGATCCCCAGCTTTCATTCCAAGTGCCGCGTGCTGAGGGGGTACTCTTCGCTCTACGCCACGCACCGCAAATATAGGTGCCCACTCAACGCAACAGGGAAAATTAACCATACTCATTGAGGGACTATTCACCGAAATGGCAAACAAAGCGTTTAAGCGCATGCCACTCTTCGACGCGTCGTCGTGACGCGTGCGATGGCGCGGTCCGTCAGAGATTAACGGTTCGTTACCGCGTGCGGCGTGGCCGCGAGGCTTCGCTGGTCTTGCCATCGGCCGCGCCCGCGCCATGGCCGTCAGCTTTTCCGCAGGATGACGTGATAATCGCCGCGGCGGACGTCGGTCCCGCGCGGGAGCACGGCGTTGAGCACGGCGGCACCGGCGTCGACCAGGGCTGCGAACAGCGGCTTGCGCCGGCGCATCTCGGGATAGCGCGGGCTCTCGACCTCACGGCGGTAGATCATCTCGAGGCCATTGGCGGCGGCGAACGCTTGGAGCCTCGGCAGCGACACCAGGGGATGGAAGAAGGTCGGGAACGGCGGCTCGCCCGGCAAGCCGGCATCCTTGATGCCGCGAATGTGCCGGTAGAACCAGACGTGGAACCAGTGCGGCGAGTATTTGGTGACGACCCCGGACAGCGAACGCGGATTGGGCGCGCCGATCAGGATCATCCCGCCGCGCTTGAGCGCATCGCGGAAATTCAGGAGTGCGGCGTCGACGTTGGGAAGATGTTCGATCACGTTGTAGCAGATCACCAGATCGAAGGTCTCGCGCCCGAAGCGGTAGGTCTGGACGTCGCCGAGGATTGCTTCGTCCGCGTAGCTGTTGTTGCGAACCTGGTCCTCGTCGATGTCGACGACGGTGACCTTGCTGCGGCTCAGCAATTCCGGTGGCAGTACGCTGCACGAGCCGCCTCCGGCTTCGTAGGTGGCGAGCTGGCCCTGCGGCAGTTCGCGGCGCAGCACGTCGTGAACGGCGAGCAGGCTATCGCGGGCTTCACCGGGGACGAGATCGTGCAGCGCCTGAGTGTGTGCAATGGCCGCGGGAATTTGGACCGCCGTGGCTGTCGCGAAATCGATCGTGGCTGGCTTGTTCATTTTTTTTCGACCGCGCTTGTTCGACTTAAATTTACAGGAATAATCTCGTGTACCCGTAGAGCAAATCCGATGCCGCGACGCCTCACTCGTCGCAGTGCTTACGGTCAGGTTAATGAGCATGTGCGTTAACTACGGTATCGTCCGCGCCAGCCGCCATCGGCGCCGTGGGCCGCGAATTGCAGTATTACGCGCGCAAGGTTTCGCAGCAGAAACACCCGGAAGCAGTTAAGTGCATGGATGGCGGAAAATCGGCGGCGTGGCGCCGTCGGGAGGCTCAAACCGGCCGTTCATTTTGGGACGTGCCTGTCCCGCGGCGATGTGCCGTCGCGGGACGGCGCTGATCCCCGGGATCGAAGCAGGGCTTTTTCAATCTATCTCGGACATCTAGAACGTCATGACATTGATCCCGACAGACCTGTCCGCCACGCGTATCTCGGATGCCGTGCGCGATCCGAACCGGGAGATCGCGGCCAGCTCCCGGATTATCGACCTGTCGGTTGGTATCGTCGTCTGCATCCCCTGCTTCCGCCGCCCGCAGCATCTGCGGTTGACGCTGGACTCGCTCGCCAGCCAGCGCACCCCGCGCTCCTTCGCCGTCGTCATGGTCGAGAACGATGCGGTCCGGCGCGAAAGCGCGCCGGTGGCAGCGGAATATCTCGCCGATGGCAGGCTTCAGGGTGTCTGCCTGGTCGAGAAACGGCAAGGCAACGTCCAGGCGATCAATGCCGCGTTCGAGACGGCGCTGGCGATGTTTCCCGCCGCCACCCGGTTCCTGATGATCGACGACGACGAGATCGCCTCGCCCGATTGGCTCGAGCTGATGGTCCGCACCGCGGAGGCGACCGGCGCCGATGTGGTCGGCGGGCCGGTGCTGCCGGTCTTCGAGGACCGCAGCATGCCCTGGCTTTCGCGCCACCCCGTTTTCTGTCCCGCCTATGATTACAGCGGCGCTGTGCCCCTGATCTACGGCTGTGGCAATTGCCTGATCACGCGTGCGGCGTTCGAGAGGTTCGCCCGTCCCGCCTTCGACCCACGCTTCAACTTCCTCGGCGGCGGCGACTGTGATTTCTTCGTGCGGTGCCGCGATGCCGGCATGACGTTCCACTGGACGGCGGAGGCTGTCATCACCGAGACGGTGCCGCAAAGCCGCACCAGTTTCGGCTGGATCGTGAAGCGAGGCCTGCGCATCGGCGCGATCAATTATCGCGTGCAGGCCAAGGCCGCGCAGGGCGCGGCGGCGCGCGTGTGGGTGTTTGCGCAGATGCTCGGGAGGTTGCCGCTGTCGCTGGTGCGCGCGGCCGCTTTGCTGAAATCGTCGAAGGCCGTCGTCGCGATGCATCCCGTGATGGTCGCGCTCGGCTCGGTGCTCGCCGCGTTCGGCATCGAGCCGAAGCCCTACGAGGCTTCGAAGATCGTGTCCTGACGCCGAGGCGGCGGGCTAAATACCAAAGCAGGCGAGGGCGACCCTGACCGCGGAACGCGGCAGCGATTTGAGCGAGCGGCGCCCGACCATCCCGAGATAGGCGAAGGCCTGGCGATATCTGCCGAAGCGGACCGCTTGCATCGCCGAATACGTGACGAGATGAACCTCGGCGGCCTGGCGCAGCCCGGCTGCCATGCCCGCTGGCAATCGCGCCATGATCAGCCCGTCGTCGAACACCCGCGCGATCGCCGGAAAGAAATCCTGCGGCGTCCGCACCGCCGCGTTCATGGTGTTGGCCGTGTGCAGGCGGTAGTCGAGCAGCAGGTTCGGCGCAAATTCGAATTCGCCGATCGCGGCAAGACGGCACCAGCAGTGCCAGTCCTCGCAATATCTGAGCGAGACGTCGAAGCCACCGATGGCGCGGAAAGCCTCTGCACGTGCCAGCGCAATGCCGCCATTGACGATGAAGTTGCCGGCCGCGAGCCGCGCCAGCACGTCGCCGGACGGTTTGCGGCGTCCTTTCAGCAGATCCCGTCGGCCGATCTGCCGCCCCTCGCTGTCGATCGTGTTGTAGTCGCCGTAGACGAGAACCGCTCGTCGCGCGCCACGCGCAGCCGCCAGCAGCGCCGCGACGGCGCCGGGCCGCAGGCGATCGTCGGCATCGAGGAAGAGCAGCCATTGGCCGCTCGCATGGTGCGCGCCGAGATTGCGCGCTGCCGATACGCCGGCGGCGCCGTTGGTGATCAGGCGCAGTCGCGGGTCACGAATGGCGCGGACGATGGCGGTGGTGTCGTCGGTCGAGCCGTCGTCCACGACGATCACTTCGCTGACCTCGGCCTGAGCCAGTGCGCTGGCGAGGGTTTCGCCGACATAGGCCGCAACGTTCTTGGCCGGAATGATGACGGACACCGATGTGGTTGAGCCGACTTGCAGCGGGAGGCGCGCTGCCGGAACGACGCGCGATGTGGCGGGCAATTCGAGAATTTCTTCCGCGGTGATCAAGATACGACTCGCCTTTAACCGTCTGTTAACCAGGGCGCTTTGGCGCGTTGGCAATGCGATCGATCGCAACCTTGGCCGTCGCGAATGATACTCGCATTGGGAAAAAAACGTCGCCGTGAAGGCTAACGCAGCGCTGGTTTCGTCAATTAGCGTTAAGCCGCCGGCATTAAGCCTGTGGCAAATTTGGAAGAGTGCGGCAGCCGGTCCCATGCGAGAATGCGCATCAGGCCGCCGCGGATGGACCCCAGTGCCCGCAAAGACATTCGACTACGATCCCGACGACATGGTCCTCAACCTGTTCTACGAGGACAAGGACGATCGCTGGTTTCCCGGCGATCGGCATTTGCGGCGCATGGCGCGTCGCATGCTGCTCGGCGAGCCGCGCATGAGCGGGCAGCTCCGCGTGTTCCTCAATCTCTGTGCGGGGCTCGACCGGCTCGGTATCCGCTATCGCGTCAACGACTATGGCTACATCGCGCGGCATCCGGGCGAACTCGCCTGCATCATCGGCCGCACCTTCCTGCTCGACAAGTTCGCCTGGAAAAATCCGATCCTGCTCGGCGTCGCCGCCCACAATCATCCACTCGACGATCCCGACCTGTTCAAGCGCCTGCCGGTCAAGAAGGTCGTGGTGCCCGGCCCGTGGTACGCCGACATGTATCGACCGCATTGGCCCGACACGGAGGCCTGGCCGATCGGCATCGACACGGATCTCTGGGCGCCATCGCCGACGTCTCAAAAGAACGTCGACGTCCTGATCTACGACAAGGTGCACTGGGACCGCGATCACCATGCGACGGAGCTGATCGAGCCCGTCCGCGCCCGGCTCACGAGGGAAGGCCGCTCGTTCACCGAGCTGCGTTACGGCAGCTACAAGGAAGAAGACTATCGGGCCGCGCTCGCGCAATCGCGTGCGATGATCTTCCTCTGCCAGAACGAGAGCCAGGGCATTGCCTACCAGCAGGCATTGTCTTGCGGCGTGCCGGTGCTGGCCTGGGATCCCGGCGGCCCTTGGCGGGACCCCGATTATTATCCGCATCGCGTTCAGTTCGCGCCGGTGTCGTCGGTGCCGTACTGGGACGATCGTTGCGGCGCCAAGTTCGTCGACATCGCAGGGTTTGAGGCGGGCTGGGATGATTTCTGGGCCGGGTGCGCCGCCGATACGTTCGATCCGCGCGGTTTCGTGCTCGACAACCTCACGCTGGAACAGCGTGCCCTGCAATATTACGAGATCGCGCGGAGCATCGTGCGGCAGCAGGCGCCGCAGAGCTCCGGCGGACTGGTTGACGGATGCTTAACAGGGATCGGCTAGGACTTCGGGCTTCCCCCGGCTTCACCACCAACCTCGAGCCATGGATCGCAGCGCCACTGACATGACCGACGTCGAGGCCCGATCGTTCGGCGACGTCCTGCGCGTTGGGCTTGCGGGGGTCAACGCCGTGCGGGCGGCGCGCTGCCTCGTCGCAGTCGCAGCCCTGCTCCTCGTGCTGGTGACGCTCGATCCGTTTCCTGACCTGCGCAACGAGGATGTCACCACCGTGGTCGGCGGGCGAATGGCGCTCACCTATGTCTCCTGGGGTCTATTGGCCGTGGTCGCGGTATTGTTCGTCGCCGCAACGGATGCGCCCGCGCTGAAGACCCTGGTGACGCCACTGCATCTCTGCCTGGTCGGCTGGCTGGTGATCAACATCGTCTTCTCCGAGAATCGCGGAGTCTCGATGCAGCGCTTCGTGCTCGCAGCCAGCGTGATGTCGCTCGCGGTGTTGTTGCCGCTGTTGCCGCCGACGCAGCGTAGCTTCAATCTGTGTCTTGGCGGCGCCGCGCTCGCACTGCTTACGCTCTGCTATCTCGGCGTCTTCCTCGCGCCGCAATATTCGATGCACACCGCACTGGACGTCACCGAGCCGCAGTTGGCCGGCGACTGGCGCGGAAGCTTCGGCCACAAGAACATCGCTTCGCCCGTGATGACCATCCTGATCTATGTCGGCATTTACTTGTCTGCCATTGGTTCGTTCGTGATGGGGCCGGCCATCGCCGCGCTGGCAGGACTCTTCCTGATCTTCACCGGCGGCAAGACGTCGTCGGTGCTGTGTCTTGCGATCTACGCGCTCGCCTCGCTGGTCTGCGTCACACCGAGCCTGTGGCTGAAGCGGATCATTTGCTTCGTGCCGCTGATCGTGATGAACCTGTTGACGGTCGGCAGCGTCCTGAGCCCGGCGCTCGGGGCGATGACGCGGCTGCTTCCACTCGATCCCACCTTCACCGGCCGTTCCGCCATCTGGGAGTTCGCGCTCGCAGCCGTCGCCGAGAAGCCGATCATCGGTCACGGCTACGCCGCGTTCTGGGACGACGTGACCGCGCGGCAGACCGCCCAGGGCGCCGAATGGGCGACGAGCGCGGCGCACAGCCACAACAGCTATCTCGACCTCGCTGTCACGATCGGCCTGCCGGGGCTATTGCTGGTGATCCTCGTCTTCGTGCTCGCGCCGCTAGGCAATTTCCAGACGGCCCGAACTCACAACCGCAGCGGTGCGTTGGCAAAGCTGTTCCTGACCGTGTGGCTGTTCGGCCTGTACTACGGGGCCACCGAGACCTTCCTGCTCGAACGGCAAAATCCGATCTGGTTCATGTTCGCGGTTGCCGTGGCCGGCCTGCACTTCCTGGCCAGGTTCCAATGCGTCGCGGAAATGGAACCGGACGACTTGTCGCAGCCGGTGCCGCCGCAGTTGCATCGGCTTAACGATAAGCCGTGAGGTCACTTGTGGCCGCGACAAAACATAATCTATCTGGAAACACCCAGTAATCGCATGTCCCGCGGATGACGATCCTCAGCGTCGAGCAACCAGATGGTCTTGTGTCCAGCACGTCGGGAATCGCGGTCGATTTCGTGCGTGATTGGCCGCGGGCCGCATCGCGCCTGAACGCAGGCCATCGCACTGCATTCCAGCATGGCTACTGGCTCGGCGCCTGGTACGAGGCGTTCCACGGTCTCTCGCCGCTGATTGCATTGATCTCCGATGCCACGACCGGCAGGGACATCGCAATGGTGCCGATGATCAGCCACCTCAGGCGCGGCATCCGCATCGTCGAATTCGCCGATCTCGGCGTCTCCGACAACAACGCGCCAATCCTGGCGCTCGATGCCGCGTTGGACGCGGCGGCGACGGAGGCGATCGGCAAGGCGCTGATCGACGCATTGCGCGCATTGCCGGACCGCTTCGATTTGCTGCGCCTGAAGAAGATGCCGGCCCAGATCGGCGGCAACCCGAACCCGCTGGTGTCGCTCGGCCGGGTCGGGTCCTGCTCGCTCAACGGCAACGTCGTGCTGACCGGCGACGACTATGAAGATTACCAGGCCTCGATCAAGCGCATGCAGATGCCGCGCTGCTGGCGCGTCTTCAACCGTCACGCCGGCGCGCGATTCGAGATCGCTACCGATGTCGCCCGTGCGCGCGAGCTGCTGGACGTGATGGATGCCCAGCAGCAGGCGCGCATGCGAAAGCTTGGTTCGCGCTTCGTCCTCAACGACGAAACCCATGCGCAGTTCTATCGCGAGGTCGCGCGTCAGGGCGTCGCGGACGGTTATGCCGTCATCTCGGCCCTGGTCTGCGACGAGGCCGTCGTCGCCACCACGTTCGGCGTCAGGTTCGGTGCGGCCTATTTCCTGCTGCGCATCAGCCATGCCGGCGATTCCTGGTCGAACTGCTCGCCGGGGCTGCTCGTGACCGAGCGCACCATGGCGACGCTGCATGCGGAGGGCGTGCGCCGTTTCGACCTCAGCATCGGCAACCAGGAGTACAAGCGCCGATTCGGCGCCGAGCCGGTGCCGCTGACTGATGTCAGCGTCGCGCTGTCCTGGCGCGGCGTGCCCTTCGCGTGGCGTGACCACGCCGCCCAGGCCCTGCGCCGTCATCCCAGGCTCGCTGCCTTTGCGGCGAAGGCGATTGGCAAGGGGACGCGCTGACGGGCGCTCCCCTCCATCAGACGTGCAGCTCAGCCGTGTAGCTCAGCCGTGCAGCTTCCTGGCTGTCTCCGCGATCTGGCGGCCCTGATAGCGCGCACCGGCGAGCTCGTTGGCGCTGGGCTGGCGGCTGCCGTCGCCGCCGGTGATCGTGGTGGCGCCGTAAGGTGCGCCGCCGGTGATCTCGTCGAGCTTCATCTGGCCGGCGAAGCCGTAGTTCAGGCCGACCACGACCATGCCGAAATGCAAGAGATTGGTGATGATCGAGAACAGCGTCGTCTCCTGGCCGCCATGCTGGGTCGCGGTCGCCGTGAAGGCGCCGCCGACCTTGCCGTGCAGCGCGCCCTTGGCCCAGAGACCGCCGGCCTGGTCGAGGAAGTTCGCCATCTGCGAGGCCATGCGGCCGAAGCGGGTGCCGGTGCCGACGATGATTGCGTCGTAGTTTGCGAGGTCCTCGATCGTCGCGACGGGGGCGGTCTGGTCGAGCTTGTAATAGGACGCCTTGGCGACCTCGGCCGGCACCAGCTCAGGCACGCGCTTGATGTCGACGGTGGCACCGGCTTCGCGCGCGCCTTCCGCAACGGCATTGGCCATCGCTTCGATGTGGCCATAGGCGGAATAATAAAGGACGAGAACTTTGGTCATGATGGTCTCCGTTGGATGCAGATTTGATGCGTCGGTGTCGGGAGCGTCATGCCGGGACAAAGCCTGCATGACGAAGGCGTTGCTAAACCGCGTCGACGAGCACGATCTCGGAATCTTCCAGTGCCGTGATCTTCAGCCTGTCCTCGTCGCGGATCGCCGCACCGTCGCGGGCGTTGACGCGCACGCCGTTGATCTCGACTGACCCCGCCGCGGGCACGAGATAAAGGTGCCGTGACTTGTCCGGCGCGTACTCCGCGCTCTCGCCCGCCTTCAGTGTGGTGGCGAGCACCCGCGCATCGGCGCGGATCGGCAGAGCGTCCGTGTCATTCTCGAAGCCGCTCGCGATGGTGACGAGCTTGCCCGAGCGGTCTCCTTTCGGAAACGGCTTCGAGCCCCAGGTCGGCTGGCCACCGCGCGCGGTCGGCTCGATCCAGATCTGGAAGATGCGTGTCCTGGTCGGCTCGAGATTGTATTCGGAGTGGCGGATGCCGCTGCCGGCGCTCATCACCTGCACGTCGCCCGCTTCGGTGCGGCCTTCGTTGCCGAGGCTGTCCTGATGAGTGATCGCGCCCTCGCGCACATAGGTGATGATTTCCATGTTGGCGTGGGGATGGGCGGGAAACCCGGTGTTGGGCGCGATCTCGTCATCGTTCCACACCCGCAGGGCGCCGTGACCCATGTTGTCGGGGTCATAATGGCTTGCGAAGGAGAAATGATGCTTGGCATTGAGCCAGCCGTGATCGGCGCCGCCGAGCTTTGCGAAGGGTCTGAGTTCGATCATCTGCGTAATTCCTTGTTTGAGCGGGCGGCGCCTTGATCAGGCGCCGAAACCGCCGTCGACGTTGAGCACGGTGCCGGTGACGAAGGAGGCTTCCGGACTTGCGAGGAACACGACGCCAGCCGCGACTTCCTCGGGGCGGCCGAAGCGTTGCAGCGCGTGCTGCTTGCGCTGGGTCTCGGCGAACTCGCCGCCGTCCTTCGGGTTCATGTCAGTGTCGATCGAGCCGGGCTGCACCACATTCACGGTAATGCCGCGCGGGCCGAGGTCGCGCGCTGCGCCCTTGGTGTAACCGACCACGGCGGCCTTGGTGGCGACGTAGTCCGCAAGACCCGGGAACGAGGCGCGGTCGGCAAGCATCGAGCCGACGGTGACGATGCGGCCGCCCTCCCCCATCAATTGCGAAGCGGCGCGGATCGCCGCGATTACGCCATGCACGTTGATGGCATCCTGGCGGGCGAGCGCTTCCGTGTCGGCATTGGCATCGTCGATCGCGCCACCGCTCGCGACGCCCGCATTGTTGACGAGGATGTCGAGATGGCCGAACTCTTTCGCGACGTCGTTGACGAGCTGCGTCACGTCCTTGGCCGAGGCCTGGTCCGCCCGGAAGGCGCGCGCCTTGACGCCCCGGGCCTTCAACTCGGTGACGACCGCTTCCGCCTTTTCGGGCGAGGCGACGTAGCTGATGGCGACGTCCGCGCCTTGATCGGCGAGTGCGCGGGCGGAGGCCGCGCCGATACCGCGCGAGCCGCCGGTGACGAGGGCAACCTTGCCTGAGAGCTTCTTGGTCATTGGATTTCTCCATTCCTGAATTTCTGATGACCCTTGGATAAGCCTCCGCCTGTGGTATAGAAATAGAAACTGTTGAAACGCATTGTTTCCTTAAACAGCCCAATTGGATCCGCTATCATGGCCAAACTCCCCGATTTCGAGGCGCTCGCGATTTTCGCAAAAGTCGTGGAATTACGATCGTTTGCGGGGGCCGCGGGCGAGCTCGCGATGTCCAAGGCGACGGTGTCCAAGGCGGTCACGCGCCTCGAAGAGCGGCTCGGCGCCCGGCTGTTCAACCGCACCTCACGCCGGCTCGCGCTGACCGATGCCGGGCATAAGCTCGCCGAGCGTGCGACGCGCCTGCTGTCCGACGGCGAGGCGGCGGAGAACGAAGCACTGGCGCAGTCGGTAGCGCCGCGGGGCCTGGTGCGGCTCGCCGTCCCCATGACATTCGGGATCAAGGCGGTGGCGCCATTGCTGCCGGAGTTCTTCGAGGCTTATCCGGAGGTCTCGGTCGATCTGCACCTGAGCGATGCGACCATCGATTTGATCGGCGAGGGCTTTGACATGGCGGTGCGGATCGCGCGGCTGCCGGATTCCTCGCTGATTGCGCGGCGGCTCTTCACGATGCCGCGCTTTACGGTGGCGGCGCCGTCCTATCTTAAGCAATACGGACGGCCGACGCATCCGATGCATCTGGCCGAGCACAAATGTTTCAGCTACGCCTATCTCTCGACGCCCAACGTCTGGCACTACACCAATTCGGCCGGCGAGCAGGCCAGCGTGCGTCCGGGCGGGCAGCTCCGCGTGAACAACGGCGAAGCGGTAATGCCGGCGCTGATCGCCGGCCTCGGCATCGCCGACCTTCCGGAATTCATCGTCGGTGACGCCATCTCCTCCGGCGAGGTCGAGGTGGTCCTGAAGGACTGGAAGCAGGTTGAAGGCGCCGTGCATCTGGTGACGCCACCTGGCGGCCCGCGCCCCGCACGCGTCGAGGCGCTCGGCGATTTTCTCGCAGCGAAGCTGCCGGGTACGTGCAAGCGGCAGGTGCGCGGAAGGGCAAAGCCGTCGTAGCAAAGCCGTCGTAGAGCGAGTGCCTTCAGCGACCTCCGTCATTGCGAGAAGCGAAGCGACGAAGCAAATCCGGAATGTCTCCGCGGAGGCATTCTGGATTGCTTCGCTTCGCTCGCAATGACGGAGTTGGACTAAGACACCGTCACATCATTACGCGCGACCACGCGCAAGTTCGGCTTCAACGTTTCTTCCAGCTGCGACTTCAAATCATGGACACGCGGATCGCGCGAGCGCTTCGCGCAGACTGCGTATTGATGCACGGATTGCGCCAAGGCGCGTCGCGCTTCCGGCGTCCGCGTGACGTCGGGTTTTGATAGCCGCAAGACGATGGCGGCGAGATTCACCAGCATCTCGTCCAGCGCCACGTCAATGGTCTGAAGTCTATTCATCGCTCCACTCCCTGCGAGGCAACGGTAGAGTCCGGGGGGCGTTCCTGACCGGGCGGAACATGGATAATGCTTCGTTAATCCCGCCGCACGGCTTGTTCTTGCGGGCGGTCACGCTAGGCTGGCACCGAAATAAGAAAACAGGGGGAAATCTGCCATGGATCGACGCGATGTCCTGCGCGCCGCTGCCGCATTGCCGTTGTTGCCTTCGTTGTCGAGCGTGGCTTTCGCGCAAGTCTATCCCGCGCGCAACGTCACCATGATCGTGCCGTTTCCGGCCGGCGGCCAGGCGGATCTCGCGGCGCGCCCGGTCGCACAGGCGCTGGAGCGAATCCTGGGCAAGGCGGTCATCGTCGACAACCGCGCCGGCGGTGGCGGTGGATCGGTCGGCAATGCCGCGGCGGCGCGAGCCGAGCCCGACGGCTACACGCTGCTGATGACGCTGTCCTCGCTCGCGGTGCTGCCCGAAGCCGACCGGCTGTTCGACCGTCCGGTCGCCTATGAGATCTCGCAGTTCATGCCGATCGCGCGGGTGCTGGCCGATCCCACGCTGCTCGCCGTGCCGGCCTCGGCGCCGTGGAAGACCGCGCAGGATTTCGTCGAAGACGCAAAGAAACGCCCGGGCCAGATCACCTATGGCTCGTCCGGGCCTTACGGCACGCTGCACGTGGCGATGGAAATGTTTGCGAGCAGCGCCGACATCAAGCTGCTGCATGTGCCGTTTCGCGGCGCCGGTCCAGCGCTCACCGCGCTGCTCAGCGGCACCGTGCAGGCGATCGCCGCCGCACCGGGAACGCTGAAGCCGCAAGTGGAGGACGGCAAGCTGCGCGTGCTCGGCAATTGCGGCGCCAAGCGCATCGCAAGCTTCCCCGATGTACCGACCTTCCAGGAGCTCGGCTACAAGGACGTCGAGATGTACATCTGGGCCGGGCTGTTTGCGCAGAGCGCGCTGCCGGCGCCGATCGCGGCCCGCCTGCGCGAGGCGATGGCGCAGGTGATGACGAGCCCGGAGGTGCTCAAGGCCTTCGAAACGTCGGGCAGCCTCGTTGCCTATCAGGACGCGCCGGCGTTTGCCGAGTTCGTGGCGGTCGACAGCGCGCGGCTGATTACGGCAGTGAAGAAGATCGGCAAGGTCGAATAAGTTCCTGGCCCGTTTTCACAATTTTTTGTT
Source organism: Bradyrhizobium sp. URHA0013 (assembly GCF_000518345.1). Classification (NCBI taxonomy): domain Bacteria; kingdom Pseudomonadati; phylum Pseudomonadota; class Alphaproteobacteria; order Hyphomicrobiales; family Nitrobacteraceae; genus Bradyrhizobium; species Bradyrhizobium sp. URHA0013. The sequence goes on along the minus strand of NZ_JADK01000003.1, from coordinate 327,663 downwards.
GGTCCAGAACCTCTCCCCGTCTCATTGATTGGAGAGAATTCAGGAGACTCGCGAAGGAATCGGACATGCGAACAGAGCGGATTGCGCTGGGTGTGGCGCTTGCGATCGGCGGCATCGTCGCGCAGGGCGCTGCATCCGCTGAAGAGTATCGCGCAACCATGGAGCAGCAGATGGCCTGCACGCCGGATGTGTGGCGGCTGTGCAGCGACCAGATCCCTGATGTGAGCCGCATTACGGCCTGCTTGCGGCAGAACACGCCCCAGCTCTCCAGCGGTTGTCGCGCGGTGTTCCAGTCCAACAACCAGATGCCGCCGCAGCAGCAAGTTCCGGGCAATCGCGCCGCGCCGGCGCCACGATATAACAATGCGCCACCGCCTCCGGCGACCCAGCCCCGGCCTTACGACGAGGATGATTAGGGCGCTTCGGACCTGACTTCGCAGACATCGACCCATTCCGCCGCAGTCAGCTCGGCCATCCGCTCCGGCGTGATGCGCACCGCGCTGTGGGTCGAGCCAGCGGCCGGCACCACCACGTCGAACGCTTTCAGCGAGACGTCGCAATAGACCGGCAGCGGCGCCTTCAGTCCGAACGGGCAGACGCCGCCGACCTCGTGGCCAGTGACCTCCGCGACCTCTTCCAGTCCCAGCATCTTCGGTTTGCCGCCGAACGCGGCCTTCACCTTCTTGTTGTCCATGCGCGAGGTGCCGGCCGCGACGATCAGGATCACGCGCTCGCCGATCCGCAACGACAGCGTCTTGGCGATCATTCCGGGTTCGACGCCATAGGCTTCGGCGGCCAGCGCCACTGTCGCGGAGCTGATCGGGGATTCGATGACTGATATGTCGGGGGCTTTTTCAGCGAAGAAGGCGCGAACGGATTGTAGGCTCATTCAGGTCGGCTCATTCCAGACTTATGGGCGGGCGGCGATGCCTAAGCAATCCTTGGCAGCTCCGAGAGCGCCCGGACGCGATGATCGGGCGCAAAGCCGAGCTCGTCCATCTGGGTGCGGATCGCCTTGAACATCGTCAGCGGTGCCACGAGTTCGTTCTCGACGCAAGCCAGCGCCATCGCTTCGGGCGTCACCCGTTCGATCCAGGCAACGTTCAATCCGAATGCTTTCGCGCCCGCAACATCCCAGGGATTGGAGGAGACGAACAGCGCCTCATCCGGCGCGGTGCCGAGCACCTCGCCGATCAGCTCATAGGCTTCCGGGCTCGGCTTGAAGATCTTCTTCGCGTCGACGCTGATCGTGGCGTCGAGCAGGGCGTCGAGGCCGGAGTTGCGCACGAGCGCATTCAGCATATCCGGACTGCCGTTGGAGAGGATGGCGAGTTTTCGCGGTTTCAGAGCCGTGAGCGCTGCCGTCGCATCCGCATAGAGATCGAGATGCAGATATTTCTCGATCACGCGCTCGAATGCCTCGTTCTCGTAAGCGAGCCCGAGCACGCGCAGCGTATAGGCAAGCGAGTCGCGCGTGATGGCTGCGAAGTCCTGGTAGCGCCGCATCAGCGAGCGCAACCAGGTGTATTCGAGCTGCTTGATCCGCCAGATCTGCGTGATGATCTCACCGTAGCCCGGAAACGCATCCTCGGTGGTCTCGGCGACCGACTGGATGTCGTAGAGCGTTCCGTAGGCATCGAAGACAACGGCTTTGAGGCTCAATTGACCTGTCCTCCGGGATCGTTGCGGTCCACGGACTATACAAGGCGCCCCGAAATCGGTCCAAGACGGAATCGCGACTTGGGCCCTGGTTTCTAAAGCCTGATCACGACCTTGCCGAAATGTGAGCCGGTCCGCAGGTGCGCATACGCTTCGGGTGCCTCATCGAAACCATAGATCCGATCGACGATCGGGTGGATCGCATGTTCGGTCAGGAAGCGATTCATCGCGGCAAAGTGTTCGACCGATCCGACGGTGACACCGATGATGTCGGCATTCTCCCACTGAAGGCGCGCGAGGTCGGGCTTGGGACCGAACCCCGTCAAGACACCAATCTGGACGATCTTGCCACCCGAAGCGACCGATCGCAGCGATCGATCATAGGTGCCGGGACCGCCGAGTTCGAGGATATGACTGGCCCCGGCGTCATTCGTCGCCTTCATCAGGGCGACATCCCAGTCAGGCGTCTCGCGATAGTTGATGAGGATCGAGCCGCCCAGCGCCTTGGCGCGGGCGAGTTTTTCATCCGAGGAGGATATCACGATCGCACGCGCCCCCAACGCCACCGCGAATTGAAGCCCGAACAGCGCAACGCCGCCTGTTCCCTGGACCAACAGCGTGTCGCCTTTGCGCATCCCGCCGCGTGCGATGAGGCCATGGAACGCCGTGACGCCGGCACAGGGCAGGGTCGCTGCCTCCACCGCGGACAGATGCGCCGGCACTGAGACCAGCGCGGTCGCCGGCAGCACGACATACTCAGCCAGCATTCCGTCCATCGTGTTGCCACCGAGGGATGACGGAATATAGCTGGACTTGAACGGCCCCGAGATCCAATCGCGGAAGAAAGACCCAGCGACGTGGTCTCCGAGTCGCCATTGCGCGACGTCGGTGCCGATGGCGTCAACGACACCCGCACCGTCGGAGAGTGGCACGCGGCCCTTGAGCTCGCCTTGGCCTGCACGGTCGAGGATCAGGAGGTCGCGGTAATTCAGACTTGCCGCTTCGACCCGAATGCGGACCTCGCCATTGGCGGGTTCGGGTTTGCTGATTTCGACGCGCGCAAGGCGGCCAGCAGCAGCATGGCTATTCAAATGGTAGGCTCTCATCGTTGCTCCCTTCACAAGTGCATTCACTTGGACGAGCAAAGTCTGTAGGGTCTGACAGTGCTGTCAGGGTCAAGAGGCTTCAGATGAAGATCGGCGAACTCTCCCGGCGGACGGGGGTCAGCGTCCGAATGCTGCGCTACTACGAAGGCGAAGGACTGCTCGCGCCGCTGCGGACGAACTCCGGCTATCGCGATTACGGCCAGGCCGAAGAGGAAACGGTGCGGCGCATCAAGATGCTCGGCGGCGCCGGGATGACGCTCGAAACCATCAAGCGGTGGCTCCCCTGCGTGCGGAACAACGATCCGGCTTTCACGCCGTGCAACGAGCTGCGAAATATACTCAAGCAGCAGGTCGGCCTGATCGACGAACGTATCGAGACGCTCAGCCAAAGCCGGATAATTTTGGCGGGCTATCTGGCAAGCGTGAATTGATCGCACGCATCTCGACCATCACATTCACCGGCTCTTGGAATTCCAGGCCTCCCGCTCGGCGAAGACCTGGCTGACCTCCGCCATGTGCTCGGTGCCCCACGCGCAGAGCGGTACGAGAGCTTGGGCGAGGCTGTGACCCAAAAGGGTGAGGCTATAGTCCACCCGCGGCGGCACCTCCTTGTAGTCGGTCCGCTTCACGAGACCATCGGCCTCCAACTCCTTGAGCTGCTGGATCAGCACCTTGTCGCTGACGTCGCGCACGGCTCGCCGCAGCTCGCCGTAGCGGGTCGGCCCGCCCTGGGCGAGGAAGTACAGAATCAGCGGCTTCCACTTGCCGGCGATGACCCGCACGGTCGCGTCGAGGCCGCAAGTGAAGCCGGGCAAAGTCGGGGTGCAGCTTTGGACAGGTGGCGAAGCCTGCGCAGGTGGAGAGATCGTGTCTGACATTTTTGGGCACTTACCAAAAGGTGCATACTTGTCGATAGGTGGGTAGGCCGCCAGCTCAGTGCAACCCTAGTGAAGGAGCACATCATGAGCAGACTACAAGGCAAGACGGCGGTGGTTACGGGCGGCGGAACCGGCATCGGATTTGGAGCGGCCAAACGGTTCATCGACGAAGGCGCGTTCGTCTATCTCTTCGGGCGGCGGCAGGAGCCGCTCGACGCCGCCGTGGCGCAGCTGGGTTCCTCGGCGCGCGCCGTCAGGGGCTCGGTGACTGATATGTCCGACCTCGACAGGTTATACGCGGCGGTGAAGGCCGAACGCGGCGGGCTCGACATCCTGTTCGCCAATGCTGGGACCGGATTGTTTGCGCCGCTCGGCGAGATCACGCCCGAGCATTACGATCAGATCTTCGACGTCAATGTGAAGGGGCTGGTGTTCACGGTGCAGAAAGCCCTGCCGCTGATGACGAAGGGGTCGTCGATCATCCTGACCGGATCGAGCACGGGGGTGATGGGGACGCCGCAGTTCAGCATCTACAGCGCGACCAAGGCTGCGATCCGGAATCTGGCGCGCAGCTGGGCGCTGGACCTGCGCGGCACCGGCATCCGCGTCAATGTGCTGTCACCGGGGCCGACCAAGACGGAGCTGGCGCTGGAGATCGTCGGCGAGGAAGCCTTCGATGCGCTCGGAAGCATGACGCCGATCGGACGCGTCGGCGACCCGAGCGAGACGGGGGCGGTTGCGGCGTTCCTGGCGTCCTCAGACAGCAGCTTCATGACCGGCGGCGAGGTTTTCGTGGATGGAGGCCTGGCACAGGTCTGAGACTTGAGCGTGAGGGCTTCGGTTACCGGATCGAAGCCCTCGACGCGCTTTCTAGATCCCCAGCAGCTTCCTTGCGTTGGCCTTCAGCACCTTCGGCCGGATCTCGTCGCGGATCTCGATCTTGGCGAAATCCGACAGCCAGCGGTCCGGCGTGATCACCGGCCAGTCCGAGCCGAACAGCATCTTGTCCTGCAGGATCGAGTTGATGTAGCGCACCAGGATCGGCGGGAAATATTTCGGCGACCAGCCGGACAGGTCGATGTAGACGTTCGGCTTGTGGGTCGCGACCGACAGTGCTTCCTCCTGCCAGGGGAAGGAGGGATGCGCGAGGATGATCTTGAGGTCGGGGAAATCGGCCGCGACGTCGTCCATGTACATCGGGTTGGAATATTTCAGCCGCATCCCCATGCCGCCGGGCATGCCCGAGCCGACGCCGGTCTGGCCGGTGTGGAACAGCGCGATCGCGCCGCCATTGTTGATCTCTTCATAGAGCGGATAGGCCATGCGGTCGTTGGCGTAGAAGCCCTGCATGGTCGGATGGAATTTGAAGCCGCGCACCCCGTATTCCTCGATCAGCTTGCGCGCCTCGCGGACCCCGAGCTTGCCCTTGTGCGGGTCGATCGAGACGAAGGGGATGAGAACGTCGAGATGGTCGGAGGCGATCTCCAGCATCTCCTCGTTCTTGTAGCGGCGGAAGCCGGTTTCGCGCTCGGCGTCGACCGGGAAGATCACCGCGGCGATGTTCTTGGAGCGGTAGTAGGCGGCGGTCTCCGGCACGGTCGGCGGATGCTTGTGCGGCGACTTGAAATAGTCCGCCATCTGCGCCTGAAAATCGTCATAGCCGTCGTCGGGATGGGTGCCGCAGGGCTCCTCGGCGTGGGTGTGGATGTCGATGGCGACGACGTCGTCGATGTTCGGCAGCTTCAGCTTCGGCATGGGTTTCCTCCCGACGGGTTGCCGAATTGATTATATGATATAACGAACTTGGCAAGACATTGTGGGACAAGGCATTGTGGGACAAGGCATTGTGGGACCAGGCGTTGTAGGACAGGCGTCGTCCGCGCCAGATTGGGCCGATCCGGCCGCTTCTACTTTGCATGGGGTTGTTTTCCAGAATTTGGTGGGTGGGATCGGGGCAGTTAACATTGACATCCGGTCCTCCCATGCCTTAAGAACCGCCCCGTCCCGGGCGGTCGGTCCGCCAGCGGGAAAATCTCATTTTGCCTCATTCGCGCGTGCCGAAACGGTAGTGCCGAACACGGCCTTTCGAACGTTCAGGATTCTGCCATGAAGGTCCGTAACTCGCTGAAATCGCTGCGCGGTCGCCATCGCGCCAACCGCCTGGTCCGCCGCAAGGGCCGGGTCTATGTGATCAACAAGGTGCAGCGCCGCTTCAAGGCTCGCCAGGGCTGATTTCGCCCTGCCGGACGCCCGCGCGCGCCCCGCAAGACCACGGTCTCACACGAGTTTGACGCCGCCCCTGCTTTGCAAGGGCGGCTTTGCGCGTTTAGACTTCGACCATGGCAGTGAGATTCTTCATCGCGCGCACCCTGTGTCTGGCTCTCGTACTGGGAGCCGCCGGACTCGCTCCGGCGCTGGCACAGCAGATTGATCCACCGACTCCGCCCGGCAAGCAGAAGAAACTTCCGGAAGCGCCGGCCAAGCTGCCCAAGGTCGATCGCACCAAGAATCTCGATTTCCTATTCGGCGCGCTGAAAGCCGCGCCCGACGAGGCCAGCGCCAAGCACGTCGAGGCGCGGATCTGGGCGATCTGGATCCAGACCCCGAGCGACACCGCGGCGCTGCTGATGGCGCGGGCCAAGACCGCGGTCGACGCAAAGAAGATCGAGGTTGCGATCAAGCTGCTGGATTCGGTCGTCAAGCTCAGGCCCGACTACATCGAGGCCTGGAATCGTCGCGCGACGCTCTACTACATGCAGAACGATTACGGCCGCTCGCTCGCCGATATTCGCGAGGTGTTGATCCGCGAGCCCCGCCATTTCGGCGCGCTCGCAGGCCTCGGCATGATCATGCAGGAGGTCGGCGACGAAAAACGCGCACTCGAGGCCTACCGCAAAGCGCTCGCCGTCAATCCGCACCTCGAGAAGATCCCCGACCAGGTCAAGGCGCTGACGGAGAAGGTCGAAGGCCGCGATATTTAGCGGACAAGTCGATCATTGCTCGAGCGAATGCGGCGTAAGCCGATTAACCACGATGACACGCGCCGCGTTACGAGGGTTTGGGTTGCCCCGCCGCAGGCCTACCTTCATGGCGGGAGCACAGCCATGAAGCGTTTGATCTTTGCAGGTATATTGCTGCTGGCGCCGGGCACGGTGAGCCTCGCCGACGGACTGTTCTGGGTGGTCGGCAATCGCGCCACCGGAAAATGCAACATCGTGACCAGCAATCCCGTGATCATCGGCGATGTCTGGTTCGGTGACGGTCCTTACAAATCGAAGGCCGACGCCAAGCTTGCCCGTTCGACCATCCGCGCCTGTCCCGCACCCACGCCTGACGAGGAAAAGGACGAGGACGGCACGAACTAAGTCGACAGCAACCTAGTGCAAAACGCTGCCTTCGCGCTCGGCGAGGCCGCGATCGACCGCTGCGGCGTAAGCCTTTGCAAGCTCCGTCTCGAGGTGCTCGTTGATCAGCAGCAGCGCGCGCACGGCACCGCGCAGGTCGCCGTGGCAGCTTGCCACGATCTCGTCGATCGCAGTATCTTTGGACCTCAGGCTCATCGAAATTCTCCGGTTCAAATCAGGATAAATCCTGCCGGTCTTTCCCGCATCCCCGAGGGTTGCGAGCACGATCGGCGCCCACCCGCGTCTAAATGGCGGAACCGACCGTGGCGATTATAAGGAAGCCGCGATGACGACGGCATGAAGCTTTTCGAAGCCTGCGTGCTCCGGGGAGCAGCATTGATTTGATTGCGTTTTTCCCGCTTGAATTATGCACATATCCACAGCCCCGGCATTTCAAGTGGAGCGCGGGGGCTCCCCGGGCGAAACTGCCGCCCGCAAGCCACGTAACTGCCCTGTGCCCTGGATCGCCCGGATTCCATCCATGATCGTGATGTCAGTCGTGACCGCGCTGCTTGTGCTGGCGCTGGTCACGCAGGCCGGCGTCCTCGCCGTGCAGCGCGCGTTTCCACCGCAGGGCCGAATGATCGAGGTCGATGGTGCCGTGCTTCACCTCGTCGATATCGGCCCGCGCGATTCGGGCCTGCCGGTCGTGATGCTGCACGGCGCGAGCTCAAACCTCGAAGCGATGCGGCGGCCGCTCGGCGATCTCCTCGCCAGGAACCACCGCGTCATCCTGATCGACCGTCCCGGCCACGGCTGGAGCACGCGGGCGCGGCGGCAGGATTCGACCCCGGAGGTCCAGGCGCGGATGATCGATGAGGCGCTCGGCAAGCTCGGGATCGATCGCGCGGTCTTCGTGGTGCATTCCTGGAGCGGCGCGCTCGGCGCGCGGTTGGCGCTCGATTATCCCGGCCGCGTCGCGGGCCTTGTAATGCTCGCGCCGGTCACACATCCCTGGCGCGGCGGCGTCGGCCGCTACAACGAGATCATCGCAACGCCCGTGATCGGCCCGCTGCTCGCCTACACCATAACCCTGCCGCTGGGCTATTTCCTGAGCGAGCCCGGCGCGCGCAATGTCTTCCTGCCGCAAATGATGCCGGATGGTTTCGTGCAGGACTCTGCGACGCCGCTGCTGCTGCGCCCGCGCGAGTTCATCGTCAATGCGTATGATCTGGTGACGCTGAAGGAAGCGGTCGCCGCGCAGGTCGCGCGCTACGGCGAGATATCGGCGCCGGTCACGATCATCGCCGGCGAACCCGACAAGACGGTGAAGACCGACATTCACGCGCGGCCGTTCGCCGCCACCGTGCAGAACGCCAAGCTGATCGTGCTGCCCGATCTCGGCCACATGGTGCAGAACGCGGTGCCCGATCTCGTGAAGACCGAGATCGAGACGCTGATCGGGAAAATCGTCCCGGCGCAGGCGGCCGCCGATTAGAGCGTTTTCGAGCGAAGTGGATGCCGGTTTGCGTGAAGAAAACGCGTCAAAACAAGAAGCTGGAGCTTCGGTTCAGAACCGAAGCTCCAGCGACCGCCTGTCGCGCGCTTACTGCTTGATCTTCCCGTCCTTGTCGAACTGCGACACGTAGGCCCAGAGATTGTTGATCTCGGTCTCGTTCTTGATGCCGGCGAACGCCATCTTGGTGCCGGGGATCTTGGCCTTGGGGTCCTTGATGTATTCCTTGAACACGGCCTCGTTCCAGGTGATGCCGGAATTCTTGTTGGCGTCGGAGTAATTGTAGTCCGGCGCGGTGCCGGACTTGCGGCCGTCGAGGCCGTTGAGCTCGGGGCCGACCTTGTTCTTGGCGCCTTCGCCGATTGCGTGACAGGCCAGGCATTTGTTGAACGAAGATTTGCCGGCCGCGACGTCCTGCGCCATCGCGCTGGGTGCGGTGGCAATCGCGGTGAGGATGGTCAATGCGCCAAAAATCAGTTTTGTCATCGGGTGCTCTTCGTTTCTTCCCTGGGGCTGGTCAGTTGCATGCCTGATCGGCAATGGTCGGACCTGCCGGTTTTGGCAGGCCTGCTCGGATTGGACAAGCCGCCAAACCATGGCAGGTTTCACGATTTCCTACTTGTCCCAGAGCGAACTCGCGCAAGATCGTCGATCTGACTTTCGGATGGCCTACCCAAACCACCGCGGACGTGGTTGATTTACCGCGACAAATCGATCGTGCGGCCTCGGCCGGAACGATATGCCATGAAGGAAATGCTATGGCCATCATGATGCCCGCGAGTGACCAGGCCGTGCTCGCGCGCCGCGCCGAAATCGTGGCTGCATTGCGCGCAATCGTACCGGGCGAAGGCGTGATCGATAGCGCCGCCGAGATGCGAGCCTATGAATCCGACGGATTAACGGCCTATCGGCAGCCGCCGATGGTCGTGGTGCTGCCCGACACGACCGAGCAGGTTTCGCTGGTCCTGAAATATTGTGCAGGGCAGGGCATCAAGGTGGTCCCGCGTGGCTCCGGCACCTCGCTGTCCGGCGGCGCGCTGCCACTGGAAGACGGCGTGCTCCTGGGCCTCGGCAAGTTCAAGCGCATCCGCGAGATCGATTTCGACAACCGCGCCGTCGTCACCGAGCCCGGCGTCACCAACCTCGCGATCAGCCAGGCCGTCGCTCATGCCGGGTTCTACTACGCGCCGGATCCGTCCTCGCAGATCGCCTGCTCGATCGGCGGCAATGTCGCGGAGAATTCCGGCGGCGTGCACTGCCTGAAATACGGCATGACCACCAACAACGTGCTCGGCTGCGAGATCGTGCTGATGAGCGGGGAGATCCTGCGCATCGGCGGCAAATCGGCGGAGAACACAGGCTACGACCTGATGGGCGTCATCACCGGCTCGGAGGGCCTGCTCGGTGTCATCACCGAGATCACGGTGCGCATCCTGCAAAAGCCGGAGACGGCGCGCGCGCTTATGGTCGGATTCGCGCAAGTCGAGGCGGCCGGCGAATGCGTGGCGCGCATCATCGGCGCCGGCATCATTCCCGGCGGCATGGAGATGATGGACAAGCCCGCGATCCACGCCGCGGAGGCCTTCGTCCATGCCGGCTATCCGCTCGATGTCGAGGCCCTCCTCATCATCGAGCTCGACGGTCCCAAGATCGAGGTCGACGAGCTGATCACGCGGGTCGAGACGATTGCGAACGCTTGCGGCTCGACCACCTGCCAGATCTCGACCTCCGAGGCCGAGCGCAATCTGTTCTGGGCCGGCCGGAAAGCCGCGTTCCCCGCCGTCGGCCGCATCTCGCCGGACTATCTCTGCATGGACGGCACCATCCCACGCGGTGCGCTGCCGAAAGCGCTGGCGCGCATCCGCGAGCTATCGGAAAAATACCAGCTCGGTTGCGCCAACGTGTTCCATGCCGGCGACGGCAACCTGCATCCGCTGATCCTCTATGACGCCAACAAGCCCGGCGAGATCGAGCGCGCCGAAGCCTTCGGCGCCGACATCCTGCGCGCCTGCGTCGAGTTCGGCGGCGTGCTCACCGGCGAGCACGGCGTCGGCATCGAGAAGCGCGATCTGATGCCTGAGATGTTCAGTGAGATCGACCTCAACCAGCAGCAGCGCCTGAAATGCGCCTTCGATGCGCAAGGCCTGCTCAATCCCGGAAAGGTGTTTCCGACCCTGCACCGATGCGCCGAGCTCGGCCGCATGCATGTCCACGCCGGGAAGCTGGCATTCCCGGACATTCCGCGGTTCTAGAGTCGCCTCGCTGCAACGCGCCAAATTTGATTTTCGCTGCAAACTTCGTTACCCGCTACAGGCGTGGATACGCTCAAGGTCAGAGACGCCAACGACGTCGAAGAGGTGGTGCGCGCGGCGATTGCCAATGAGCAGCCGCTCGAGATCATCGGCCATGGCTCCAAGCGCGGCATCGGCCATGCGATGGCGACCAACGCCGTGCTGGACGTCTCCGCGCTGAATGCCATCACCGCCTACGAGCCCAACGAACTCATTGTCACGCTCCAGGCCGGGGCGCCGCTGGCCGACGTGCTGTCGCTGATCGATGCCAAGAACCAGCAATTCGCCTTCGAGCCGATGAACACCGCGCCGCTGCTCGGCACGCCCGCGCTCGGCACCATCGGCGGCATGATTGCGTCTGGCCTGGCCGGTCCGCGCCGGATCAAGGCGGGCGGGGCGCGCGACCATCTGCTCGGGGCGCATGCCGTCTCCGGTTTCGGCGATAGCTTCAAGACCGGCGGCAAGGTGGTGAAGAACGTCACCGGCTACGACCTCTGCAAGCTTCTCGCCGGTTCCTGGGGCACGCTGTCGGTCATGACCGAGGTCACGCTGAAGGTGATGCCGAAGCCGGAGGCCGAGCGGACGCTGTTGCTGCGCGGCCTCGACGATGCCGCGGCCAACAAGGCGATGACGGCGGCGCTCGGCTCGCCCTTCGACGTCTCGGGGGCCGCGCATCTGCCGACATCGGCGTTCCGGACCAAGATCGAAGGTCTCGGCGCTATCGCAGGCCAAAGCGAGGCGCTGACCGTGCTGCGGCTTGAGGGCATTACCGCCTCGACCGCCCACCGTGCCGGCTCGCTGCGCGAATTGCTGGCGCCGTTCGGAACCGCAACGCTCGTCGAGGACACGGTGTCAGCGGCGCTATGGACCACGATCCGCGACGTCCTGCCGTTCGCGGCTGACGGCACGTTGGGGGCTTGGCCGGTTTGGCGGATCGTCTGTCCGCCCGCGTCGGGCGCGGCGCTCGGGACGCTGCTGGCGCGCGAGACCGGCGGCGACGTGATCTACGATTGGGGTGGTGGACTGATCTGGGCGGCGTTGCCACCGAAGCCGGACGCGCATGCCACGGCCGTGCGCGAACGTGTGAATGCGGCCGGCGGGCACGCCACGCTGATCCGGGCGGCCGAGGACATCAGGCGCGCGATCGATGTATTCCACCCGCAGGCCCCTGGCCTTGCCGCGTTGAGCGAGCGGGTCCGCGCCAGTTTCGATCCGAAGACCATCCTCAACCGGGGCCGGCTGACGCGGGACGCTTGCTGAATGAAGACCGAATTCTCACTCGCGCAGCTCGCCGATCCCGACATCGCGGAAGCCGACAAGATCCTGCGCGCCTGCGTCCATTGCGGCTTCTGCACCGCAACCTGTCCGACTTATGTGCTGCTTGGCGACGAGCTCGATAGCCCGCGCGGCCGCATCTATCTGATCAAGGAGATGCTGGAGAAGGACCAGACGCCGACGGCCGAAGTGGTCAAACATGTCGACCGCTGCTTGTCGTGCCTGGCCTGCATGACGACCTGCCCCTCGGGGGTGAATTATATGCATCTGGTCGATCAGGCCCGGGTCAGGATCGAGCAGCGTTACGAGCGGCCGCTCGCCGAGCGGCTGCTGCGCCGGGTGCTGGCCTTCGTCCTGCCGGACCCGCAGCGTTTCCGCGCCAGCATGTGGCTGGCGCGGCTGGCCCGCCCGCTGGCCGCGTTCCTGCCGACGCCCCGGCCGTCGGCGACACCCGGCCTGATCCTGCGCCTCAAGGCGATGCTGGCGCTGGCGCCGGACCGGCTGCCGCCACCGGGGCCCGCCGCCGGCAGTGTGTTCGCGGCACTCGGCAAGAAGCGCGGCCGGGTCGCGCTGCTCCAGGGCTGCGCCCAGCAGGTGCTGGCCCCGCGCATCAACCAGGCCGCCATCAGTCTCCTCACGCGCCACGGCATCGAGGTCGTCCTCGTCAGGGACGAGCAGTGCTGCGGCGCGCTGACCCATCACCTCGGCAACGACCAGGACGCATTGGGGCGGGCTCGCGCCAATGTCGCGGCGTGGCGCGCGGAAGCGGCCGGCGAGGGGCTCGACGCCATCCTGGTGACGGCGTCAGGCTGCGGCACCGTGATCAAGGACTACGGCTATCTTCTGCGCGAGGACGCTGCGTTTGCCGCCGATGCGGCGAAGGTCTCCGCGCTCGCCAAGGACATAACTGAATACGTCGCCGGCCTTGGACTCGTGGCCACCGCGCGACAGGACAACATCGTCGTCGCCTATCACTCTGCGTGTTCGTTGCAGCACGGACAGAAAATCACGGGCCTTCCGAAAGAATTGCTTTCCAATAATGGATTCGTGGTGAAAGATGTGCCGGAGAGCCATTTGTGTTGCGGTTCGGCGGGGACCTACAACATTCTCCAGCCCGAGCTTGCGGGCCGGTTGCGTGATCGCAAGGTCGCCAACATCGCGAGCGTCAAGCCGGACATGATTGCCGCAGGCAATATCGGCTGCATGGTGCAGATTGCCAGTGGCACGTCAGTTCCGGTCGTACACACGATTGAGCTTCTCGATTGGGCTACGGGCGGGTCGCGGCCGGCATTGAACGCGCAAGACTGAGCTTTCGAAGACTGAGCTTTCGAGGGCTGAGCTTTCGTCCGGAGGTGACGGCTGAAGACGCCCGGATCGACCATTGTTCGGCGGCAACAGGAGGACCACGATGGCGAAAGCGAAGAAGAAAAAAAGCAAGAAGGCCAAAAAAGCCAAGAAGGCGGTAGCGGCGAAGAAGACCTCAAAGAAGGCAGCCAAGAAGTCCGCGAAGAAGTCTGCCAAGAAAGCCACAAAGAAATCTGCCAAGAAGGCCGCGCCGAAGAAGGCCGCCAAGAAGTCGGCCAAGAAAGCCGCTAAGAAGGCTGCCCCTAAGAAGGCTGCCCCTAAGAAGGCCGCCAAGAAGGCTGCGAAAAAAGCGGCGCCGAAGAAGGCGAAGGCAGCTCCCGCGCCGAAGCCGTCAACGCCGGCAGCTCCGGCTCCCGAGCCCGCCGCCGAGACAAGCTGGGCGATGCCTTCGTCTTCTGCGGAAACGACGCCGGCCGAAGGACAAGGTTAGGCCCAAAGTTAGGCCCAAGATTAGGCCAAAGGCTGGATCCAATCCGACGACCATGATCGACGACAGGAAGGCCGCAGCGGTGATGCTGCGGCCTTTTTGCATCGGCGTGACGGCGCGTTTGTCCTGGAGCAGCCTGATTCGTGGCGTGGCCAGCACGGTACCGCGGGGCCCGTACTAACCCGGGCCTGCCAGTGCACTTTGCAATGCAAATAATGTGGTCGAGAAGACACACAGGCTGACAACCTTTCGTGGAATCGTCAGAACGCCCAAAAAGTCGGCAGATGCCCGCGTTTTTTGCTTCTCGGTTTACGCCACTCCATCCAGATTGCCGCAGTTACGAAATTTGCAATCAGGTCGTGCGTTCCGGGGGCTTCCGGGATCCGGCTGGGGTCTTAGAACTGGTGATGGGGATCGAAATGAAAAAAGTGGCTTTGTTGGCAACGGCGCTGGCAATGGTGACGGGCTCGGCTTTCGCGGCAGACATGCGAGTGAAGGCACTGAAGGCCCCGCCGGTGGTCGCGTTTGACCCTTGGGATATCGCCTTCGGCGGCGCCATCATGAGCGACTACATCTTCCGCGGCGTCACGCAGTCGAACCACAAGCCGTCGGTCGCGGCCTATTTCGAGCCGCGCTACAACGTCAACAAGGACCTCCAGCTCTACGTCGGCGTGTCCGCCGAGAGCATCTCCTTCGCCAATCGTGCCGCTGCTGAAGTTGACATCTACGGCGGTATCCGCCCGACTTTCGGTGCCTTCGCCTTCGACATCGGCGTCTGGGGCTACCTGTATCCGGGTGGAAGCTGCGCCGACAACGTGCTCACCGGCGGCATTCCCGGCGGCAACGTCTGCGGCGTCAGCACGACCACGATCTTCCTCGCCGACGGCAACGTCATGAAGAAGGACGTCAGCTTCGTCGAAGTCTACGGCAAGGTGAACTACACCATCAACGACAGCTTCACGGTCGGCGCGACCGAGTACTACTCGCCGAACTTCCTGAACTCGGGTGCCTGGGGCAACTACGCTTCGTTGACCGCCAAATACACGGCGCCCAGCACGGCCTTCGGTCCCTCCGGCATGGGCATGTACGTGTCGGGTGAGTTCGGCCGCCAGTGGTTCGGTACTTCGGACGCCTTCTACGGCACCGGCGTCGGCACCGTTTTCGCCAACGGCATCCCCTACAAGGACTACAACACCTGGAATATCGGCATCGGCTTCACCTACAAGGTGTTCACGCTGGACCTGCGTTACTCCGACACCGACCTGAACAAGGGTGATTGCAACGCCTTCACCAGCGCCTTCAACGCCACCGGCACCACCAACGTCACCGCGATCAATCCGGGCGGCGCTGGCTCCAACTGGTGCGGCGCGGCCGGCATTGCCAAGCTGTCGTTCGACCTGACGGCGATGAGCAACCTGAAGTAAGCTTCTTCCCGAAGCGACTTGATGAGGGCGGCAGGGCAAACCTGCCGCCCTTTTGCTTTTGGGCGCAGGCCGGGGCGCCTGCATGGTTGGAGACGCCCACCTCCGGCGGGCTCCTCACCATGAGGGGGCACGGATTTCACCGCGAGGACAGACCTCATCCTGAGGGCCCGCCAAAGGCGGGCGTGTCGAAGAATGGCCGCAACGAAGGGCCATAGCCTCAGGGTTGGTCGGACCGTCTCAGCGTGCCGCGCTCGGCTCCTTCTCGACCGGCACACCACCGTCACCGAGGACGTGGATCGCGCCGTGCTTCACCATCGTCACCTTGCGGGTATGGAAGGCTTCCAGCGTCGAGCGGTGGCCAATCGAGACGACGGTGGCCTGTGGCAGCTTCTCCGCCAGCAACCGGTACAGGCGGGCCTCGGACGGCTCGTCCAGCGAGGCCGTGGCCTCGTCCAGGAACAGATAGTCCGGCGCGTGCAGCAGCGCGCGGGCGAGCCCGAGGCGCTGCTGCTCGCCCAGCGACAGCATCCGGTTCCAATGACCGTCCTCCTCAAGCCGCTCGGCGAGGTCGGGCAGCCCGACCGCGATCAGCGCGTCCCTGACGCGTGAGGTTTCGAACGCGCCCGGCGCGGCCGGGTAGACCACCGCGTCGCGCAGCACGCCGACCGGGAAATAGGGGCGCTGGGGCAGCATCATCAGCTTCGCCTTTTCCGGCACGAAGATGCTGCCGGTGCCGAACGGCCAGATGCCGGCGATGGCCCGGAACAGCGTCGACTTGCCGGAGCCCGACGGTCCGGTCACCAGCACGCGCTCCGGCGTCTGGACGGAGAAGGCGTCGGCGGCGACCAGCGGCGTGCCGCTCGGCAGGTTCACGCAGAGCTGTTCGAGAGAGATATTGCGATTGCCGCCGGCGGCCTTGAGGGCAATCGCAGGCTCGTGCGGCGGCAGGTGCGCGGCCGCATCGACCGACATCTCGAAGCCGTCGAGGCGGGCGACGATCGAGCGCCATTCCGCCAGCGATCGGTACGCCGTGACGAAGAACGACAATGCGCCCTGTACGCTGGAGAAGGCGGACGCGGTTTGCATCATGTCGCCAAGCTGGATCTTCTTGGCGAAGAAGGCCGGCGCCACCAGCACGTAGGGAAAGATCACGGCGGCCTGCTGATAGCTCGCGGTGAACGCGGTGAGGCGCTTGGTGCGGCTCATGATGGCGTACCAATTGCCGATCACGAAGCCGAAGCGCTCCAGCAGCCGGCCGCGCTCGGCGCCTTCGCCCTTGAGCAGCGCGATCTGCTCGGAATTTTCGCGGACACGGACGAGATTGAAGCGGAAGTCGGCTTCATAGCGCTGCTGCTCGAAATTGAGATTGACCAGCGGGGCGCCGATCCAGTGCGTCAGTGCCGTGCCGAAGATCGCGTAGACCAGCGCGCCCCAGCACAGATAGCCGGGGATCATGAGATCGGCGCCGAACAGGTGCAACGGCGCGGCGTTGGAAAGCCCCCAAAGGATGATCACGAACGAGAACAGCGTCACGATCGACGAGAGCAGGCCGAGACCGATGGTCAGGGTCTGCTCGACGAAATTCTTGACGTCCTCGGTGATGCGCTGGTCCGGGTTGTCGGCCGCATCGCCCTTGAGCTGCATGCGGTAGTGGGTGGCGCCTTGCAGCCATTCGCCCAGATAGTGCCGGGTCAGCCATTGCCGCCAGCGGATCTGAAGCCACTGGTTCAGATACAGCTTGTAGACGGCCAGCGCGATGAAGGCGGAGGCGAGGCCGATGAAGATCCAGATCTCCCTGACGAAACTATCCCAGTCACTTGCCTGCAGTGAGCTGTAGAACCGGTTCTGCCATTGATTGACCAAGACGTCGATCGCGACCAGCGCCAGCTCCATCGCGATGACAGCGGCGAGCAGGCCGCGGCCGGCCCATTTGTCCTCCGACCGGAAATAGGGGGCGGCGATTCGCCAGACGATCGCGAGCGTGGCGCTGATGTTCTTCACAGAGCTCTGTCTCCTGAGGGGATGTGCACAACTGCCCGGGGCCAAAGACTTGGGACGACGGCGAAAATCGGCGCGCTTAGACTAAAGTCGCAAGTCCTGCAATTTGCGTTGGCTTGTCGCAGCTTGCAACCCTAGCATGGGGCGCATCGGCGCGGGGTGGGGGCCTTCGGGATTTCGCGAGCTTGTGAGCGGACGGGAACCGCTGCATTCGCGAGGAATTCGCGTCCAGCTCGGGGGTTATCGCTTCAGCGTCAAGCAGGATCGGCTGTCCACGCGGGCCGCCTGCAGCACACATGCGTGGGGGAGGAAGATCATGTGGAATCAAGTTTATGACCCGTTGCACAGCCCTGTGCTGTCGACGATCGCGGCGGCAGTCCCTGTCGTCACATTGCTGGTCCTGATCGCGAGCGGCCGCGTCCAGGCTCATATCGCGGCGGTCATCGCCGTGATCGTGGCCAATTTGATCACGATCTTCGTCTTCACCATGCCGGCCAACATGTCGATCCGCGCTTCGGTGCTGGGCATCGTCACCGGTTTCTTTCCGATCGGCTGGATCGTTCTCAACGTCATCTTCCTTTACCAGGTGACGGTGACCACTGGACGCTTCGAATTGCTCAAGCGCGCCGTCGGCGGCGTCACCGAGGACCGGCGGCTGCAATTGCTGCTGATCGCGTTCTCGTTCGGCGCCTTCTTCGAGGGTGCTTCGGGCTTCGGCACCCCGGTCGCGATCACCGGTGCCGTCCTGATCGGCCTCGGCTTCTCGCCGCTCGCGGCCTCCGGCCTGTCGCTGATCGCCAACACAGCACCGGTCGCCTTTGGCGCGCTGGGTACGCCGATCCAGGGCCTCGCTTCGGTCACCGGGCTCGATCCCTACATCCTCGGCGCGATGGTCGGACGGCAGTTGCCGATCTTCTCGCTGATCGTGCCGTTCTGGGTGGTGTGGGCGTTCGCGGGCTGGAAGGGCATGAAGGACGTCTGGCCGGCGATTCTCGTCACCGGCGTGTCGTTCGCAGTCCCGCAATTCGTGATCTCGAACTTCGTCAACCCCTGGATCGTCGACATCGGTGCGTCGCTGATCTCGATGGGCGCGCTGATCCTGTTCCTGAAGGTGTGGCAGCCCAGGCAGCTCTGGCTGTCGCCGGCGCTGCGCAGCCGTGATGAATCGACCTCCACCATGGCGGCCGCAAAACCGCTCGACAAGACGCCGCTCACGCAGAGCGAGATGTTCAGCGCGCTGCTGCCTTGGATCATCGTCTGTATCGTGATGCTGATCTGGGGCAACGGTGCCTTCAAGACCTGGGCGAACTCCATCTTCACCTGGAACTACCCCGTTCCCGAGCTGCATCAGATGATCAACAAGATGCCGCCGGTCGCACCAGGGCCGACGAAAGAGAGTGCGGTGTTCGGCTTCACCTATCTCTCGTTCACCGGCACAGGCATGCTGATTGCCGCGATCATCTCCGGCTTCCTAATGGGCGTCGGACCCGGCAAGCTCGTGATTCAGTACGGCCGCACCATCCGGCTGTGCGCGATCTCGCTGATCACGATCTCGGCGATGCTCGCGATCGGCACGCTGACGCGGCTCTCCGGCGTGGACGCGACGCTCGGCCTCGCCTTTGCTGCAACCGGCGTGCTCTATCCTTTCTTCGGCACGCTGCTCGGCTGGTTGGGCGTGGCGCTGACAGGGTCGGATACCGCTTCCAACGTGCTGTTCGGAAATCTTCAGAAGATCACCTCCGAGCAGCTTGGCCTGTCGCCGATCCTGATGGCCGCGGCGAACTCGTCCGGCGGCGTGATGGGCAAGATGATCGACGCCCAGTCGATCGTGGTCGCGTCCACTGCGACGAATTGGTACGGGCACGAAGGCACGATCCTGCGCTTCGTGTTCTGGCACTCGATCGTGCTGGCCTCGTTGGTCGGCGTGTTCGTGACGTTGCAGGCCTATGTCTGGCCGTTCACGGCGATGGTGCTGAAGTAGCAGGTCACAATTCGCTTCGAAGCAAATCCCCGCGGATTCGTCCCCGCGGGGATTTTTGCGTCGCGTATGCGCGAACCTTCTCAACGGCGCCGCCGTCTTATAGAAGGTGCCGCAAATCAGGTCGGTCGAGAGGTTTCATGGTTTCGTTCAGGCAGATGGTGTGTGCGGCGGTTGCAATGCTCGCGATGTCCACGCTCGCGCGTGCGGAGGACGGTTTTCCGTTCGGCACCGAGATGACGCTGGAGGCGCTGCCGCAGCCGGGCTCGAAGCGGATTCCGAACATCGAGATCGGCGACAATGGTGAGGTCGTGCTGGAGCTCTGGTGCAAGGGCGGCAAGGGCCAGTTCTCGGTCGCCGGCAATACCGTGATCTTCGTCCCCGGCCAGATCCAGGACCGCTCCTGCCCGCCCGCAAGGGCCCAGGCCGACGACGATCTCGTTGCAGCCCTCGGCAGCGTCGAGACCTGGAAGCGCCAGGGCGACGTGCTGACGCTCGTCGGCCCCAAGCCGCTGCGTTTTCGCGTCAACGGAAATTAGCCACCGCTGTCATTCCCCGCGAAAGCGGGGAATCCAGTATGCCGCGGCCTATCGATTCAACCACGGCCGTCTCGGAGTACTGGATCGCCCGCCTTCGCGGGCGATGACTGACAGGGGGTGTCTGCGTCTATTTCCACACCGACTTGTCGGCGTCCCAGCGCTGGCCCTTCAGCTCCTTGGCGAGCGCCTCGACCGAACCGTTGTCGTCGGGCTGATCGCCTTCCTCGTCGGCGGTCGCTTCGTCCGAGAGATTGAGCTTGGCGCCGCTGCTCTCGTCGGTGGTCGTGGTCGCGGGACTCCCGACCCAGAGCATGAGCTTGTCGGTCGTGCCCGGCTTGTCGGGCGAGACGAGACCCGCAACCTCGATCGTGTCGGTGAGCTCGAGCGCGGGAAAGTCCTGGTTCGGCCGCTTGAACACCAGCTTGAGCTTGCCGGTCGCCGGGTTGAAGCTTTGCGAGACCGGCTTTGCCGCGAGCGTCCTGCTCAGCACGCCAGCCACCGCGGCCGCGAGCTTGTCGCGGTTGATCTTGTCGCCCTCGCGCCAGTCGGCGGCGGCAATGCGGATGGTGCGGTCCATCTCGGTCATGCCCGCGGTCCAGCCCGCGGCGGTGACGCCGGGCGTCGCCTTGAATTTTGCCAGCAGCGCACCGGCGCGCTCCGGATCGACCGACATGTTGATGGTCTGCTCGCCCGCGCGCAACGCGTCGCAGCCGACGGTGAGGCTCGCCAGCGTCACCTCGACGTCCTGGCCCTTCAGGCTCTTCAGGAACTCGGTCGCGGCATCCAGCTTGACCTTGACCGCGATCGCTTCCGGCGAGACGTCGGTGAAATCCTTCGGCTGCGGCGTGATACCGTCGTCGGAGGTCTGGTTGTCGAGGAATTCCTTCTCGCTGAGATCGGAATTGTCGGGCGAGGTGACCTCGGTCACGGCCTGGCCAATGCTGATCTGGCCGCGGAATTCGAACGTGTCTCCGGCCTGTTTGCGCAGCAGCTTGACGGTGACCGGCGCCTTCGCGCCGAGGCTCTGCGTCGTACCCGTCAGGTTCTGGCCCGCGACCTGGAGATTGACGACGAAGCGGTCCTTGCGGTCGGAATTCTTCGCGACGGGATAGCAGACGTCGAGCACGGCTGCGGTGACGGTCTTGCCCTGGCGTGTCTCCTTCAGGATCACGTCGGCATTGCCATCCATCAGCCCGTCGATCGAGGTGAAATAGCGCGTCTCGACGCCGCCGGGCGCCGTGGCCTTCGGCGCCAGCTTCATCTGGGCGGATGCGACCTCAGGCGAACCTGCAAGCAGAGCCGCCAGAACGGCCGTGGAGCAAAACACAAGCGCGCGCATCGACGAAATCCCCGGGGCAATGGGGCATGATCCGGAAAGTGTGAAGTGGTTTTCCGTTGAGATCAGGCCCAAACAATTCGAATCGGGCGTCACCGTAGTGGGTTTTGGCCGCCGGTTGAATTGGAAAGCACGGGCCATGATTGCCAAAAAAGAAGGCCGCCCGGAGGCGGCCTTCGCAACACTGTGGGCTAAGGATCGGTCTTAGAAGCCGCCCATGCCGCCACCGGCCGGCATGCCGGGCGCGGCGTCCTTCTTCGGCGACTCGGCGACCATGGCCTCGGTGGTCACCAGCAGGCCGGCGATCGAGGCGGCGTCCTGGAGCGCGGTGCGCACCACCTTGGCGGGGTCGATGATGCCCTTCTCGACCATGTCGACATACTCCTCGGTCTGGGCGTCGAAGCCGAAGGTCTCGGACTTGTTCTCCAGGATCTTGCCGACGACGATCGAGCCTTCCACGCCCGCGTTCTCGGAGATCTGGCGGATCGGGGCTTCCAGCGCCTTCAGCACGATGTTGATGCCGGCCTGGACGTCGGCATTGGCGTTGGTGAGACGGCCAACCGCCTTCTTGGCGCGGAGCAGCGCGACGCCGCCGCCGGGAACGATGCCCTCCTGCACCGCGGCGCGGGTGGCGTTGAGCGCGTCCTCGACGCGGTCCTTCTTCTCCTTGACCTCGATCTCGGTGGCACCGCCGACGCGGATCACCGCGACGCCGCCTGCGAGCTTGGCGAGGCGCTCCTGGAGCTTCTCACGGTCGTAATCCGAGGTGGTTTCCTCGATCTGGGCCTTGATCTGGCCGACGCGGGCCTCGATCTCCGGCTTCTTGCCGGCGCCCTTGACGATCGTGGTGTTCTCCTTGTCGATCACCACCTTGCCCGCGCGCCCAAGCATCTTCACCGTGACGTTCTCGAGCTTCATGCCGAGGTCTTCGGAGATCAGTTGCCCACCGGTGAGGATCGCGAGGTCCTCGAGCATGGCCTTGCGGCGGTCGCCGAAGCCCGGCGCCTTGACGGCGGCGACCTTCAGGCCGCCACGGAGGCGGTTGACGACCAGGGTAGCCAGAGCCTCGCCCTCGACGTCCTCGGCGATGATGACGAGCGGCTTGCCAGACTGCACCACGGCTTCCAGCACCGGCAGCATGGCCTGCAGGCCGGACAGCTTCTTCTCGTGCAGGAGGATGTAGGCATCCTCGAGCTCGGCGGTCATCTTCTCGGGGTTGGTGACGAAGTAGGGTGACAGATAGCCGCGGTCGAACTTCATGCCCTCGACGATGTCCACCTCGGTGTCGAGCGACTTGTTCTCCTCGACGGTGATGACGCCCTCGTTGCCGACCTTCTGCATCGCCTGCGCGATCATCTTGCCGATGGCGGCATCGCCGTTGGCCGAGATGGTGCCGACCTGGGCGACCTCGGAGGAGGCGGCGACCGGCTTGGCGCGCTTCTCGATGTCCTTGACGACGGCGGCGACCGCGATGTCGATGCCGCGCTTGAGGTCCATCGGGTTCATGCCGGCGGCAACCGACTTGGCGCCTTCGCGCACGATGGACTGGGCCAGCACGGTCGCGGTGGTGGTGCCGTCGCCGGCGAGGTCGTTGGTCTTGGAGGCGACCTCACGCACCATCTGGGCGCCCATGTTCTCGAACTTGTCCTCGAGCTCGATCTCCTTGGCGACGGTGACGCCGTCCTTGGTGATGCGGGGCGCGCCGAACGACTTCTCGATGAGCACGTTGCGGCCCTTCGGGCCGAGCGTCACCTTGACGGCGTTGGCGAGAATGTCGACGCCGCGCAGCATGCGATCGCGCGCGTCTCCGGAAAACTTGACGTCTTTGGCAGCCATGGTCTGCAATTCCTCTTGTTTCGTGATGTGTCTTGCTTATTGGGTCGCCTCATTCCCGGGGTCCGCGATCGAACCCGGCGGAATGATGCATGCCCGGATCGAGTGACCCGGGCATGCATTCAGCGGCCGTTCAGGCGTCTGGCCTTAGGCCATCACACCCATGATGTCCGACTCCTTCATGATCAGGAGCTCATCGTTGTCGATCTTGACCTCGGTGCCCGACCACTTGCCAAACAGCACACGGTCGCCGACCTTGAGGTCGATCGGGATCAGCTTGCCGGCCTCGTCGCGGCCACCGGGGCCGACGGCGACGACTTCGCCCTGGGACGGCTTTTCCTTGGCCGTGTCCGGAATGATGATGCCGCCCTTGGTCTTTGACTCGGCGTCGATACGTTTGACCACGACACGGTCATGCAGCGGACGAAATTTGGATTTAGTCATGACGTTTCCCTTTGGAGGCTCGCTTCGGAAGGAGTGAAAGTGGGCGGGCGGCGCTTCCGTCCACCCTTCTCGAGGATCGATCGGCGCGCGTTAGCAATCCATCTTTCAGAGTGCTAATGGTCCGCCCGGGAATATGGCTTGGCCGCGATCCTGTCAAGCAAAGGTGGTTAAGCGATTGGTGAGACGGATATAGGATGGTGACGTTGGAAACTTGTTCGGGGCGCCGGCGTATTAAAGGACGTCATTGCTCCGGCAGCGGTTTTGCGCTTGGCTGCGTAAGGGGTGCGGCCATGGTTTTGTCCGGGGGAATGCCATGATCAGTTCAGCTCACGCGCGCACGGTCGCCAATCTGGCGGCGGCTTCTTGCCTGGCGCTGCTGCTTGGCGCCTGCGGCGGCGGCATGAGCCTGCCGTCCTTTTCTTCGTCCTCACCGCCCCCCGAGGCCGAGCCCGGCACCGGTCCGGAAATGCCCGCGTCGATCCGCGCCGACGAGATCGTCGGGCGCTGGGGCCTCGCCTCGTTCCAGAACCCGGCGGACCGCGCCCGCACCGAGGCTGCCGCCCGGGCCCAATGCAAAAATCCTTATGTGATCACGGCCGGCTCCTCCGGCGGCGTGATCATGCATCTGGCGGACCAGGCAACACCGCAGGAGCTGCGGCTGAAGGGTTCGCCCAGCGGCAAGAACTATATCGGGCCGGCGGGTCCGACGCCCGGCGAGCAGGACCGCGAGATCGTCTCCTTCGACGGCCGCGTCCTCATCACCCGCTTCATCGACAAGGACGCCGCCACCCGCTACGGCA
Organism: Bradyrhizobium sp. URHA0013; assembly: GCF_000518345.1. Classification (NCBI taxonomy): domain Bacteria; kingdom Pseudomonadati; phylum Pseudomonadota; class Alphaproteobacteria; order Hyphomicrobiales; family Nitrobacteraceae; genus Bradyrhizobium; species Bradyrhizobium sp. URHA0013. The sequence continues at coordinate 303,450 of NZ_JADK01000003.1, read as the reverse complement.
ACATGGTCTACGTCCGCTGCGCGCCGAGGGCGTAATTTACTTTTGCCCTCTCCCCTTGCGGGAGAGGGTGGCTCGCCGCAAAGCGGCGAGACGGGTGAGGGGTCTCTCTCCCCGATCATAATTCTCACCTGAGTTTGCGGAGCCAATCCCTCATCCGGCGCTTCGCGCCACCTTCTCCCACAAGGGGAGAAGAGAACGCGGTGTCGCAATGACGAAAAAAACGCCGGCGTGCGCCGGCGTTTTGTTTTTCCGGAGTGTCGCGTCCGCTCAGTCGAACAGCGCGTCGATGTCGTCCTGCGAGGCGTGGCCGACGTCGCCTGCGAGCTTCGGGCCGTTGAGAAGCTTGTCGTCATCGCTGCGGGTGTCGACCTGCGGCACGACGTGGGACTTGATCGCGTCGACGCCGCCCCAGATCTCCATCATGGAATTGATGTGCTGCTCGATGAACTTCATCGTGCTCATGACCTTGCTGATGCGCTGGCCGGTCAGGTCCTGGAAGTTGCAGGCTTCGAAAATCGAGATGACGCGTTCCTGGATATCGTCGGCCAGCCGCTTCTGCTGATCGGCCGATTGCACCTTGGCCATCGCGCTGGCCGCCTGGTCGATCGACTCGGCGGCTTCGAGGATCTGCTGGGTCGCCTGTTCGGTGCCGCCGACGACCGCGCCGAGCTCGCCATTGACCTTGGCCATTTCGCCGCCGTCGAAGCTCTTGCCGTGCAGTGTCGCGATCTCGCGCTTGGTGCGGTCGATGGCGTCGTGGATGAGGTCGAGCTCGACCTTCAGCTTCTCGCACTGCTCGATCTGCGCCCGGTAAGTATCGAGCATGGTACGGGCTTCGGAGAGCTCGTGGGCAGTGGAGGCGTCGATCGCCGCCATGGCGGCGCTGCCGGACAAGGGCGCGGTGCCCTTCGCCATCTGTGCACGGATCGCACGCAACTCGGCCATGATCTCGCTATGCATCGGCGCAGCCTCCTCAATCATTTCGGGGCTGGGCATCTCGCCGACAATAGCCTCCTCGACACGAAAACGTTTGCGGTGAATAGCCATCAAGAACTCCCCCCACCTCACTCACGCGTCTTTGTAGGCAGAAGCGATTTAACACGAAGTTCACAGCCGGAACTGTCGTCTCGGTTGTGCGCGACGGCTTGCAAACGGGCGATTAACCATGCGTGCAAGGCGTTCATCGAAAATAAACGCTGATCGCCAAATTGCACCGCTGCCGACGACGTGGTGAATCGAAATGGCGTTTCCGTTTACCAAACAAAACGGCTTTTGCTCTTTATTGACCACGTCGCGGGTGCGGATCAGCGGTCAGCTTGCCACGACGCATGTGATCTAGACGAAACAGTACAGAGTACGTCGATGTTCAAGAAAATGTCTGTCGCGCTGCTTGGCAGCGCTTGCACCTTCATTGCCGGCGCCAACAGCGCCAGCGCCTTCGACAATAGCGTGCCGAACGATCCACCCGCGGTGCTCTATCAGCCGCAAGTGCCGCCTGCGCCGGTGCGTGTCGCCTCCAATGCGAACATGGGCGGCGGCTTCATCGAGTTCATGTTCGGTGACGGGCCCGGTCGCGGTCCGGCCTACGCTCCGCAGCAGCCGATGTATCAGCAGCAGCCTGGTTATTATGACCAGCGCCGCCTGCCGCCGATGGGCGAGCCGCAGACGCAGGGCGCAGGTCTCCAGCAGGAGGCGGTCGATCCGCGGCAGCGTCAGTTCGACCCGAGATTCGAGAAACAACTCGTTGACTATAGCGGCAATGAAAGCGCCGGCACGATCGTGGTCGATACGCCGAACAAATTCCTCTATCTCGTCGAGGGCAACGGCCGGGCGATGCGCTACGGCATCGGCGTCGGCCGTCCCGGCTTCACCTGGTCCGGCGTGAAGTCGATCACGGCCAAGCGCGAATGGCCGGCCTGGACGCCGCCGGCGGAAATGATCGCGCGCCGCCCCGATCTGCCCAGGCACATGGAAGGCGGCCCGGAAAATCCGCTCGGCGCGCGCGCGATGTATCTCGGCTCGACGCTTTACCGTATCCACGGCTCCAACGAACCCTGGACCATCGGCACCAACGTCTCCTCGGGCTGCATCCGCATGCGCAACGAGGACGTCATCGATCTCTACGGCCGCGTCAATGTCGGCACCAAGGTCGTCGTGATGTAGGCGCATAGCGCTCGGAACCAAAACGGCCGCCTCATCGGCGGCCGTTCTCGTTTGGAGCAAGGATAAAAAGCGTCAGGCGTAATCGCTGCCGCCATCATCTCCGCCGCCGAAATCGCTGTCGTCGGCGAGGTCGACATTGCCGCCGTCATTGTCGTTCTGATCGTTGTAGTTCTGGTCGTCGTTCGAAGCGTGGTCGGCGAAGCCCTGCCGGGACGCATCACCGCGGTTCGAGCCAATGTCGTCGAGGCCGGCATCACGCGCGAGCGAGCCGCCGGACTGATCGCTGCCGCTCCAGGGACTTCCACCAGCGCTGCGATCGCCCAGGGCATTGGTGTCGCCGAAGGCCTGCTGATGCGATCCGCCCATCATGCCGCGGATGCTGGAGAGCAGCAGCGAGCCGCCAACGACGCCGGCCGCGGCTGCCGCCGCCGTTCCGAGGAACGAACCGCCGCCACCGCCGACCGGCGGCGCGCCATAGCCCTGACCGGGGCCCTGACCTGGACCTTGACCGTAAGCCTGCCCGTAGGGCGGCTGGCCATAACCGGGCTGGCTTTGCTGCATCGCCTGGCCGCTGTTCCACACCGGCCGCGAGTCACGCGGCGGCACGTTCGGAACCGAGCCGCGCGACGGACCCCCGCCGAACAGCGTATCGCGCATGGTGTCCAGGAAACCGCCGGACTGCGCCTGTTCGGGCGCCTGCGCCGCCTCCAGCTCCTGGATACGGGCATGGGCGCGCTTCAGCGCTTCGTCCTGCAACAGCACGGTCTGCACCAGCGCATAGATCGCGCCAGGCGCCTTGCGCAGGCCGTCGGAGATCGCGGCGATCGCGTCGGGATCGCGCGGTGCATTTTCCAGTTTCGAAAGCCGGTCGAAAAGCTCGTCGACGAGCTGGCGTTCCTGCGGCGTCATGGTCAGTCTCCCTCGCGCAAAACAAGCGCGAGGCAGATGTAGGGTTCCATTGTGGCCCCAACAGTGCCGGCAGGATTAAATTTCGGTATGCGACAAGCTGCCCCGCGGGCGGCTTTTCGCAAACTGTCGCCGGTTTCATCCCAGCGTGACGCCGCTGTCCGTCAGCAGGCGCGCGAAGGCATCGCCGGCGAGATAGGCGTGCTCGCGTTCGCGGACATCCGTCATCGGGTCGAGCCCAGTGAGGATGTCGTCGACGAAGCCGGGATGACACATGATGAGGCCGCCATCCGGCAGGCCTTCGAGAAATTGCCGCATCAGCTTGCCGAAATCGGCCGCCTGCGTGAAATCATAGGCGCCGGCGAAGCCGGGATTGAAGCTCAGGCCCGCGCTGCCGGCACGGCGGCGGAATTGCGCGCTGAGGATATCGAGCACCATGGCTTTCGGTGAAGCCAGCCGCTGCATCAGCGGCAGGTCGCGGCCGCCTTGGCGCACCCAGGCTTTTGGCGCGACTTCGGCGACTGCGTCGATAAAGCCGTCGCGCACCTGCGGGTAGAGCTGCACATGCTGATGGCCGTCGACGAAGTCAGGCGCGCGCCCGAACGCTTTCGCGAAGGCTGCCAGCTGCGCCTTGACCTCGTTGCGAAAGAATTCGCGGTCGAGCCTTCGCGCAAGACCCGCGCGCAGCAGCTTCGGAAACGGGAGAAACATGTCGCCGTCGAGTGGGCGGAAATGCATGGTGAGCGGCCGGAACGGTGCCGACAATGTCACGTGCAATCCGATCGCGCAGCGCGGGCTCGCTTGCGCTGCCGTCTGGAGGGCTTCGATCTCGCTGCGCTCGACCGCAGGTCCCACCATCATAACCGAGGTGGCGTTGAGACGGCCGCGTTCGATCAGGTCGCGGATGGCGCGATTGACACCCGGGCTGATGCCGTAATCGTCGGCGCAGAGCCAGATCCGCCGCGGCGGCGCGGCCGCGTTCATTCGGCCGCCGTCCTCTTCGAGGCGTCGTCAGCCTTGTCGGTCTCGAAATGCTTTTCACTGTGCTCGGCGACGAAGTAGATCGGGCGCGCCTTCAGCTCGGAGAGGATCTTGCCGATATATTCGCCGACGATGCCGATCATGATGAGCTGCACGCCGCCGATCGTCATCAGGCCGATCACGAGTGAGGGATAGCCGGGCACCTGCTTGCCGGTGGTCAAGACCTCCCACAGGATCGACAGACCGAACAGGAACGCTCCGCCGGCGAGGATCACGCCGAGCAGGCTGGCGAAGCGCAACGGCGCCACCGAGAACGAGGTGACGCCTTCGATCGAAAGACCAAGTAGACGCGCGGCGCTGAAGGTTGTCACGCCATGGGTGCGCGGCGCGGGCTCGTAATCGACGCGGATCTGGCGGAAGCCGATCCAGCTCGCGAGGCCCTTAAAGAAGCGGTTGCGCTCCGGCAGCTGCCTCAGTGCTGCCACCGCGCGCGGCGACAGCAGGCGGAAGTCGCCGGCGTCTTCGGGAATCTTCTGGCGCGCGCCCCAATTGATCAGCGCATAGAAGCCCCGTCCGGCGAGCCGCCGCAGGAACGGCTCGTTGTCGCGATGCGCCTTGGCGGTATAGACGACGTCGTAGCCGTCCTCGATCCAGTGCCGCACCAGTCGCTCGACCAGCGACGGCGGATGCTGGCCGTCGCCGTCCATGAACAGCACCGCGCCGAGCCGGGCATGGTCGAGGCCGGCCATCAGCGCGGCCTCCTTGCCGAAATTGCGCGACAGCGACACCACCTGGACGTCGACCGCGTCGGCCGGCAGCGAGCGGGCGATCGACAGCGTCGCGTCCGCGCTGCCGTCGTCGACATAGACGACCTCGCAAGCCAAGCGATAGCGCTGACGCAAGGTCTTTGCGAGATCGCAGATGCGCTGGTGCAGGGCGGCGAGGCCCGCCGCTTCGTTGTAGAGCGGGACGACAATCGACAGTCCGTTCGCGGCGGTGCTTGCCGCGATGGTCGTCATGCCGGAAACGTCAGAGCCCAGCGTCATCGATCAAGGTTCCAGAGGCGTTCAAGGTCATCTCAACAGCATATGGTAGCTGCCGTTTGCTGTCGCTACGCTGAACGGAATTGCTCAACAAACTTTGGGCTCACTGCCGCAGGAACGCCTCGAGCCTGGCGAACAGCGGGTTGTCCCGGTCGAAAACATAATCCAGCGAAACCACCGAGACGGTCTCGGCGCCATGGGTGCGCAGGAAGCTCGCGAGTGCATAGAGCTGGCCCGGCGGGCAGTGCAGTGTGAGCATGCCTGACGAGGTCGGCCCGCCGAACGGGGCTTCGACGCCGAAGCGCTCGTGGGCCTCTGTGAGCATGGCCGCGTCGCACTGGCGGAAGCGGGTGCGGACTTCGCGGTATTTGTTGGCCCGCGCCCGCGCCGCGATGTGATCGAGGATGATTCGCGCGGTCTCCCGCGCCTGCGGCGACCAATCGGCATCTCTTGAGGCGACCAGATTGGCCTGGCTGCGCAGGATCATGCCGTCGTCGAGCACCCGCAATCCGTTGGCGGCGAGGGTCGCGCCGGTCGTGGTGATGTCGACGATCAACTCGGCGCTGCCGGCGGCCGGCGCGCCTTCGGTCGCGCCCGTGCTTTCGACGATGCGGTAATCGGTGATGCCCTGGCTCTGGAAGAAGGCGCGGGTGAGGTTGATGAACTTGGTCGCGACCCGCATCCGCATGTGATGCTGCTCGCGGAAGCCGGTGGTGACGTCGTCGAGGTCAGCCATGGTGCGGACGTCGATCCACGCCTGCGGCACCGCGACGACGACGTCGGCATAGCCGAAGCCGAGGCCTTCGATCAGGGAGACGCGCTTGTCGGCGTCCGCGATGGTCTCGCGCACCAGATCCTCCCCGGTGACGCCGAGATGCGCCGAGCCGCGGGATAGTTGCGAGGCGATCTCGCTCGCCGAGAGATAGGCGACCTCGACATTGTCGAGGCCCGTGAGCGTGCCGCGATAGTCGCGGGCGCCGCCCGCCTTCGACAGCTTGAGCCCGGCGCGGGCGAAGAAGGCTTCGGTGTTTTCCTGCAGGCGGCCCTTGGAGGGAACGGCCAGAACGAATGGCGCGCTCATGACTTAAGCTCCCACCTTGCGGCCGATCCGGGTCAGCGCATCCACCCAGACCGAGAAACCGACCGCCGGGATCGGCTCGGCCGATCCAAGCTGGGTCATCAGCCCGTCATAGCGGCCGCCGGCAACCAGCGGCTCGGCGCCGTTGCCGCGGTGATGCAGCTCGAATTCGAAGCCGGTGTAGTAGTCGAGCCCGCGCCCGAACGCGGTCGAAAACCGCGTCCCCTTCACATCGATGCCGCGCGCGGCCATGAAGCCGACCCGGCTTTCGAACTGGTCGATCGCAGCACTGAGGTCGAGCTTTGCATCATTGGTGAGCGCGCGCAGCTCGGCGACGGCGTCGTCGGGGTTACCCGATATCGACAGGAAACGCTTGAGCACGGCGATGGCCTCGCGCGGCAGCGCGCCACCCTTCAGCGTCGACTGCTCGAGGAAGCGGTCGGCAATCTCGGCGGTGGTGCGGCCGCCGACATTGGTGGTGCCGGCGATCGACATCAGATCGGTGACGAAAGCGAGTGCCGCCTTGCGGTCGGAGCCGGCGAGCGCCGCGAGCACGCCCTCATATTCGCTGCGGGTCGCGGTGGTTGCGGCCGCCAGCCGCTCCAGATCCTGCTCCAGGCTGATCTTGCGGTTGAAATCCTTGACCAGGCGGCGGCGCCAGACCGGATAGAGGTCGAGCGCGTCGAGCAGCGCGTTGAACAGCGCCACGTCGCCGGTGCGGATCTCGACGTCGCGGACGCCGAACGCGGCGGTCGCCTCCAGCGCCAGCGCCAGCATCTCGGCATCGGCCGCAGCGCGGTCAAGACGGCCGAACGATTCGATGCCGGCCTGCAGGAATTCGCTGCTCTGGCCGTTGCGGTAGCGGAACACCGGACCGAGATAGCTGAACCCGGCCGGCTGGCCGGCACGGCCAGAGCTGAGGTAATCGCGGGCCACCGGAATGGTCAGATCCGGGCGCAGGCAGAGCTCCTCGCCGGAGAGGTCGGTGGTCAGGTACAGGCTCTTGCGGATATCCTCGCCGGAGAGATCCAGGAACGGTTCGGCCGGCTGCAGGATGGCGGGCTCGGCCCTGACATAGCCGGCCTGCGCGAACGACAGCAGCAGCGTATCCGCCCAGGCGGCGGAGCCGGCAGCATGTGAGGTGGCAGTCGCGGTCATCTCAGGGGTCCATCGTCCCGGTGGAACCGGGCAGGGCAAGCAAGGGGAGCGAATTGCCGCAGGCCTTAGCATGGCCCGAAAGCGGTTTCGACCTCCAAAGGATCAATCGCTTAACAGCGTCGGAGCGAGGCGGTGTGATCAGAGGAGGCGGCGGCCTAATCAGGTCCGGCGCCAACTAGGTAATACAGCACCTGTTCATCCCGCTGCAATCGACCCAGGTAGGTAGGGAGGCTCACCTCACCCCCATTCATTTCGGGCCAAGGACGTCTCCGGGGCGCTTCCACGAGGAATGGGTCGCCTGGGGCGCCCCATCCGCGAGCTGCTCGGCCCGTTTGAGAATGCTCCACCGGTAGCATACTCAATTTGGGTAGGAGGACGATCCGTTCGCAGAGCCTTCGTTTACAATGCGAGTTGGTTTCCGATTCATGTGCAACGCAACCGATGGTATCCGGTCGCGCGACACACGCTGGCCTATATGCTGTTTTCGATCTGAGACATGTTCCGGCACTAAGACGAATTCGATCCACTCGACCTTCTGATCGTTCATGCCATCTCAATGCTCCGCGACTGCGGCGCGCCGGCGTCAACGGGCGGGATGATTTGCGTGGCGCTAAATCGCCGTTTCCAAGAAGAAGGCCAAGTAAGCAGCAGAACATGGATCAAAGCCGTCTAGTCCCTGCTCGCGAGGGAATGCAAAAGAGAGCGGCGGATCGCTTGATGTCGTTCCAGGATCTCAAGCCGTCCTCGGCGCTCGAGCTCAATTCGTATGACATCGATCATTTCGGCGAGACCGAGAAATACGCCGGCGCATCGAGCATGCCGTTGTCGGCCGGGGTGACAGCGATCATGCGTGCCCGGCTCACCTTGCCGACCCTGACCCTGTCGCTGTTGAAAACCTTCCCCCGGATCATTCGAGGCTATCAGTTCACCAATGCTGCCGCAGTGGCGGTACCGATGGATCACGTGACCTCTGCCCGCATCAACGGGCAATCGATGGGCGGTTCTGTCCTCGTATTGAAAGGTGATTCAGATTGCCTGGTGCATGAGCCGGAGGGGCGTCTGCTGGCAGTGGTCTACTTCAGTCCATCCGGGCGGGAGCCATTGCCTGAATTGGGCGATGGATGCCATTTGCTGAATCCGGCGCCGGACGTGCTTGCCTCGCTGCGCCGTCTGATCTCGATCTCGCTTGAAACCGCAGCAAATGACCCAGACTTCTTGAACGAGCCAGCTTCGCAAAAATTTGTCGAACAGTCACTGCTCAGCACGATGGACGCGGCGATCTGGTCCAGCGTCGCAAGCGGACCTGTCTCATCCACCGCCGAACATTATCGCCGGATCGTAGCTGATATGGAGAAACTGATTCGGCGCGATCTGATGATCTGGCACAAGACGACCGAACTGGCGGAGCAGGCGGGCGTGTCGGTCCGGACTCTCCAGAGTGCGACACGGGCCATCTGCGGCATGAGCCCACATCGCTATAGCCGGGTCTTACGCCTCTGGTCGGTGCGCAAGCAACTGCGCACCGGTCGAGCGGGCCGGAGTGTGAAGTCCTGTGCGCTTGCGCATGGTTTCTGGCATCTCAGCGAGTTCGCAGCGAGCTACAGAGAGGCTTTCGGAGAGTTGCCTTCGGAGACCCTGAACCGATCGCTACGAGGCGAATAGCAACGTGCCTTAGCCGCGTTCGCCAGCCCAGTCGCCCAGCACCGCCTGCACCAGCGCCAGCGCGGCCACTGCGGCCGTGTCGGCCCGCATGATCCGGGGTCCCAGCGCCAGCCGCAGGATTTTCGGCTGCCGCAGCAGCAGCGCCCGCTCTTCATCGGCAAAGCCGCCTTCGGGGCCGATCAGCACGTCGACGCCTGCCGCCGCGTCTGCGCCTTGCAGGCTCTGAATGGGGTTTTCGAGCTCCGCCGCCTCGTCGCAGAAGATCAGCAGGCGGCCCGCGGCGCGCTGGCTGAGGAAGCGCTCCAGCGGCATCGGCTCGCCAACGGTGGCGATGCTGAGAATGCCGCATTGCTCGGCCGCCTCGACGACATTGGCGCGCATCCGCTCGGTATTGACGCGGGAAGCCTGGGTGAACCGGGTCAGCACCGGCTGAAGCGAGGCCGCCCCCATCTCGATGGCCTTCTGCACCATGTAGTCGAGCCGGGCATGCTTGAGCGGGGCGAAGACGTAGGCGAGGTCGGGCAGCCGGTCCTGCGGCCGGGTCTGCTGGAGGATGACGAGGCCATCCGGCCGCTTGCGGCCTTCGATGGCGGCCTGCCACTCGCCGTCGCGGCCGTTGAACGCCAAGACCTCGGCCCCGGCGGCAAGCCGCAGCACATTGCCGAGATAATTGCTCTGGTCGCGGTCGAGCTCGATCCTGCCGTCCTGGGCGAGGGGGGCATCGACGAACAGGCGAGGGCCGCGGAAATCGTGGGAGGGCATGGTTCAAAGGTCCGATTTGGCGCCGTTCTTAGCCGAAAGCAGTACTTTCGGGGTAAATTTTGCCAAAATGGTGCGTCGGCGCGCCGCGCTCCTGCCCTATTCAACGGGTTGTTAAGGGCCGGCGGGAATCGTAAAATCGCGAGCACGCTGGTTGCGCTTCAATTGGGAAGACGCCGAACCCCGCAAGCTCCTGCCGGAGAGACTGCCTTGATGATCCGTCATTTGATGGTTCCGATCACTGCCGCCATGGTCACGATGGGCGCCGTTTGTGCCTATGCGCAGGGTTTCCCCGCGCCGCTGCCGGGCCAGGCCCCAACCAGTTCCGCGTTTCCGCCCGTGAACGGGTCGGCGCCCGTCGCCTCCGTCGGCGGCGCGCCGCAATCGTCCTTCCCCGTGAACGGCGCCGCGCCCGTCGGTGGCGCCGGCGCCTTCAGCGCGGCCCCGCCGACGCAAGCCGGTCCCGGCGAGGACTGCATGAAGGCCTTCATGCCTCTGCGCGAGGATGCCGAAAAGCGCGGCAAGCTGATCAAGGCCGCGAGCGACCGTCACGCCCCGCCTGACGAGGCCTGCAAGCTGATCCGCAACTTCAGCCAGGCCGAGACCAAGATGATCAAGTACATCGAGGCCAACGCCTCGAAGTGCGGGATTCCGGCGCAGGTCGGCGCGCAGATGAAGGACGGCCACAAGAACACCGATGCCATGGCGGCGAAGGTCTGCAATGTTGCGCAGCAGATGCAGAACCAGCCGCGCGGTCCGGCCGGTCCGTCGCTGAGCGAAGTGCTGGGTTCGGCCTCGGCGCCCGAGGCCAATGCGGGCAAGAAGGGCGGCAGCACCTTCGACACACTCAACGGCAACGTCCTGACCCGATGAGCGACACATCCGCCCGCGTTGCCGATTCCACCGGCAACTGGGTCGATACGCGCGCACCGCAATGGGCGCGGCCTTATCTGCGCTTGTCCCGCTTCGATCGTCCGATCGGCTCCTGGCTCCTCTTGATGCCGTGCTGGTGGTCGGCGGCGCTCGCCGCCGGCATGGCGCATGACGTCCGCGGCCTGCCGCTCACCATCGTCCTGTTCTTCATCGGCGCCTTCGTGATGCGGGGGGCAGGCTGTACCTGGAACGACATCACCGACCGTGACCTCGACGACAAGGTCGAGCGCACCCGCTCGCGGCCGCTGCCGTCGGGCCAGGTGAGCGCGAAGCAGGCGCTGGCCTTCATGGTCGCGCAGGCGCTGATCGGGCTCGTGGTGTTGCTGCAGTTCAACCGCTTCGCGATCCTGACCGGCATCGCCTCATTGCTGATCGTCGCGATCTACCCGTTCATGAAGCGCATCACCTGGTGGCCGCAGATCGTGCTTGGGCTCGCGTTCTCCTGGGGCGCCTTGATGGGATTTGCCGTCACCTTCGGGCGCATCGACGTCACCGCGCTCGTGCTCTATGCCGGCGCGATTTCCTGGGTGATCGGCTATGACACGATCTATGCGCATCAGGACGCCGAGGACGATGCGCTGATCGGCATCAAGTCCACCGCGCGCCTGTTCGGTGCGCATACGCACCAGGCGCTGATCCTGTTCTACGGCCTGGCGGTGCTGCTGATCGGCGTGGCGCTGGCGTCGGGCGATGCGCGCTGGCCGGCTTGGCTCGGACTTGTGGCCTTCGCCGTGCATCTGGCCTCGCAGATCGCGCGGCTGAATATTAGCGACGGCGAACTCTGCAAGCGCCTGTTCTATTCGAACCGCGACGCGGGGCTGTTGTTGTTTGCGGGCTTATTGGCCGACGCGGTGATGCGGGCGGCTTAACTCCGTGCGATGATCTCGCGCTCATCGCGATGCACCGACAACTCGCGTGCGACACCGGCGCGGCGGCGCATCAGAAATTTCGGATGGCGGTCGCGGATCGCGTTGGCGCGGCGGCGGCGTGGCGCGGGCTTGCGTGCGCCTTCGTCGAGCTGCGGAAGCGCGAACAGCTCGCTCCAGATCGCCCAGGCCTCAACGAGTTCGTCGCCATCGGCGCTGACCAGCAGCGGAATGGAGAGCGAGGGATCGCGATGCACCAGGACGAGGGTCTGGGCCTCGTCGTTGCCGCGCAGCGCGACGCCGATGAAGTCGCTGACGCGAACATTGATTGCCATCCGCATGCCGCGGACGGCACGGTGCAGCACGACACGTTCGCGATGAAGCTCGATCTGCCGGACATAACCGTCGGCGCGCGGATCATGCGCATCGAAGCGGACCGGAAGGGAAAGGGGGTCGAGCCGCAGGGAGCGGCTCGACCCGGCGGGAGCGATCCCGCTTGTTGCTGTTTGACGCCTCACGGCTTTAGTTCTCCCCGCCGGGATTATGTTCCCGGTCGATGTGAGGACCTTAGCGCGAGCCTTTCCGAAACCGCTTAAAAAGGCTGGTTAATCCAACCTCACCGCCGCTCATGATTGACAAGACCTTGGCACGCATGATTGACGAGACGTTGCGCGCAAGCTGCGAATCTGAGCTTTTGGTGGGCTGAAAATGCTTGAAGTCCGCGCGATCAGGGCACATCTGTGGGTTCCGGTCCCGCAGCCCGCCCCAACAGGATTTCGTTTGTGAACCCTTCACCAAGCTCGACGCTTTCGCCCAAGGATTCGTCCACAGCCGGTCGCGACCTGTTCGATCAGTCTGCGCTCTCCGATCTCGCGCAGCGGCTGGTGGAGGCTGCCCGGCGCGCCGGCGCGGATGCGGCCGATGCGGTCGCCGTGCGCGGCGTCTCGCAAGGCGTCGAGGTCCGCGACGGCCGGGTCGAGGAATCCGAACGTTCCGAGGGTGACGATGTCGGCTTGCGCGTGCTGGTCGGCCGGCGCCAGGCGGTGGTCTCGACCAACGACGCCAGCGGCGATGCCGTGACCAAGCTTGCCGAGCGAGCGGTTGCGATGGCGCGTGTTGCACCCGACGACAAATATGTCGGCCTTGCCGATCCCGCACTGCTCGCGCGCGACTTCCCCGATCTCGATCTGCTCGACCCCGACGTGCCCGCGACCTCGGAACTCGAGCGCCGCGCGCTCGAAGCCGAGGCTGCGGCGCTCGGTGTGAAGGGCGTGACCAAATCCGGCGGCGCCTCGGCCTCCGCCGGCATGGGCGGCATGGTGCTCGTCACCAGCACCGGCTTCCACGGCTCTTATCTGCGTTCCAGCCAGGGCATCTCCGCCACCGCCATTGTCGGCGACGGCACAGGCATGGAGCGCGACTACGATTTCACCTCGGCGCCGCATGGTGCCGATCTGCTGTCGCCGGAGATCGTCGGCCGTTCCGCGGGCGAGCGCACCGTGGCGCGCGCCAATCCGCGCAAGGTCGAGACCTGCAAGGTGCCTGTGGTGTTCGATCCGCGCGTCGCGGGCTCGCTGGTCGGTCATGTCGTCGGCGCCATCAATGGCGCTTCGATCGCGCGCAAGACCAGCTTCCTGAAGGACAAGCTCGGCCAGCAGCTGTTCGCCAAGAACATCCGCATCATCGACGATCCCCTGCGCAAACGCGGCCTGCGCTCGCAGACGTTCGACGCCGAAGGCGTCGCCGTGAAGAAGATCGCGCTGATCGACGAAGGCGTGCTGACGACGTGGCTGCTCGATTGCGCCACCGCGCGTGAGCTCGGTCTCACCACCACCGGCCACGCCCATCGCGGCGTCTCCTCCTCGCCGTCGCCGGGGCCGTATAATCTGCACCTTGAACCCGGCACGCCCACCCCGGCCGAGCTGATCTCCGACATCAAGCAGGGTTTCTACGTCACCGATTTGATCGGCTCGGGCGTCAACGGCGTGACCGGCGATTACAGCCGCGGCGCCTCCGGCTTCTGGATCGAGAACGGCGAGCTCACTTATCCCGTGAGCGAGGTGACGATCGCCGGCCATCTGTTCGAGATCTTCAAGTCGATGCAGCCGGCGAACAATCTCGAGTTCCGCTACGGCGTCAATGCGCCGACGGTGCGCATCGAGGGTTTGACGCTTGGCGGACGTTGACGCGAACGCAACAGGCGAAGCCATCCTGACGCGCGACGCGGCGCTGCTGCAAGACACGGTGCGGGAGGCGGGCGCACTCGCGCAGTCGATGTTCCGCACCGAGCTGAAGAAGTGGACCAAGGGCGCGTCCTCGCCGGTCTCGGAAGCCGACATTGCCGTCAACGATCTCCTGGAAGCTCGCCTGCGCGCGGCGACGCCCGACTATGGCTGGCTGTCGGAGGAGAGCGCCGACGACGAGGTGCGGCTGTCGCGGCGACTGACCTGGATCGTCGATCCCATCGACGGCACCCGCAATTACCTCAACGGCCATGACGAATGGTGCGTCAGCGTCGCGCTGGTCGAGGACGCCTCGCCGGTGCTGGCCGCGGTGTTCGCACCGACGAGCGATGAGTTCTTCTTCGCCGCCCGCGGCCGGGGCACGACCCTCAATGAGGTGCCGGTGCGGGCGACGGCGGGATCCGAGCTCGACTTCTCGCGGGTCGCGGGTCCGAAGCCCCTTGTTGAGCGCCTGAAGCCGTCACTGGGCGAGATCAAGCTGCATCCGCGAATCGGTTCGCTCGCGCTGCGTCTGTGCCGGGTCTCCCATGGCGCGCTGGATGCGGCTTTTGCGGGCGGCAACAGTCATGATTGGGACCTTGCGGCGGCGGATTTGATCGTGCAGGAAGCCGATGGTAGGATGAGCGATCTCTCCGGAGATCCCATCCTCTATAACCGCCGGCAAGTCACGCATGGGGTGCTGGTGGCAGCGGGTCGCGATCGTCATGCGAACATTGTCTCGCATTTTCGAAACCGCCCCTTGCCGTGAAGCGCTTTCTCGTGCTTGTCGAACACTGCTTTGCCGGGCAGCCCGTTAGGAACAGAACCGATGCCAGATAGTGCCCCGCAACAACTGCTCCACCTCGTCGTCGGCGGCGAGCTCGTCGATCTCGAGCACAACACCTTCAAGAACCTCGACGACGTCGAGATCGTCGGCCTCTATCCGAACTATGCGACCGCGCACGCCGCCTGGCGCGCCAAGGCGCAGAGCACGGTCGACAACGCGCAGATGCGCTATTTCATCGTCCATCTCCACCGGCTGCTCGACCCGAATCAAGAACCGGCGCGTTGAAAAAGCTGCTTCGCAATACGCTGAGGAGCAGCTTCGTCCAGCGTGCCGTCGGAATCCTGGCGGCCGAATATCTGCGTCTGGTCTGGCGGACGAACAAATTCACGTTCGATCCGCCTGACGTCTATGACCGCGTCGAACCGCAGATCCCGGCGATCTTCGCGTTTTGGCACGGCCAGCATTTCCTCACCCCCTTCATCAAGAACAAGGACTGGTACAAGGCCAGGGTCCTGATCTCCCGTCACCGCGACGGCGAGTTCAACGCGATTGCCGCCGAGCGGCTCGGCATCGGCACCATCCGCGGGTCCGGCGACCATGGCGGCGCGTTTCACCGCAAAGGCGGGGTCGGTGCCTTCAAGGAAATGGTGCGGACGCTCCAGGACGGTTGTAATGTCGCGCTGACCGCCGACGTCCCCAAGCGCTCGCGCGTGGCCGGGCTCGGCATCATCATGCTGGCACGGGAATCGGGGCGGCCGATCATGCCTTTTGCGATGGCGACCAGCCGCTTCGTCCGGCTCCAGAACTGGGACCGCACCACCATCAACCTGCCGTTCGGGCGGGGCGCGTTGGTCGGCATCAAGGAAATCCACGTTCCGCCGGATGCGAACGCCGCCACCATGGAAGCGCTGCGGCTCGAGCTGGAGGAGACCTTGAACGAGGCGACCCGCCGCGCCTATGCGCAACTCGGCCGGCCGGGACCTGCAGATGCCTAAATCGCTGCCCGGCTCGCTGCCGTTGACGCTGCGGATGTACCGGCGCCTGGCGCGCGGCCTGGTGCCGCTCGCGCCTGTGCTGATCAAGCGGCGCCTGAAGCAGGGCAAGGAAGATCCCGCGCGCGTCGGCGAACGGCGGGGCCTCTCCCGGGACGTGCGGCCGCACGGTCCGCTGGTCTGGATTCACGGCGCCAGCGTCGGCGAGGTCCTCGCCGCGGCGGCCCTGATCGAGCGCTTGCGCGATCTGAACCTGCGCATTCTGCTCACCTCGGGCACGGTCACGTCGGCTGCCATTGTGGCAAAGCGCTTTCCGCCCGACGTCATCCATCAATACGTGCCGTATGATTCCCCGCGTTATGTCGCGCGCTTCCTCGATCATTGGAAGCCGTCGCTGGCGCTGTTCATCGAATCCGATCTGTGGCCGAACCTGATCCTGGCCGGCGCCGCGCGCCGCGTGCCGATGGTGCTGATCAACGGGCGGATGTCGCCGCGCTCGTTCCCGCGCTGGCGCCGCATGCAAGGCACCATCTCGGCACTGTTGTCGCGGTTCGACATTTGTCTGGCGCAGTCCAAGACCGATGCCGAGCGCTTCTCGGCGCTCGGCGGCCGCGACGTCGTCACCACGGGCAATCTCAAGCTCGACGTTCCCGCGCCGCCGGCCGATCCCGCCAAGCTCGAACGGCTGCTGGCGATGACGCGCGGGCGTCCGATCATCGTGGCGGCCTCGACCCATCCGGGCGAGGAGGAGATGCTGGTGGCGGCGCATCGCAGCCTCAGCGGTTTCTTCCCGCAGCTCCTGAGCGTGATCGTGCCGCGCCATCCGGATCGCGGCTCCTCGATCACGGGCCTGATCACGGCGTCTGGCCTGAAGCCGGCCCTGCGCTCGCGCGACGAGCTGCCGACGGCGGCCACCGACGTTTATATCGCCGACACCATGGGCGAGCTCGGCCTGTTCTATCGCCTCTCGGACATCGTGTTCATGGGGGGATCGCTGATCCACCATGGCGGCCAGAATCCGATCGAACCGATCAAGCTCGGCGCGGCCATCGTCCATGGTCCGCACGTCTTCAATTTTGCCGATGTCTACGAGGCGCTCGATCACAGCGGCGGCGCGCGCCAGGCCGACACCCAGGAGCTGCTGATCAAGCAACTCGGCCAGCTGCTCGCCGATCCCGCCCTGCGCCAGAAGATACAGCGATCGGGCGCCGGCGTGGTCGAGGATCTCGGCGGCGCACTCAACCGCACCATGACCGCGCTCGAGCCTTATCTTCTGCAGTTGCGGATCGAGATGGGGGCCGCCAATGCGTGAGCCGGCCTTCTGGTACCGGCCACGTTCGCTCGAATCCTACGCATTGGGGCCGCTGGGTGCGCTCTACGGCGCGATCACCGAACGGCGGATGCTGCGCGAGGGCATCGACGCCGGCATCCCCGTGATCTGCGTCGGCAACTACCATGTCGGCGGCGCCGGCAAGACGCCGACCGTGCTGGCGCTGACCAAGCTCTTGCGCGAGCTCGGCGAGACGCCGGTGGTGCTCAGCCGCGGCTATGGCGGCAGGCTCAAGGGCCCGGTGATGGTCGACCGGATGCGTCACACCGCGTCCGAAATCGGCGACGAGCCGCTGATGATGGCGCGCGACGTCCCTGTTGCAGTTGCGCGCGACCGCCTCGACGGCGTCGCGCTGGCGAAGTCGCAAGGCGCCACCGTGATCCTGATGGACGACGGTTTCCAGAACCCGCGTCTGTTGAAGGACATCTCGCTGATCGTGATCGACAGCGAGCGCGGCCTCGGCAACGGCAAGGTGTTTCCGGCCGGTCCCCTGCGTGCGCCGCTGAAGGCGCAGCTCGCGCGCACCGACGCGCTGGTCCTGATCGGCGGTGGCCGTGCCGCCGATGATGTCGCGGCCGAGCTTGCCACGCGCAGCAAGCCGGAGCTGCGCGCGCGGCTGAAGCCGGACGCCGGGTCGGTCGCAAGACTGCTGGGCAAGCCGGTGTTCGCGTTCGCCGGCATTGGGGATCCCGAGCGGTTCTTCCGCAGCTTGCGCGCCGGCGGCATCGAGGTCGCGCGCACCCGCGCCTTCGCCGATCATCACATGTTTTCGAACGACGAGATCGCGGCCCTCGCTGCGGAGGCGCGGCGCGAGCAGCAAACACTGGTGACGACGGAAAAGGATATCGCCCGTCTGCACGGCCGCGAAGGCGTGCCGGATGGCATCGTGCCGTTCGCCGTCCAGCTCGAATTCGACGACCCGGCTGCGCTCCGGCAATTGATCAGCGATCATCTCTACAAGGCGCGCGAGCGGCGCTTTTCAAGGCGCTGAAACCCACTGTCGTCCTGTCAGGGCGACGAGGACATTCAGGCGCCATTCATCGCAAGCTCCTATCTTTTCAGACGATCAGGAGAATTCGATGAAGTTGCTGTCCGCCGCCTCACGCTTGCGGCTTGGGCGCGCCCGGGTAATGCCGCTCGAGCACGGCGGCGGGTGTGGCGTAGGCTTCCTGCAGGTCCACGCTCCAGTATTTCAACTCGTCGAGCGGGATGCGCGTATCGGTGATTGCGCACCGCACGAAGGTCCCCGGCGAGATCACGCGGAAATCGCCGTCGAGATACTGCACCTGCGCTTCGCCATGGCCCGAGGGGCCGAACTTGTTCAGCACGGTCGAAAGTCTCCGTGGAAGGCCGCTCCGGGATCACCTTGGAGGGCACGATGTGTTGGACGGGATGTAGCATAGATAGGGTGGCTTGTCCGCCCGGTAAACCCACCGGTTTGTGATGTTTTGGCGCCGTTTCCGCGTGATAGTGCTTGAGCGAAGGATCCAACGGCAAAGTTCGATGCGCCTTCCGTTCACCGCCCTGTTCCTGACGTTGCTGATGTCGGCCGCGCAAGCGTCGCCAGCGCCGCAGCCGGTCGAGATTCCGCTGGCGTCCGGCGTGCTGCATGCGCAGCTCTACAAGCCCGAGGGCACGGGGCCGTTTCCGACCGTGATCGCGCTGCACGGCTGCGGCGGGCTCGGTGGCCATTCCGATTCCGTGCTGCCGCGCTATCGCGAATGGGCCGAGCGGCTGCTCAAGTCTGGCAACGCCGTCCTGCTTCCTGACAGCTACGGCTCGCGCGAGCTCGGGCCGCAATGCCGCGTCAAGGAGATCCACGTCAAGGCGCGGCGCGAACGCGTCACCGACATCGCGGCGTCGCGCGCCTGGTTGATGCGGCAGAGTTGGGTTGCGCGCGACCGCGTCAGCCTGATGGGATGGGCCAATGGCGCCAGCGCGCTGCTCTGGGCCGTGCGTCCGCAAAACCTTGCGCGCGAGGCGGGCCCGGATTTCCGCGCCGCGATCGCGTTCTATCCGGACTGCAGGATTTCCGCAGGCCTTGGCTGGAGCACGCGGGTGCCGACGCTGGTGCTGATCGGCGCCAATGACGACGTCTCGTCGCCGCCGTCCTGTCGCCAGATGGTCGAGGGTGCGCATGGCCGCAGCGCGCTCGCGCGCATCGTGGTCTATCCCGGCGCCTATCACGATTTCGACCGCGCCAACACGCCGCTGCATGCGCTCGCCGGCAGCCTTGATGCCGCCGCACCCGAGCACGGCCATCTCGGCACCGATGCGGCCGCGCGCGCGGAGTCGCAGAAGGACGTCGCGGAGTGGCTGGCGCGGTAGGCTTGGGATGAGGGCTCGCCGCGCCGTAGCTCGTGAGAGCGAAGGCGGGGCCGCCCTTGGGAACAACAGCGGACAGCCCCGCATCGACCACCGCCCTGCACGGAGAATGGCCGACCGTGAATCTACGGTTGGCGCGCCGTGATGGTTTCAACCCGTGACGACGCCATCATTCGACCACGATGTCGATTAAACGCAATCCCATGCGCAACCGCTTCGTCCTGTTCTCCTCCGCCCTGATCGTCTTCACCGTCGCGGTCTTCCTGTTCGAAGCCCATCTGTTCGAAGCCCATGCCGGCGCGCCGATGCGTGCGCCGGAACATTGCGGCTTCTGGACCACGATCGATGCGGGATTGTCCTGCCGGTAGGCGGACTGCTGCCACACCGTCATTGCGAGCGCAGCGAAGCAATCCAGAGTCCCACCGCGGAAAGATTCTGGATTGCTTCGCTGCGCTCGCAATGACGAGGTTGAGGATGCATACGCGCGCCACACTCTCGCTGTCATCGCCCGGCTTGACCGGGCGATCCAGTACACCGAGGCGGCTGTGATTCATGGAGAAGCCGCGGCGTACTGGATTCCCCGCTCCAGTGCGCAATTGCGCACAAGGCGGGGAATGACGGCGAGGGTGGCGCAACGCCCTCGCGCCTCTAAAACAAATTCCCCTGATCCACCGGCTTGCCCACGCGCTTCGGAGCTTGCTTGGCCTCTTGCGCCGCCGCCTTCGCTTGCGAAGGCGCGCGCTTTGCTGCGGCCGCGGGCCGATCCGCATCCGCGGTCGCACCCACGCGGCCATCCGCAAACTCGATCTCGACCCTTGCACCAGGCCCGATCGCGTCGGCCGCATGCAGGGGATGGCCGGCCTCGTCGCGCACCAGCGCGAAGCCGCGCGCGAGCACGCCGCGATAGGACAGGGCGGAGAGCAGCTTGCCGCTGTTCTCGACGCGGGCATCGAGCCGCTGCAACAGCGTCACCAGCGCGCGGCTCGCGCGCTCGGCAAGGCGATGCGTGCGCTCGCGCTGGCGGTGAATCGCGTTGCGCTGCGCCTGCGCATTGGAGAGCTTTGAGGCGCGCAAGCGCACCTCCAGCCCGGCAAAGCGGTCGCGCCGCCGCCGCAGCAGCGAGCGCGTGGACAGGCCCAGCCGCTCGCCGCACACGGTGAGGCGATGATCGGCTTGCGAGATCTGGCCATGCAGCACCCGCAGCGTTAGCTTGGCGCTCGCGGCGGTGAACCTTCGGAAATGCGCGTGGGTGTTGGCCTTGAGGCAGCGGGGCAGGGACGCACCCGCCGAATCCAGCCGCTGCCGCGGGATCGCCAGCAAATCGCCGGCGGCCGGCAGCGCGCGCGCGGCCGCACGCAACTCGCTGCGGCGGCTCTCCTGGCCGCGTTGCCAGCAGGACCGGGTGCGTCGCCCGAGATCGCCGACCTCGACAAAGAGGTCGCTGCGCACCGGCACCGCCATCTCGGCCGCCGCCGTCGGCGTCGGCGCGCGCTTGTCGGCGACGAAATCGATCAGCGTGATGTCGGTCTCGTGCCCCACCGCCGAGATCAGCGGGATCATGCTCTCGGCCGCGGCACGGACCACGATCTCCTCGTTGAACGACCAGAGATCCTCCAGCGAGCCGCCGCCGCGCGCGACGATCAGCACGTCGGGGCGCGGAATCTTGCCGCCCTCCGGCAGCGCGTTGAAGCCGCGGATCGCGGCCGCGACCTGCTCGGCCGAGCCTTCGCCCTGCACCTTGACCGGCCACACCAGCACGTGGCGGGGAAAGCGGTCCTCCAGCCGGTGCAGGATGTCGCGGATCACGGCGCCGGTCGGCGAGGTCACCACGCCGATCACCTCCGGCAGCCACGGCAGCAGCTGCTTGCGCGCCTCGTCGAACAGGCCTTCGGCGGCGAGCTTCCGCTTGCGCTCCTCCATCAGCGCCATCAGGGCGCCGATGCCGGCCGGCTCCAGCGCCTCGATCACGATCTGGTATTTCGAGGAGCCGGGATAGGTCGTGAGCTTGCCGGTGGCGATGACCTCGAGCCCCTCCTGGGGCTTGAAGCGCATGCGGCCGTGCACGCCCTTCCAGATCACCGCCTCGATCTTGGCGCTCTCGTCCTTGAGCGCGAAATAGCAATGGCCGGAGGAGTGCGCGCCGCGGAAACCGGAAATCTCGCCGCGGACCCGGACATGGCCATAGGTGTCCTCGACCGTCCGTTTCAGGGACTGCGAGAGCTCGGAAACGGTGAATTCGGGGGTGTTGAGCAGCGGCTCTGCAGGCGGCATCGGCAAACGATTCGGCATTTTGGGGTCAGACCCGACGTTAAGGATTTTCGCAGCGCGGCGCCAATCCGGGGATTGATCACAAGAGTACTCTGTAGTATAGAGTTCTCTATATTGAACCGATTTTAGAGGAGTGGATCATGGCAATCCGACTGCTGCGCGGCGTTTTGAGCGGACTGAAATGGGCCTTGTGTGCGGTCGGCGGCGTGGCGCTGATCCTGGCCGCGATGATCGCAACGCCGCTAGAGCGGCCGCCGGAGATGCGATCCGTCTCCGACTCCGCCAAGGGCATCGATTGGTCGACGCTGCCGGCCCTGGAACGCTTTCAGGCCCGCGACGGCACCTGGATCGGTTTCCGCCACTACGCCCCCATTGGAGCCGCGACGGGCCGTGGCGCGATCTTCATCCACGGCTCCTCGGGCTCCAGCGGCACCGTCAATCATGCCCTGACCCATGCGATCGCCGCGCGCGGCGTGGAGACCTGGGCGCTCGACATTCGCGGCCATGGCGGCTCCGGCACGCGCGGCGACATCGGCTATGTCGGGCAGCTCGAAGACGACCTCGTCGACTTCGTCGCACAAATCCGCAAGACCGCGCCGGATCTGCCGCTCACTTTGATCGGCCATTCCGCCGGCGCCGGCTTCTCGCTGCGCGTCGCCGCGACACCGATCATGCAGGACATGTTCGTGCGCACGGTGCTGCTCGCGCCCTACCTCGGCTATGACGCGCCGACCAACAAGCCGCGTGCCGGCGGCTGGGCCAATTTCGACCTGCCGCGCTTCCTCGGGCTCGCCACCCTGCGCAAGCTCGGCATCGACTGCTGCGCGCAGCTTCCGGTGCTCGCTCTCGCCGTGCCGGCGAGTTCGGCAAAGTATCTCGTCTCCACCTATTCCGACCGCCTGACGCGCAATTTCGCGACGCGCGGCTATCGCGTCGATCTTCCGGCGGTAACGCATCCGATTACGATTTTCGGCGGCGCCGACGACGAGATGATGATCTCGGATAAATACGCGGAGACCGTGCAGGCCATCAAACAGTCGGTCGACGTCAGGATCATCGACGGCATCAACCACATGGGCATCGTCACCAACCCGAAGGCGATTTCGATCATCGCCGAGGATGTGGCAACGCGCGGGGCGGGGCAGTCATGATCGACAGCAAGGAGGCGTCCGCAGCGCTGGCCGATATCGACGACATCGTCCAGCGCGTGAAGCAATCGCAGCTCTACGAGCTGGCGAGCCATGCGGCCGTCTGGTGGGGCGTATTGGTGTTCGCGGGCAATCTCGCGACCTGGCTCTGGCCGGTCTATGCCGTCTACGCCTGGGTTGCCGTGGATGTTGTCGGCGTTGTCGGTATGGTTGTGCTCCGCCTGGTCAATCCGCCGCGCCACTCCCATGGTCGCGGCTTCGACATCAGACTGCTTCTGGTGTTTCTGCTCTTCTTCGCCTTCGGTTATCTCTGCACCAACGTGATCGGTCATTTCGGTCCGCGCCAGCTGGGCACGTTCTGGCCGCTCTACTTCATGCTGTTCTATGCGCTGGCGGGTCTCTGGTTCGGCTATGCCTTCATGGCGATCGGTCTTGGCATCTCCGCGCTGACGCTGATCGGATTCTTCTATATCGGCGAGGCGTTTCCGCTCTGGATGGCCTTCGTCAACGGCGGTGGCCTGATCCTCGGCGGGCTCTGGATGCGGCGGATCTGATGGCCGAGCTCGACGACATCATTCATCAACCGTTGCGGCTGAAGATCATGGCGGCACTCAACGCGCTGCCGGCCGCCGCAGGCCTGGAGTTTTCCCGGCTGAAAAAGCTCACCGGTGCCACCGACGGCAATCTCGGTGCGCATATCGAGACGCTGGCCAAGGCGGGGTATGTGTCGGTGGAAAAAGCCTTCGTCGGCAAGAAGCCGCAGACCACGGTGAGCGCGACCTCCGCCGGCCGCGGCGCGTTTGCAACGCACGTTGCGACGTTGCAGGAGATCATTGTGGGGAAGCAGGGCTAGGACGTGTATCCCTCAGCTCGTCAGCAGGGCAAGCCCCTGAAGGACGGCCGCAGCGGCAGCGGCTACAGCGGCATATGCACTCCAGCGAGATTGCGCCTGCGCTGATCCAGTCACATCATACATCCGGCCCTCCTTCAGAATTACCATGTTGTCACTTCTCGGGCCTTTCTGACCATCAGCCCAAACCTCAACGCGTGCTGAATGCAACCAGAGCGCTGCGGCGATAAATGCGCATCCAGCGGAAAGCCAATTCGCGAAAACGCTCCAGTTCATTCCGTCCCCCCGGTACAATATGGTCGACAAGCTAGAAGATACGACACGTTTAGTTCCCCAGTTCTACGCCAGTCTATTCTGCGTCCTCGGCGTCAAGGGATATCAATCCCCTGAGATCGCTGATTGAAAGCTCGTTCGACTTTCTCTTATGAAAGACCTCTTTGAAGATTCCGTAAGCGATGCCTATTTCGGCGACGATCTGATCGATATCGGACCGCCTCTCCTCTCGGCGTGCTCGATTTACAATCGTTGCAATGCTCGTCCTGTAGTACTCGAACAAGTTCATTATCAATGAGTCTAGATAAGTCAGGACGCGACCAGCGTGGACGAGATTATTCCGTGCCCTGTAAATGCGATGGATCTGCCATTCCACGCGCCGTTCATGGGAATTGAGTGCTTTGTAAATGCCCGCTGAACTTTGAAAGTCGCTGTTCAGTCTATACAGCCTATGGCAAGCGAGCGGATTGTCGGAGCACATCCGAAGCAAATCTGCTCTCAGTTCGCCATGTGGAGGTAGGAGCATCACGGATGCAAATCGCGAATGGATGTCAATCCCATTGATGGCCGTCTCGCGGGAAACAATGTCCTTAAATTTGCGCTTGTATGATACCAACAGCTCATCGCTTACTGCAGCAAACTGGAGGCGGATATGCCTCAGGCATATGCAGGGCACCAACAATTTTGAATAATGAACTATTCGAGGAACGCCAACCTCAGGTTCACTTAGAAGCACCTCAACTGCTGACCAAAGAGAGATAAGCTTGTTCTCTGGGCTCGGGGTCGTTCTTGCCTGCGCGCTGGTGTTTATTGAAGCAAGCAGCCTTTCATTAGAGCGCCTGTCGAAGTTCTGGAGAATGCGTAGCGAGTATTTTTTAATATCTCTGACCTGCCGTGCTGAAGATCGTGCGCGGCTCGATTGTCGCTCGAAGACTATATCAGCCTGCTCCTCTACGGCACCGTGCGTATCGCGAGCCTTTTGAACAAACTTCTTTTGACTCCATGTGCAAGGCAGGCCTTCATGTGCAAGGAAGGTAAGAGCGCGAACGTTAGTAAGAACCAGATTTTGTTTCGCGGCAGCGCTGTAGCTATCAAACGCCTCGAACGCATCCGTCACGATAGAAGAGAATTGGTCGTCGCCATCCACGCATTGAACTATGTCCGCAGAAAACCCGACCTTTGAGGCGACCTCAAAGCCCAGGCTTTTTAGGAATTGACCAAACTCCTTCGAAACAGCTGCATACACCTTATACTTCGATGGCTGCTGTTTGAACGAACCAAAAAACCTGCGAAGCGATGCACATCCAACTCGTCTTTGCGGACCTGATAAGAACTGGGACTCAACGAGCTTGGCTATATGATTTTTTGAATACCCTCTATTCACCAGATAGCTACAGTAAAATCCCGCTAGCACTCTCAGTTCATTCCGAGCCTTTGGATCATGAAAGGTCTCCAGTAGCGCCGCTTCCAGCGCATCTTTGTATTTTTCGCCGATGAGCTTCTGCAGCAGAATAAGATGAGCCAATAGTCCAGGCAGCGAGTATTGACCGGCTTCGACGAGACGGTGAAATGAAACAATTTCTGAACCAGCGAGGCCATTGGCGACCGGGTCCTTTTCTAATGACCACCTTAGTTCGTGCAGCACCGGCTCAAGCGCAAGCTTATTAATCCGATTTCGTTGTACGTCTTCAATGACAACGCTCGCCTCCTGCAGCCTTGAGACTGTGCAGAGAGTATAGACTCGATAACTTTCGAAGCTCTGAGGGCTCAACATCTCAGCTATCTGCTGGGCCAGCATGAGGACGCCACGAGCAGCGTCGCTACCTGGCCATGAGTATCGTGGGTGCCGCATGTTGCTGCGCTCCTTCTAGCAATAGCTTCAGCTTAAGGCGTGTCTCTGGCCATCGGCCACACGCGAATCAAGGGAGGTTTTCAGCATCGGTTCACGCGAAGTTTTGCAGAAAGCAATCCGAGGTCAGCTCGTAGGATGGTTGAGTCCTTGCGAAACCCCTCGCTTCTCTATCCCCGTTCTCCGAAATCGCGGCCGTCATCCGACTGATCGCCGGCCCAACCGGAATTACGGTGACAGTGCACTAACGGTAGCAACTGATGCGCTGGCTTCGGAAATTAGTGCTGTCACCGTAATACCTGTGATAGCTGGGCCATTCCTCGGTCATGTGAAGAACTGTGAAACTTGATTGTGGGAGTATCGGTCGCCGCCGAACGTCTCTTTCAGCGGCCGGTTCGAATAACCGATCAGTGCGGACTTGGCCTTGCTAATGCGCGCGTCGTTCTGAAGAGCCTTCAATGCAAAAGGATCGATGACGAAAAGCTTCAGGCCTGCGTGAATGCCGTCCACTATCGCGTCGTTGATATGGGAGTCACTAAAGCTGTACCCAATGACCATGAGCCTGGCCGAAGGCCGGGTGAGCATTTTTCGGAACTCGTCGTGGTACCACTGCAGAATTGGGTATAGCCCGATGCTGACAGCTTTCTGGCCACCCATGATGAGGATGCGCTTTCCCTGGTTGGATTCTACCCAATTCACCGACCCGTGGAGTTTGACGTAGGGCTGCGCCCCAGTCCCGAAGTTCGTGAACGGCGGATGGGGCTCCATAACGGCGAACTTGTCCTGCCGCGCTCCGGTAGGCTGGAATGGCGGCATGAACCTCATGCCAGGAGTGTTCATGCGCGCCCAATTCATCGGTGGCCCAATGTGTGGGTTGTAGTGCTGTTCGAGCAGGGCGTCCTGGTTCAACGTGAAGATGGCGTGAAACCGGCTCAGAAAGGCCGCCACCGAGTGCTGGACGCTCGGCGGGTCCTCGAACTCGAACCTCACGTGCATAAAAGTGTTGTTCATGCCGTTGAATAACCCCGCCACGCTTGTCATCAGCGCCTCATGCCGCTTCTGGTCGGCCGGGTCGGTCGATACTTGCAGGTCGGCCAACACCTGCTCGAAATTTCCTCCTGAATCGAACAGGCGGTCCCGGGTAGGGTTGTCCAAGTCTTTGTCAGCCAGCAGCGCGCTGAAGATATCGGAGGCGAGGGGGCCACCCCAATTGTAGGAAAATCCAGCTCCAGTCAGAAGAATGAAGGTCATGGCTTAACCGGCTTTGGCATGTCGAACAGCATCAGGGTGATGACGATATCCCGTTGCTTGTCCTGCGGATGGGTGAACGTATATCGGAAGCAGGTCTCGCCTTCTTTTTTCGGCCCGGATTTGAAGTGCTGATGGTCCTTCATCGCACGCTGAGCCTCTGAAACAACGCTGGTGAAATCCTGCCTCCGGCTAAAGATGATGAGGGCGGTCTTGGTGTCTCGCCACGTCGTGTATCCAAGAAGCTGGTCGACCGTCTTCTTCAGACCTTCATATCCCTCCCAGAACTTGCACTCGGCGACAAAGACGTTCCGATTCTCATGCCGGATGAGAATGTCGGTCTTGCCGTGGTTGTTGAACGTTTCTCCAGTGGCCTTGCCTTGGTACTGCCCGTTCAGCTGGACGAGGTATTGCACCCGGATGTGCTCCTCCTCCGCGTTTTCGAACACCGTGGGGCTTCGCTCCATGACCAGGGACATGCTCTCGCAAATCCGAAGAATGTCCTGGTAGTCCTTTTCGTCAAGCGTGAACTCACGCTCTGCCGATGGTATCAGTTTCAGTGCCAGAGGCTTCGGCTTCTCGGGCATCTTGAAGGTCTCAGGAGCGTTGTCCCTCCGTCGAAGGGGATACTTCAGACCCGCCGTGGTCTCGAGCGTTTTCTTGGCAGTCACAATCCGGTGCGCCAACCGAGCGATAATTACGTTGCGGAGCGCAGCGTTGAAGGGCGTGACGTGTTTCTCCACCCTTGCGACGCCATCCCGCAGAAAGGCAATGTTACCGTCGAACTGCTTGTTGATGGACTCGGAGTTGTGCCACGCGCCGGCCGCGGTGAAGACGACCTCGGTCGTGGACACACCCGCATGCTGCGGGTTCGCGGGCGGTGGCATCGGCATGTAGTGCCAGAGGTATTCGTCACCCGTGTAAGGGACGTGGAGGAAGTAAATGCGACCCTTCACGCCCGGCTGTTGGTCAAAGCTGGGGTTGGGCGTCATGTACTGGGGGACATACCCATCGACAAAATCGACGACCTTTGCGCCTAAGTCCAGCACCAACGGCTTAACGGCATACTTGTCATATACGTTCTCGGTCAGGTCCTCGATGGGATGCCCGAGTACATAGTCGTCGCTGCAATTGGCAATTTCGGTTTCGGCATTTCCTTGGACGGTTTTGAAGGCAACTTGGACATCGGCGCCGGAAAACAACAGGGTCATTTCTTGTCCCGTAGTTGAAACGTTCGCCAATAGCAGCTTTCCCGTGTGCAAAACAGCGGTTTTGCCGTTTCGACGTCAGGAAGCGTCACGATCGCATTCGTGCTGTTGCCGCCTGACGGGATCGTCCAGAGTCCAGCAAGCACGTCTGGCAATCTTATCCCCGAAGAGTGGTCGCAACTGCGCGGCGTACTTGATGCTATCGCAGCGGCTCAGTTGGAAGATGCGGCCGCTTCACCGCGCCCCGGAATGAAGGGGAGTTCGGGGCCTCCCCCCTTGAGCCCCACCCCGATTCGTGCGACCTCCGCCCCCAGCAAAACCCCTCTTTTCGAGCCTTCGATGCACATTCTCCTGCTCGGTTCCGGCGGCCGCGAACATGCGCTGGCGTGGAAGATCGCAGCCTCTCCCCTGGTGACCAAATTCTGGTGCGCGCCGGGCAATGCCGGGATCGCGCGCGAGGCGGAATGCGTGGCGCTCGACGTCGCCGACCATGCGGCCGTGATCGACTTCTGCAAAAAGAATGCGGTCGAGCTCGTGGTGGTCGGCCCGGAGACGCCGCTGGCGGCCGGTATCGTCGATGACCTCACCGCCGCCGGCATCAAGGCGTTCGGGCCGAACAGGATCCCCGCCCAGCTCGAAAGCTCGAAGGGCTTTACCAAGGCGCTGTGCACCGAATTCGGCATTCCGACCGGCGCCTATGAGCGATTCACCAACGCCGCCGATGCGCGTGCTTACGTCCAGAGCCAGGGCGCGCCG
Source organism: Bradyrhizobium sp. URHA0013 (assembly GCF_000518345.1). Lineage (NCBI taxonomy): Bacteria > Pseudomonadati > Pseudomonadota > Alphaproteobacteria > Hyphomicrobiales > Nitrobacteraceae > Bradyrhizobium > Bradyrhizobium sp. URHA0013. The sequence goes on along the minus strand of NZ_JADK01000003.1, from coordinate 274,645 downwards.
ATCGTGGTCAAGGCCGACGGCCTTGCCGCCGGCAAGGGCGTCGTCGTCGCCAAGACCGTGCGCGAGGCCGAGGACGCCATCGCCATGATGTTCGAGGGCGCCTTTGGCGAGGCCGGCGCTGAGGTCGTGATCGAGGAGTTTCTGCCGGGCCGCGAGATCAGCTTCTTCGCGCTGTGCGACGGCGAGACCGCCATTCCGCTGGCCTCCGCGCAGGACCACAAGCGCGTGTTCGACCATGACGTCGGTCCGAACACCGGCGGCATGGGCGCCTATTCGCCGACGCCGCTGGTGACGCCGGCGATCCACGACGCGATCATGGCAAAAATCATTCTGCCGACGGTATCAGGCATGAAGCAGCGCGGCACGCCGTTTCGCGGCATCCTCTATGCCGGGATCATGCTGACGACGCAGGGCCCAAAACTGTTCGAGTTCAACGTGCGCTTCGGCGACCCCGAGTGCCAGGTGCTGATGCTGCGCATGATGTCGGACATCGTGCCGGCCTTCCTCGCCGCCTGCGACGGGCAGCTCAAGAATTTCGATCTGCGCTGGCATCCGGACTCCGCCCTTACGGTGGTGATGGCGGCGAAGGGCTATCCCGGCGACTACCAGAAGGGCACGCGGATCGAGGGGCTCGATGACGCCGCGAAGGTCGAGACCGCCGAGATCTTCCACGCCGGCACGGTCGAGAAGGACGGCGCCATCCTCGCCAATGGCGGCCGCGTGCTCAATGTCTGCGCGCTCGGCAAGACCGTGACGGAGGCGCAGGCCCGCGCCTATCAGGCCGTCGACCGCATCAACTGGCCGGAAGGTTTTTGCCGCCGCGACATCGGCTGGCAGGCGGTGGATGCCGAGAAGGCCAAGATCTGAGCGAGCGCTGACAGGCTTTTTTCGCACGCGCGCGCAATGTGCGGCCCCGCCCGACGGCACTCCGAAATTGTGTAGGCGGCTGTTGGACTTAGCTACTGTGCATGGGGTTGTTTTTCGACTTTTTTGTTTTGGGGCATTCTCAAGACCGAACAGATCCCGCGCTGACAGATAAGGATGCAGAAGATGTCCGATCTCGCCGACCTCTATCCCGGCTTCGCCTCCGAATGGATCAACACCTCCTTCGGCCGCATCTTCGCCCGCGTCGGCGGCAAGGGACCGCCGCTGCTGCTGCTGCACGGCTTCTCCGAAACCAACGTGATGTGGCACCGCGTCGCGCCGCAGCTGGCCGACCGGTTCACGCTGATCATCGCCGACCTGCCCGGCTATGGCTGGTCCGACATGCCCGAGAGCGATGCGCTGCACATCCCCTACAGCAAGCGCGCGATGGCCAAGGCCATGGTCGAGGCGATGGAGCAACTCGGCCACGTGCACTTCGCGCTCGCCGGCCACGATCGCGGCGGCCGCGTCTCGTATCGGCTGGCGCTCGATCATCCCGGCCGGCTGTCGAAGCTTGCCATGCTCGATATCCTGCCGACCTATAATTACTGGGAGCGGATGAACCGCGCCTACGCGCTGAAGATCTATCACTGGACGTTCCTGGCGCAGCCGGCGCCGTTGCCCGAGACGCTGATCGCGAGCAACGGCGAGTTCTTCCTGCGCTTCAAGATGGCGAGCCAGACCAAATCGAAGACGCTGGAGGCGATCGACGCGCGCGCGCTCGAACACTACATCGCCCCGTTCCGCGATCCCGCCCGCGTGCACGCGATGTGCGAGGACTACCGCGCGGGCGCCTATTTCGACTACGATCTCGACAAGGCCGATTTCGAGGCCGGCAAGAAGATCACCATTCCGATGCTGGCGCTGTGGGGCAATGCCGGCGTCGCGCAAGCCGCCGCCACCCCGCTCGACATCTGGAAGCAATGGGCGACCAACGTCGCGGGCATGCCGGTGGATTCCGGACACTTCCTCACCGAAGAGAACCCCGATGTCACCGCCAAGGCGTTGCGCGAGTTCTTCTCGGCTTAGGCCCGCTGTTCGCCACACACTCAACTGTCATCGCCCGCGAAGGCGGGCGATCCAGTACTCCGAGGCGGTCATGATTGAGTCGGCAGGCCTCGGCGTACTGGATGCCCCGGTCAAGCCGGGGCATGACATCGGAGGGCGTATCTCCTAGCGCCGCTCGCGAAAGAAGTCCTTGAGCATCCGCGCCGCCTCGCTTTCGCCGACCCCGGAATAGACATCCGGGACGTGATGGCAGGTCGGCGAGGTGAAGAACCGCACGCCTGATTCAACCGCGCCGCCCTTGGGGTCGGCGGCGCCGTAATACAGCCGCCTCACCCTTGCAAACGAGATCGCGCCCGCACACATGGTGCACGGCTCCAGCGTCACGTAGAGGTCGCAGTCGACCAGGCGCTCGCTGCCGATTTTTTTGGCCGCCTCGCGCAGCGCAACGATCTCGGCATGCGCCGTGGGGTCGTAGTCGGTCAGCGTCCGGTTCGCCGCGGTGGCGATGACCTCGTAATTGCGGACCACGACGCATCCGATCGGAACTTCGCCCGCCTTTCCGGCGCTTTCGGCCGTTTTGAGCGCCAAATCCATGAAAGAGGGGGCTTTCAAGCCTCGTATCATCGCGAGAAACCTGCTAGTAGCTGCGCCTTCAGCAGAAGTGCTTACCGATTTTGCCTGAGCATGCGGCTCGAGACGAGCGCGCACAATGCTTTCTGGCCACCCCCTGAGTGAGATTATTCATGCCTCGCGACAGCGACAAAGACAACGATTCCCGCGGCCGGCGTGATCGCGGCCCGGCCAAGGGCGGCCCCGCCAAGGGCCGCTCGGGCAAGCCACGCGGACCCGACAAGAAGTTCGCCAAGCGCGGCCCTCCCGGGGACAAAGGCGACGCCCGCCCGCCCCGCGGCGACCGCGACAGCCGTCCCTTCCGCCGCCGCGAGGAGAGCGATGCCCCGCGCCGCGACTTCAGCGACCGCCCGAAGTTCAATCGCGAAGACCGGCCGCGCCAAGACCGGCCGCGTGAAGACCGGCCGCGCGGCGAGGATCGTGGCGAGCGCAGCTTCAAGCCGCGTGGCGATCGTCCCTTCAAGCCGCGTGAAGACCGTCCGTTTTCCGATCGTCCGTCGCGCGACGGCGAGAAGCGCCCGTTCAAGCCCCGTGGCGACCGCCCATTTTCTGATCGCCCCTCGCGCGATGGCGACAAGCGGCCGTTCAAGCCGCGCGGTGATCGCCCGTCCTATGGGCGTGATGACCGTCCGCCGCGCAGGGATCGCGACGATTCCCGTCCGGCCGGCCGAACCGGTGACGCGAAGTTTGGCGACAAGCGACCTTACCGTCCGGAACGCAAGTTCGACGGCGAGCGGAAGTTTTCGCGCGGCGCACCGGACCGCAATCGCAGCGAGCGCAGCGATTCGAAACCTTGGCAGAAGCGCGATGCGGCCCCGCGCGGCGACCGGCCGCCGCGCAAGGACTTCAGCAAGGGTCCGCGCAAGGATTTCGGCGGCAGCGACCGCGGTCAGGACAAGCCCTGGCAGAAGCGCGATGATCGGCAAGGCGGCGGCGACGACCGTCCGCGCTTTTCGCGTTCGCGCGACGATCGCACATCGGGTGACCGTCCGTTCCGCGAGCGCCCCAAATTCGATCGTCCCAAGTTCGATCGTCCGCGCGATGATCGTCCGAGGTTCGATCGCGGCGGTGATCGCCCGAAATTCGATCGTCCGCGCGAGCGTTCCGAAGGCCGCTCCGACTGGCATGAGCATCCCCGCAGCGAAGAGCGTTCCGGCGATCGTCCACGCCGCGAAAACGAGGACGAGAGCAGGATCTTCGAGAAACGTCCCGCCTTCGGCGGTCGCGGCGCCTATCGCGAGCGCGATCGTGATTCCGAGCGGCGGCCGCGCCGCGAGGAAGAGGTCAAGCCGAAGAAGGCCGGTGAGCGTATCGCCAAGGTGCTGTCGCGTGCGGGCCTCGCCTCGCGCCGCGACGCCGAGGAGATGGTCACGCAGGGCCGCGTCAGCGTCAACGGCCGGGTGATCAATTCGCCCGCGCTCGACATCACCTCGAACGATGTCGTCACCATCGACGGCAAGCCGTTGCCGGAGCGCGAGCGCACGCGGCTGTTCCTCTATCACAAGCCGCGCGGCCTGATGACGACCCATGACGATCCCGAGGGGCGTCCGACCGTGTTCGACAATTTGCCCGAAGGTCTGCCGCGGCTGATCTCGATCGGCCGGCTCGACTTCAACACCGAGGGCCTGCTGCTGCTCACCAATGATGGCGGGCTCGCGCGCACGCTCGAACTGCCGGACACCGGCTGGCTGCGCCGCTACCGTGTCCGCGCCCATGGCGACGTCACGCAGGCGCAGCTCGACGAGCTGAAGAACGGCATCGAGATCGAGGGCATCAAATACGGTCCGATCGACGCCACGCTGGAGCGTGATCAGGGCGCCAATGTCTGGCTGGTTTTTGCGATCCGCGAGGGCAAGAACCGCGAAGTGCGCAACGTCTGCGCCCATCTCGGACTCGAGGTGAACCGGTTGATCCGGGTTTCCTACGGCCCGTTCCAGCTCGGCGAGGTCCCCGAAGGCCAGGTCGAGGAGATCAAGTCCCGCGTGCTGCGCGACCAGCTCGGCGAAAAGATCATCGAGAAATCGGGCGCGCAGTTCGACGTGCCGCAGAAATCTGCCTCGCATGAGGGAGACGACGCGCCGCGCGAGAAGAAGCCGGCGACCAAGCGCGGCGTGATCAACGACCGCAAGGGCCGCCGCGTGCTGGTGCAACGCACCGGGAGCGAGGAAGCGCGCGAGCGCAACGAGGCTGAGGCGAGCGGCTACGGCCCGCCGCGCCGTCCCAAGCGCGGCTACCACGGCAAGCGCGATCTGGCGCCGAAGGAGGACTGACGTTGCGCGTCGTCGGCGGTCGCTTGAAGGGGCGCAATCTGGCCTCACCGTCCTCGCGCGACATCCGCCCCACGGCGGACCGCCTGCGCGAGTCCGTGTTCAACATCCTCGTGCACGCCTATGACGATCCGATTGCGGATGCGCGCGTGCTCGATCTCTTCGCCGGCACCGGCGCGCTGGGCATCGAGGCGTCGTCACGCGGCGCGAAATTCGTGCTGTTCGTCGACAACGGCGCGGAAGCGCGCGCCCTGCTGCGGAATAATGTCGAGACGCTGGGCTTGGGCGGCGTGACAAAAGTCTATCGCCGCGATGCGACCGATCTCGGCCCTGCGCATCCGGTCGAGCCGTTCTCGCTGGTGTTTCTCGATCCGCCCTATGGCAAGGGGCTTGCGGAGAAGGCGCTTGCGAGCTTGCGCGACGGCGGCTGGCTGACGCCGGGCGCGCTGCTCGTCGTGGAAGAGGCAAAGGCTGCGCAATTCGTCACGCCGGAAGGCTTCGAAGAATTGGAGCGGCGCGCTTATGACGACACGGAGTTCGTGTTTTTGAAGCGGCCGTAACGTCGAACTCACCTTCGCCCGAACAGCTTCTCGACATCCGACAGCTTCAGCTCGACATAGGTCGGGCGGCCGTGATTGCACTGGCCGGAGTTCGGGGTGTCCTCCATCTCGCGGAGCAGGGCGTTCATCTCCTCCGGCCGCAGCCTTCGGCCGGCGCGCACCGAGCCGTGGCAGGCCATGGTGGCGGCGACGTGCATCAGGCGGCGCTCCAGAGGCAGCGCCTCGTCCCACTCGGCCATGTGCTCGGAAAGATCGCGCAAGAGCCCGCCCGCGTTGGTCTTGCCGAGCAGGGACGGCGTCTCGCGCACCGCGACTGCGCCGGGGCCGAAGGATTCGACCGCGAGGCCAAATGACGCCAGCTCCTCGCTGCGCTCGAGCAGGCGCTCCACCGTGGCCTCGTCCATCTCGACGATCTCGGGGATCAGCAGGATCTGCCGCTGCACGCCGTTCTCCGCCAGCGAGGCCTTCAGCCGCTCGTAGACGATGCGTTCATGCGCGGCGTGCTGGTCGACGATGATCAAGCCATCGCGGGTCTGCGAGACGATATAGGTCTCGTGGATCTGGGTGCGCGCAGCGCCGAGCGGGCGGTCGACCAGGTCACTGACCGGCTGGGATTCGATCCGCACGTCCGCGCTGGGGGCGCCGACGTCAAACGCCGCTTGGGCGCGTTCGGTAAATGCCGGCACGGCGGAGCCGTCGAATGACGGCATCGGCGCGACCGGGGCGGATGGCGACGCCCGCCAGTCCCAGCTTGCCGGGCGCGGCGTGAATGCGGGGCGGAACGACGACAGCGCGCTCTCGCCGCTGTTAGCCGCCGTACGCCGGCCCTCCCGTGCAAGCCCTTCCTTCAATCCGTGCACGATCAGCGCGCGGACGAGGCCGGCGTTGCGAAACCGCACCTCGGTCTTGGCCGGATGCACGTTGGCGTCGACCTCGCGCGGATCGAGCGTGACGAACAGCGCCAGCACCGGATGGCGGTCGCGCGGCAGATAGTCGGCATAGGCCCCGCGGACTGCCCCTAGGATCAGCTTGTCGCGCACCGGGCGGCCGTTGACGAAGAGATACTGCCCGAGCGCGTTGGCTTTGGTCAGCGCGGGCGCTGCGGCATAGCCGGCGACCACCACGCCCTCGCGCTCGGCATGGACCTCGATGGCATGGCTGCGGAACTCTGCCCCCAGGATGTCGCCGAGCCGCGTCAGGCGACCGGCGACGCCGGGCAGCGCCGCAGCCCAGGTCACCGGCGCGCGCTCTTCGCCCGCGAGCGTGAAGGCGATTTCGGGCCGCGCCATCGCGAGGCGCCGCACCACCTCACGGATCGCTTCCGCCTCGGTCCGGTCGGTCTTCAAGAACTTCAGCCGCGCCGGCGTAGCGTAGAAGAGGTCGTTGACCTCGACCCGCGTGCCATGCGCGAGCGCGGCCGGCATGATCTCGGATTTCTCGCCGCCCTCGACATTGAGCGCCCAGGCGTGCGGCTCGCCGGCGTGCCGCGTGGTGATGGCGAGCCGCGCCACAGAGCCGATCGAGGGCAGCGCCTCGCCGCGGAATCCGAGCGTGCGGATCTGCAGCAAGTCCTCGTCGTCGAGCTTGGAGGTGGCGTGACGCTCGACCGCCAGTGACAGGTCCTTGGCGGTCATGCCGCCGCCGTCGTCGGTGATGCCGATCCGCCGGCGCCCGCCGCCATCGGTAAAGACGTCGATCCGGCTCGCGCCGGCATCGATCGCGTTCTCGACCAGTTCCTTGACCACGCTAGCGGGACGTTCGACCACCTCGCCGGCGGCGATGCGGTTGACGACCTGTTCTGGCAATTGGCGGACGGGCATGAAACTCGTTTTTCGGCTTCGATCTTGGGCTTCGATCTGGATTCGCGGAGAACGCTATTCTAGGCCGTGTTGCGTCAAAAGCATGTGTTGGGCAACAGGAACGTGGCGGGCTGGGGAAAAGGGCTGTCTATCGCATTGATGGGATTGGACGTTCGAGAAAATCGCGCAACCGGGATGGATCGATCTCCGGCTGCCGTCCCGATTGTGGGGTACCGGGCTGCGGTGTAGCATCGCGAAAAAACGGCAACAGGACGGGAGGACGCCATGTGCCATCTCTTCGCGCATCAGCCCCAACGCGACTATGAATCCCAGACCCGCTCCTTACGGATCGGTGGGCATTGCACCTCGATCCGTCTGGAAATGGCGTTCTGGGACACGCTGGAGGAGATCGCGGCCAAGGAGAACATGAGCGTCGGCAAATTCCTGACGACGCTCTACAACGAGGTGCTCGACCATCACGGCGAGGTCAACAATTTTGCTTCGTTGCTGCGCTGCTCCTGCCTGATCTATCGCTCCCGGAGCTTGGCGCCGGTACGGGATTTCAAGGTCGCCGTCGCACCCATTCTTGATGCGGCTGAATAGCCCCTCCGTCATTGCGAGGAGCTCTTGCGACGAAGCAATCCAGACCGTCACCGCGGTGGGATTCTGGATTGCTTCGCGTCGCTCGCAATGGCGGGGAGGGAACGGTGTGCTCCATTCCGAGCCGATGGACGTCGGGCGTCAGATCTCTTTCTTCTGCATCGCGCCGGCAATGTAATCCGCCTGCCGGATCGCCAGCGAAACGATGGTCAGCGTCGGATTGCAGGCTGCGCCGCTGGTGAACTGGCTGCCGTCGGAGACGAACAGGTTCTTGACGTCGTGGCTCTGGCCGAATTTGTTGACCACGCCGTCTCGCGGCTTCTCGCTCATCCGGTTGGTACCGAGATTGTGCGTGCTGGGATAGGGCGGTGTCGGATAACTCACGGTGGCTCCGACGGCATCGTAGACCGCAGCGCCCTGCTTGTACGCGTGCGCGCGCATCGCGAGATCGTTGGGATGATCGTCGAAGTGCACGCTTGCGACCGGCTGGCCGAACTTGTCCTTCACGGTCGGATCGAGCGTGATGCGGTTGGTCTCCTGCGCCATGTCCTCGCCGACCAGCCACATGCCGGCCATCCTGGGATAACCGTCGAGCGCTGCGGTGAACGGACGTCCCCAGGCGCCGGGGTTGAGGAACGCCGCCATGAAGGGCAGGCCGATCGACAGTGTCTCCATCTCGTAGCCGCCGACGAAGCCGCGCTTCGGATTATTTGCGGCCTCGTCGCGGATGATGCCGGCCATGGTGGTGCCGCGATACATGTGCACCGATTTCTCGAAGACGGCGTAGACGCTGCCGGTCATGTGGCGCATGTAGTTGCGACCGACCTGGCCCGATGAGTTGCCGGGGCCGTCGGGAAACATCGTGGATGCGCTGTTCAACAGCAGCCGCGGGCTTTCGATCGAATTGCCGGCCACCGCAACGATGCGGGCCTTCTGGCGCTGCATCGCGCCCGTCTCGTCGGCGTACACCACGCCGGTGACCTTGCCGCCTGCGTCATGCTCGATCTTGACCGCCATGCTCGCGGGACGGACCTCGAGATTGCCGGTCGCCTCGCCTTTGGGTATCTCGGTGTAAAGCGTCGACCATTTCGCGCCGGACTTGCAGCCCTGGAAGCAGAAGCCGATCTGCTGACAGGCGCCGCGGCCGTCGCGTGGCTGGCTGTTGATCGCCATGTTGCCGGTGTGCACAGTCTTGTAACCGAGCTTCTTTGCGCCCGCCTCCATCACTCTGAAGTTATTGTTGCCGGGAAGTCCGGGAATGCCGTTGGTGCGGGTCACCCCCATCTTGTTCTCGGCCTTGGCGTACCACGGCTCCATCTCCGCGAGCGTGACCGGCCAGTCCAGCAGGTTGGCGCCGGGAATGTTGCCGTAGGTGCTCTTCACCTTGAACTCGTGCTCGTCGAACCGCAGCGATGCGCCGGCCCAATGTGTGGTCGAGCCGCCGACCGCCTTGACGATCCAGGCGGGAAGACCCGAGAAGTCTTTTGCGACGCGCCATGTTCCGGATGTGGTGCGCGCATCGGTCCAGGCGAGCTGAGAGAAGCTCTCCCACTCGTCGTTGACGAAGTCCTGATTTTCGATGCGGGGGCCAGCTTCGAGGATGACCACCTTGACGCCCTTCTGCGCAAGCTCGTTGCCCAGCGTGCCGCCGCCGGCACCGGAGCCGACGATCACCACAACGCCGGAGTCGTTCAGATCGAATTTTGCCATATGCGTTCTCCTGAACCGTTGGGTGGGCCTTAAGCCTTCGGCAGCCAGTCGATGTCTGCGAAGCCGCGGTTGATGTAGCCGCCGTGCTCGGCGGAGGAGCCCTCGTAGCCGAACCGCGGCCAGACCTCCTTCTGGTTGTAGAGAGAGACGATGAGGTCGCCGCGCACCTTCTGGAAGAAGTCGCTCTGCTCGATCTCCTTCAACAGCACCACGCGATCGGCTTCCCAGGGCACTTCAGCGTAAGCCACCTTGTGGCGATCACGCGCATTCTGATCGAGCCGTGTGATGCCGTCACTGATCAGCGACTTGACGGCGGGATCCTTCGCCGCCTTGCCTTCCCACGGCTTGATCGCGCTGATGTAATAGCTGTCGCCGAGGACGTCGTGCGGATAGATATCGCGTGCGACCTTCAGCAGCGTCTTCATCGTCGCGGGCGAAAGCGCGCTTGTCTCGTCAGCCCATGCGCCCTCGATGCTGACGGCGACGCTGGTCGCGACTGCCGCGACCGGCACGGCGGTCGCGGCGCCCTTGAGAAAGACGCGGCGGCTGTGCTTGCTTCGACGATCGACTTCTCTCATGGCATTCCTCCTTCGATTTTTTGGGATTTGAATTCTTGTGGTTCGATCAGTTGAAACGTCCGCCGCGCTGGATCACCTCGATCTTGTAGCCGTCGGGATCGCTGACGAAGAAGAAGCGCGCCAGCGTTTTGCCGTCGTGCTTGAAGTCGCGCAGCTGACCCGGTGCGAGCTTCTCGCGCTCGAAGCGGGCATGTTCGGCATCGAGATCCTCGACCACCACGGCGAGATGTCCGTAGCCGTCGCCGAGCGCATACGGCTCCTTGCGATCGAAATTGACCGTCAGCTCCAGCTCGAAGGGTGAGGAGGGGTGACGCAGATAGATCAGGGCAAAGTCTGCGAACTTCAGACGCTCGGTGACTTCCAGGCTAAAGGCCCGTCTGTAGAAGTCGAGTGAGCGCGCCTCGTCGAGTGCGCGGATCATGGAATGGACCGGCTTTGCCATTCAGTTCTGCTCCTTAAGAAAGGCGATGATGGCGGCGCGCGTCTCCGGTTTCGCCTGCCGGTACACCATGACCACGCCGGGAATCACGGCTTGCGGATTGGTCAGCCATGCGTCGAGCTTCGTCTCGTCCCAGGCGAAGGCTGCTTTTGCGAGGGGCTCTGAATAGTGAAAGCCCTCGACCTTGCCGGCGGGCCGCCCGACGATCCCGACCAGCGGCGGACCCTGCCGCACCGGTTCTGACAGGTTCGTGGTGTGGCACACCGCGCATTGCTGCTTGAACAGTGTTGCGCCATCCGGCGGCTTTGCAGCCGGCAAGGCTATCTGCGCCTCGGCCACCCGCACCACCAGCACCATCGCGGTGCACAATCCCAGCACGATCGCGCGCATCGTCAAAAGTCCGCCCGTCCACGTCAATTCAGCGTGCGCAAACTCTAGGCGCGGCAAAACATGCGGTGGTAGTAGCGGGCTGTTTCGCTGCGTGCGGAGGTGCGCGCGGGTGCGTTGTTCCAAGTTGCCGTATATGCGGAGGACAATTCCGCGAAACCGCCGTCAAATCCCTAAACGATCACCACACGAGACAGGTTGCATTGCGGTCGCGCCGTTCGAGCTCGTAACGCGATGGATCGGTTCGGCTCAGGCGGACGGCGCATCAAGCCGCCGAACCGATCATCGCGAAAATCCAGGAGAAATGGATGAAGTTGGTGAAGACCTCCGCAATCGCATGCGCCGTCTCGGCCCTCATTGTGACACCTGTTCTCGCGCAAGGTACGTCGTCTGGCGCCAAGCCTAGCGGCACCGTGCAAAGCAAACCCATGCAAGGTAGCACGATGGGCAGCGGCGACGAGGAGATGAATGCCCAGCCGGGCACGGCGGGCGAGACGACGGGCATGAAGCCGACGAAGGGCACCAGGGGCACGGTTGGCACCACGGGCAATGCTGCACACAAAGGGACCGCCGACGATTCCGCGACGGGCGGTGCAGCCACGGGCAAGCGCTACTAGCCAATGGAGTGAGACGGCAGAACTCCGGTCGCCCTGCGGCCGGAGTTCTTTTGCAGTCTCTGCTAGTCGTCGAAACCGCGCCCGCGCTTCGACTTGATGTCGCTGCGGTGTTTCTTGCCCTCGAGCCGGCGCTGCTTGGAGCCAAAGGTCGGCTTTGTCGCGCGCCGGGGCTTCGGCCGGATCATGGCTTCTCCGAGCATCTCCGTAAGGCGGTCGATGGCGTCCTGGCGGTTGCGCTCCTGGGTGCGGAAGCGTTGGGCCTGGATCACGATGACGCCGTCCTTGGTCATGCGCTGCCCTGCGAGCCGGGCGAGGCGCAGCGCGGCATCCTCCGGAAGCGTCAGCTTCCGCGTGTCGAAGCGCAATTGCGCCGAGGTCGCGACCTTGTTGACGTTCTGCCCGCCCGGGCCGGAGGCGCGGACGAAGCCGATCTCGATGTCGTCCTCGTCGATGACGAGATCGCGGGATATCCGCAGCATGGTGGCACCATTCGTGATGCCCGGACATATCCCGGACGCCCAAGTTCGGCAATGGCGCCCCGAAATGCAAATGGCCGGGCGAGCCCGGCCATTTCAGGAAGCGTATGGAAGACGTCAGTTCGACTTCGTCGCCGGTGCGGTTGCGGGTTGCGCCGCGGCCTGCGGAGCGCGGCCGACGACGACGGTCAGCAGGCCCTGGCCCCAGAGGCGCTTTGCGGCCGCCTTGGCGTCGTCCATGGTGACCGCATCGACGACGGCGTTGCGCTTCTCGATATAGTCGATCGGCAGCTTGTCCTGCTGATATTGCAGCAGCGCCTGCGCGAGCTTCGAGGAGGTGTCGAGCGCCAGCATCTGCGAGCCCTTGAGGTAGGACTTGGCCTCGTCGAGCTCCTTCTGCGTCGGGCCTTCCTCGGCGATCCGGCGCACTTCCTTGTCGATGGCGTCGATAGTGTCGCCGGCGCGGTCCGCGCGGGTGCCGGTGTTGCCGATGAAGACCGCCGAATGCTCCATCCAGAGCAGCGATTCGAACACCGAATAGGCCAGTCCGCGCTTCTCGCGCACCTCGCGATAGAGCCGCGAGGACAACCCGCCGCCGCCGAGGATGTGGTTGACAACATAGGCTGCCATGAAGTTCGGATCGCTGCGCTTCACTCCGGGGCCGCCGAAGGTGATCACGGTCTGGGGCACGTCGAGCGTCACGAAAGCGCGTTGCGGCGGCTTGGCGGCCTCAACGTCGGGGACCGGCACGAGATTGGCCTTGGCGGGCAGGCTGCCAAACGTGTGGTCGAGCAGCTTGCCGAGCGTATCGGCATCCACGTCGCCAACCACTGCAATCTTCAGCGTGTCCTTGGCGAGCACGCGGCCGACATAATCCTTCATGTCGGCGACCGTGATGGTCGGAACGCTGTCGAGGTTGCCGTTGGACTGCCTACCGTAGGGATGATCGCCGAAGGCGACCTCCAGGAATTTGCGGCTCGCCAGCGAGGTCGGGTTGGTGGTCTCGCGGCGCAGGCCCGAGATCACCTGCGAACGGATACGCTCGACATCGGCGGTTTCGAAATGCGGCGAGGTCAGCGCGCTCCGCAGCAGGTCGAAGGCTTCGTCCTTGTTGTCGCGCAGCATGCGCAGGCTGCCGCGGAAGGTGTCGCGGGTGGCGCTGAAGGAGAGCTCGATGGCGCGGCGGTCGAGCCGCTCATGGAAGGTCTTGGAATCGAGATCGCCGGAGCCTTCGTCGAGGAGATCGCCGACCAGATTGGCGACGCCCGACTTGTCCTTGGGATCCTGTGCCGAGCCGCCGGCAAAGGAATATTCCATGGCGATCAGCGGCACAGTCGCATCCTGTACGAACCAGGCCTCGATGCCGCCCGGCGAGGTCAAATGCTGGATCTTTGCTGCCGCCTGCGACGGCGAGACGGTAGCAAGCGCGAGTGCCGCGCCGGTGACGAGGGAGAATGAGACACGTCGAAGGAAGGGATAGGTCACGAACGCTTCTCCTCGCGCTTGGCGGCGCCGGTGTCCTTGATCAGGTAGCCCGTCACCGAGCGCTTCTTCTCGAGCCATTTCTGCGCGACGGTGCGGACCTGCTCGGCGGTAACGGCGCGGACGCGATCTGGCCAGCTCCGGATGTCCTCGATCGACAGGCCCGTGGTCAATGCGCCGCCATACCAGCGCGCCAGCACCGCCTGGTTGTCCTGGGCGTAGATCGCCTCGGCGATGAGCTGGGTCTTGACCCGCTCGAGATCCTCGGCGCGGATCGGGTTCTGCGCGATGTCGGCGATGACGCCGTCGACCACCTGCTCGACCTCGGCGAAGCTGACGCCGGATTTGGGCGAAGCCGAGATCGCGAACTGGGTCGGGTCAAGCGAGATGCTCGAATAGCTGGCACTGGCGGAGACCGCGAGCGGCTTGTCGACCACGAGCGCGCGGTAGAGATAGGAATTGCTGCCGCTGCCCATCAGTTGCGCCAGCACGTCGAGGGCCGCGCTTTCGCCGGCCGCAGCCGTCGTCGCCGAGGGCACCAGGTAATAGCGTCGCAGGCCGGGTTGCTCGACGCGCGGATCGGCCAGGGTCACGGTGCGCGGCGCCGCGGGCTCCGGCTCCTGCGGGCGGACGCGGCGCGCCGGGATGGCGGGTTGGGCAGGGATAGAGCCGAAATTGCGCTCGACCAACGGGCGGATGTCGGCGGGCTCGACGTCGCCGGCGATCACCAGGATCGCGTTGTTCGGCGCATAGAAGCGGCGGTAGAAGGCGAGCGCATCCTCGCGGTCGAGCTTCTCGATCTCCTGGTGCCAGCCGATCACCGGCCGGCCGTAGGGATGGTTGAGATAGAGCGCGGCCATGATCTGCTCGTTCAGCCGCGCGTCCGGATTGTTGGCGACGCGCATGTTGTATTCTTCGAGCACGACGTCGCGCTCGGGCAACACGTTCTCGTCCTTGAGGATCAGGCCGGTCATACGGTCGGCCTCGAACTCCATCATGGTCGGCAACTGCTCGCGCGGCACGCGCTGGTAGTAGTTGGTGTAGTCGACCGAAGTCGAGGCGTTCTCGTTGCCGCCGACGCGGAGCACGGTCTGGGAGAATTCGCCGACCGGATGCTTCGATGTGCCCTTGAACATCAGGTGCTCGAGGAAGTGCGCGAGCCCGGACTTGCCCGGCGTCTCGTCCGCCGAGCCGACCTTGTACCAGATCATTTCCGTGACGACGGGCGTGCGGTGGTCGGGAATCACCACGACCTGCATGCCGTTTCCGAGCGTGAAGCTGGCGGGCGGAGCCGATGTCACCGTGGTCTGCGCAAGGGATGCGCCGGCCGTGAGGACACTCGTCGAAAGCAGCGCGGCAAGGAGGCGGGCAGCCGATCGGTAAGAGGACATTATGATCCTTATGAAAGGCCGAGCCCGGATGTCCGGCTCGGAGGCACGGCATGGTACACCGTGCGGCAAACGCTTCGCGTCACGAAGCAGAGAACTCAACTCGGGCGCAAGTTACTGATAAGCAATTAAAGACCGCGTCCGGCGCGCACGAGCCGCCGGCGCGGGACCGCGTCTGTCGGGATGTCGCAAACGGACAGGAGGCTATTGTTCCTTGTCCTTGCCGGACATGATGTCGAAATAGGTCCGCCGTGTCTTGTCCTCTCCGGCGCCATAGGCGTAGCTCGGCGACGGCGTCTGGTAGCCCGGCGGCGGCTCGACCAGCGACTGGCGCGGCGGCTCGGTCGTGAATTGCTTGGCCTCGCCTTTGTTGTTCGACATCATGCCCCACAGACCGCCGGTGAAACCGAGCTGGGCCGGGCTGAGCGACGGATTGCCGTTGGTGCCCGGCTGAATAGGATCATTGCTGGTGCGCTCGGGTGCGGCTGTCCTGCCGACCTCCATCTCGGCGGGCGACAACGCCCGGCCTGCCTGCCAGCTCTCGGTGGCCTTGACGGCCTTCTTCCGCTGCGCGATGGCCTCCTTGCGGCGTCTCTCGTCAGGGTCCTTCGGCCAGTTCGGTGCGTTCTTGGCTTCAACGCCGGCGGGTGGCGGCAGGTCGAGCTTGGGCGGCACCACCAGCGGCGACCGCTCGCGGTATTCGATACCCTTCTTCTCCATGCTCTTGGCGCCGATGCCGGACATCAGATTGTCGATGAGCTTCTCTTCGAAGGTCATGTCGTCGTCGTCCTCGCCGTCGTCACCGGCGCGGGCGGCGCCAGCCGACATGACGAGACCGATGCCGAGCGCGACAGCGGACAATTTCAACGCCCGCCAGAACCCCTGCCGGGGGTCTTCAACCATCGAACCGCTGGTCTTCGAGCTGCGCATCACTGTACCTGTTCCAAAATGTGGCAGTTTGCCGCTCTCGCGCGGCATAATCCCTCGCAAAAGCAAGGTTCCGCCTGCCGGTCCGTATCGGCCGGGATCAGGGCGCTTTTACGGCGGGTACCCCCAGGAAGGAATCATACAATAGCGCCGCCACGCCAGCAACGATGGCCACGTCCGCAAGGTTGAACACGTACCAATTATAGGTGTTTCCGCCGATATTGATGTGAAACAGGGCGAAATCGACCACCGCGCCATAGGCGAGGCGGTCGATGCCGTTGCCGATGGCGCCGCCAATGATCAGGCCGAGCGCGATGGTTGCCAGCAGGGTGTGGGAGCGAGCCATCCAGATCGCCAGCGCAACCACCGCGAGGACCTTCACGGCCATCAGCGCCATTTGCGCAGCCTGACCGTCGTTCTGGAGCCAGCCGAAGCTGATGCCGATGTTCCAGGCCAGCACCAGGTCGAAGAACGGGGTCACCTCGACCGCGCCGCGACGGGCGAGGTCGAACACGTTCAGCAGCCAGAGCTTTGAGGCCTGGTCGGCCACGAGCGTGACCAGGGCCGCGAGGATGCCGGCGCGGAGCGGGGTCATGGGCAGTCGGCCACAATAGGCTCCGTCGTCGTCCTGGCGAAAGCCAGGACCCATACGCCGAGGCGGTCGTTGTTTGAAAGACTTGTGGTCATCAGCCTTCGTCGCAATTGGCGGCGGTGGAATGGGTCCTGGCTTTCGCTAGGACGACGGTGAGACCTAGATGCTGACCCCCAGCGCCTTCCATTCGCGCAGCGCCTGGGCATCGCGCGGGGTGACGTCGGGGTATTCGGGGTCTTCACCCACCGTCGGCGAAATCTTCCAGGAACGGGCGCATTTGGTGCCGACCGCCTTCTCCACCACGACAGCGACGCCTGGAACGGCATCGAGACGGAATGCGGAAGCCGGCGCCTCGCCCTCGCGCACCTCGTAGTTCGAGGTGATGCAGATCTCGGCGAGGTCGGTGTCGAACAGCGTCGCAAGCATGTCGCGGTCGGCGACATAGATGACCGGTGATGCCTCCAGCGACGAGCCGATGTTCTTGGCGGCGCGTTCGAGCTCCAGCGCACCGGTGACGACGCGGCGGACGTTGCGGATCGCTTCCCACTTCGCGGCGAGCTTGTCGTCGCGCAGGCTTTCGAGGTCGTCGGGAAACTGCGTCAGGTGCACCGAGGGCTCGGCGTCAGGCCTGTACATGCGCCAGGCCTCCTCCGCGGTGAAGCTGAGGATCGGCGCCAGCCATTTCAGGATCGAGCTGCACAACAGGTCGATCGTGGTCAGCGCCGCCTTGCGCGTCGGCGAGGACGGCGGATCGCAATACAGCGTGTCCTTGCGGATGTCGAAATAGAACGCGGAGAGCTCACTGTTCAGGAAGGCGGACAAGGTCGCGACCACGGTCTTGTAGTCGAACTCCTGATAGGCCTTGCGGACGACGGCAGCACGGACCGCGAGCTCGTGCAGCATCAGCCGTTCGAGCTCAGGCATGTCGGCGGGCGCGACTGCGTCGGCCGGCTTGTAGTGATCCAGCGTTCCCAGCATCCAGCGCACAGTGTTGCGCAGTTTGCGATAGGTCTCGATGGTGTTCTTCAGGATCTCCGGGCCGATGCGTTGGTCGTCGGCATAGTCGGTGGCGCAGACCCAGAGGCGCAGGATATCCGCGCCCGAATCCTTGATCACCTTCTGAGGCTCAACGGTGTTGCCGATCGACTTCGACATCTTGCGGCCGTTCTCGTCGAGCGTGAAGCCGTGGGTGAGCACGATGTCATATGGCGCGCGGCCGCGCGTGCCGGCGCTTTCCAGCAGCGAGGAATGAAACCAGCCGCGATGCTGGTCGCTGCCTTCCAGGTACATCACGGTGTCGTCGCCGCCATCGACCTTGCGGACGATGTTGCCGAGCTGCGGGAAGTTCTGGCGATCCTCGAGCACGAAAGCATGTGTGGAGCCGGAATCGAACCAGACGTCGCAGATGTCGTCGATCTTCTTCCAGTCTTCCTTCGCGCGCGATCCAAGGAAGCGCTCGCGGGCCCCTTCCATGTACCAGGCGTCAGCGCCTTCCTCCATGAAGGCCTCGGCGATGCGCTGATTGACGATCTCGTCCTGCAGGATCTCGGCCGAGCCGTCGCTCTTCTCGCGCACGAACACGGCGATCGGAACGCCCCAGGCGCGCTGGCGCGAGATCACCCAGTCCGGACGATTGGCGATCATGCCGTTGATGCGGTTCTCACCCGACGGCGGCACCCATTGCGTGACCGAGATCGCCTGCAGCGCGCGGGCCCGCAGCGTATCGCCCTTCCTGGCGTGGCCATTCTCGCTGACGTCCTTGTCCATCGCGATGAACCATTGCGGCGTATTGCGGAAGATGACCGGCTTCTTCGAGCGCCATGAATGCGGGTATTGGTGCTTGAGGCGGCCGCGCGCGAGCAGCTTGCCGGCCTCGATCAACGCCTTGATGACGGCCTCATTGGCATCGCCCTTCTCGCCCTTGTCGTTGAGCACGCGCTTGCCGGTGAAGCCGGGGGCCTGCGCAGTATAGGCGCCGTTCTCGTCGACAGTGTAGGGGATCGCGGTCGAGATGCCGCGTTCATCGAGCTCGCGGGTATTGGCCATCCAGACGTCGAAATCCTCGCGGCCGTGGCTCGGCGCGGTGTGCACGAAACCAGTGCCTGTATCGTCGGTGACATGCTCGCCGGCGAGCAGCGGCACGATAAACGTGTAACCGCCATCGAGGCCGCGCAAGGGATGGGCACACTCCACGGCGTCCAGCGTGTCGCCGGGAATGTCGCGCACCTTCTCATAGGCCGTGACGCGCGCCTGCTTGAACACCTCTGCGGCAAGCGCATCAGCCAGGATCACGAGATCGCCGGTCTTCGCCCAATTGTCCGCGGCCGCATCCGTGACCTTGTAGAGGCCGTAGGCGATCTTCGGCGAGAACGAGATCGCGCGGTTGCCGGGCAGTGTCCAGGGCGTGGTCGTCCAGATCACGACCGAAGCATTGGCGAGCGCGCCATGTGCCGGAGACGTGACGGGAAACTTCACCCACACCATGTCGGAGGTGTAGTCCTCGTACTCGACCTCGGCCTCGGCGAGCGCGGTCTTCTCGACCACGCTCCACATCACCGGCTTGGAGCCGCGATACAGCGTGCCGTTGGCGGCGAACTTCATCAGCTCGCGGGCGATCTGCGCCTCCGCGGGATAGCTCATCGTCTGATAGGGATGATCCCAGTCGCCGATGATGCCGAGGCGCTTGAATTCCTCGCGCTGCACGTTGATCCAGTGTGTCGCATAGGCGCGACATTCCTTGCGGAACGCCACCATCGCGGCGGAGTCGCGGAAGTCGGGCTTCTGCTTGCCCTTGGAGCGGTAGTTCTCTTCCTCGATCTTCCATTCGATCGGCAGGCCGTGGCAGTCCCAGCCGGGCACGTAGTTGGAGTCGAAGCCGAGCATCTGCTGGCTCTTGGTCACGACGTCCTTGAGGATCTTGTTCAGCGCGTGCCCGATATGGATGTTGCCATTGGCGTAGGGTGGGCCGTCATGCAGCACGAATTTGGCGCGGCCCTGGGCTTCCTGGCGCAGTCTGTCGTAAAGGCCGATGTCGTTCCAGTATTTCAGCAGCTCCGGCTCGCGCTGCGGCAGGCCGGCGCGCATCGGGAATTCGGTCTGCGGCAGGAACAGGGTTTTGGAATAGTCTTTGGCTTCGGATTTTTGAGATTTTTGTGGCTTGTCGGACATGAGGCTGACTGGCTCGGAAAGGCGCGGGAACGGATGGCGATGCGGAATCGCGGGTGAAACGACAACATCCCGGTCTTGCGCCGAGCCGAAAGCTCAGGCGGAAGCCGGGCCGCTAATCCCTATGATGCGCCGCGCAAACATGGGCTCTCCATAGCAGGGGGGCGGGGGAAGCGCAAAAGGTACGGCGGGCCGGTTTCCGACCTCAATCGATGACGCCAAGCCTCGGAAACGCGTCCGGGGCGGCGGCGAGCATGGCGCGGGCGCAGGCGGAATCGTCGTCCATCTGGCGGATCAGGGCCTCCAGGCTGTCGAATTTCAGCTCCTCGCGGATGAAGCCGATAAAGGCGCAGTCGAGCGTCTGTCCGTAAAGATCGCCCTTGAAGTCGAACAGGAAGATTTCCAGCAGCGGCGCGCCATTATCAAACGTCGGGCGGCGACCGAAGCTTGCCACCCCGTCCAGCCGCTCCGCGCCGCGGCCGACCCGCACCGCATAGATGCCGTGCTTGAGGCCGCAATTGGCATCGAGACGGATGTTGGCGGTGGGATAACCGAGGTCGCGGCCGCGCTTCTCGCCGTGGATGACCTCGCCGGTGATGAACCAGGGCGCGCCGAGCATGGCCGTGGCCTCGTCGAGTTGGCCTTCGGCGAGCGCGATCCGGATCGCGCTGGACGAGACCGGCCGCTCGTCGATATCGACATGCGGCTGCACGTCGACCTCGATGCCGAGCCGGGGCGCCTCGTTGACGAGGAGGCTCGGCGAGCCGACCCGACCCTTGCCGAAGTGGAAGTCGTAGCCGACTGCGATCCCGCCGATGCCCAGGCGCCCGATCAGGTCATGGTGAATGAAGTCTTGCGCGCTGGTCCCGGCGCGGGACTTGTCGAAGGTCATGACCACGGCGCCGTCAAGTCCGGTGCCGGCCAGAAGCCGCAGCTTGGCCCGCTCGTCGGTCAGGCGGAATTGCGGGGTGTTGGGGCTGAAAAACCGGCGCGGATGCGGCTCGAAGGTCAATGCCAGCGCCGGGCGGCCATGGATCCTGCCCATTTCCATGGCTGCGGCGATCACGGCGCGATGGCCGAGATGAACGCCGTCGAAATTGCCCATCGCGACCACGGCACCCCTTGCAATGGCGGAGTCCGGCGTGGTGTCGCGGATAACGGTAAAATGCGGAGCCATCAGGGGAATTCTCAAACCGGCGGGACCGGCCGGGACCGTGGCGCGACGGGCCGGATGAAGTCAAGCGGGAGGGGGCGGCCGCATCGAAAGCGATTTCAGTCCGCCGGGGGCGTTCCCAGTTAACGCGCTGTTTAACGCCTTGGTGCTAGTCCTTGGGCGTGGAACCGCGGGGCTCCGGCCCGGCAGGTCCGATCGTAAATATTTCCTGGGTTTGCGTTGGGGGAGTCGAGATGGCGGTTGATTTGTCGATGTCGGTTCTGGTGGTTGACGACTACAGCACCATGATCCGTATCATCAGGAACCTCCTGAAGCAGCTTGGCTTCGAGAATATCGATGATGCAAGCGACGGTTCGGCAGCGCTGAACAAGATGCGCGGCAAGAAGTACGGGCTCGTGATTTCCGACTGGAACATGGAGCCGATGACGGGTTACGACCTGCTGCGCGAAGTGCGCGCAGATCCGAACCTCGCCACCACGCCCTTCATCATGATCACGGCCGAATCAAAGACCGAGAACGTGATCGCGGCCAAGAAGGCCGGCGTGAACAACTACATCGTCAAGCCGTTCAACGCGGCGACGCTGAAGACCAAGATCGAGGCGGTCTTCCCGGACATGGCAAGCGCGTAAGGCGCGGTCGAAGCCATCGGTTGAATTCGGAAGGCCCGGGCGATCGTCCCGGGCTTTCTGCATCGGGTTCGTCGTGCCGGAATCGATGGCCCCACATCAAGCGGGAATGACGATCAACTCGCTACCACTTCAGTTCGCGCATCAGCGCCTTCGGCGGATGGCCGAACAATTCCAGTACCGAAGCCGGGTCGAGCTGGTCGAGACCCTCGAACTCCTCGGCATGGATGCCGCGGGTCACGAACAGGCAATCGATGCCGAACTCGCGCGCGCCGGTGAGGTCGGTCCGGACGGAATCGCCGATCGCGAGCACCTTTTTGCGGTCGATCTGGTGGCCCTGGCGTTCGCCGGCGAGCGCCATCGCGCGCTCGTAGATCGGCCGGTGCGGCTTGCCGTAGAAGATCACCTCGCCGCCGAGCTCGCGATAGAGCTCTGCGATCGCACCGGCGCAATAGATCAGGCGGTCGCCCTTTTCCACCACGATGTCGGGGTTGGCGCAGACCAGCGTCAGCTTGCGCTCGCGCGCCTTGAGCATCATGCCGCGATAGTCTTCCGCCGTCTCGGTCTCGTCGTCGTAGAGACCGGTGCAGACGATGTAATCCGCCTCCTCCAGCGGCGCGATCACCGCATCGAGGCCGCGGTAGATCGAGTTGTCGCGCTCCGGGCCGAGCCAGAACATCTTGCGGCCGGGATGGTCGGCGACATAGAGCCGCGTCAGGTCGCCTGAAGACACGATCGCATCATAGGTCTCGTCGGCCACGCCAAGTTTGCGCAATTGCCGCTGCACGGAGTCGGCCGGGCGCGGCGCGTTGGTGATCAGGATGACCGTACCACCGCGGCTGCGATAGGTATGCAGCGCCTCGCAGGCTTCGGGGAAGGATTCGAGGCCGTTATGGACCACGCCCCAGATATCGCTGAGCACGACATCCACGCCCGCCACGAGTTCACGCAGGCTTTCAGCGAAATGCAGCGTGGTCATGATACGTGCGGCCGATCAGATGCGGCGCGCGAGCGCGGCGTTGCCGGTGACGCGCTGTGGCGCAGACGCAGCCGACGTTGCGCTTGAGCTGGGTGTGCCGGAGCCATTGGATCCCTGAGTGTCCTGTGCCTGGTTCGGCGCGGCGGTAGCAGATGGCCCCTCCGGCCGCAATGGCCGGGGCGGCGCGAACAGGAACCCCTGGCCGAACCGCACGTCATAATCGAGCAGGTCGATCACGGCGCGCTCGCCCTCGATCCGCTCGGCGATCAGGTCAATGCCGAAGCGGCCGAGCAGGTCGGAAAGGTCGGAAGGGTGGATGTCCGAGGCCGAAGCCTGCCTGGGGTCGAGCAGCAGCGAAGCCGGCACCTTGATGAAGCGCACGCCGCGATCGGCGAGCTCGCGCGGTTCGATGCGCAAATCGGTGACATGGTCGATCGAGAAACGGAAGCCGCGCTGGGCGAGCGCGGCGAGATTTTCGGTCTCGGCCGGACCGAGATTGCGGAAGGTCGATTGCTTGAATTCCAGCACTAGCGAGGGCGCCAGCGCCCGGTTGGCTTCGAGGAAATCGAGGTATTGCGCGAAGGTCGTGGAATTGCCGAGCGTGGAAGCCGCGACGTTGCAGAACACGCCGACCTCCTTGTTGCGTACCATCAGGCGCCGCAGCACCTGGACGCAGCGCAGCATCACCATGTTGTCGATGCGCCCGATCAGGCCGGAGGCCTCCGCGATGCTGATGAACTCCTCCGCCGCGACCAGCTGGTCACGCTCGTGGCGCAGGCGCGTCACCGCCTCGTAGAAGCGGACCTTGCGCTGCGGTAGCGACACCATCGGCTGGAGAAAGATGTCGATGCGGTTCTCGTCGATCGCGTTGCGGAGCGTCGCCAGCAATTGGGTCTGGTTGCGGCCGTTGGAGGTCTGAACCGGATTGGCGGTCTGGGTCTGGATCGCCGGTGCTGCCGGCCGCAACGGCGGCGGCGCGGGAAGCGGGGGAAGAGCAGCCGGCCGCTCCTCCTCAAGCGTGGCGATCAGGTCGAGCGGCGCCTCCGGCTCCTGCCTTGCGACCGGCGCGGGGGCCGGCACCGGCGCGTTGCCGGCTATCAGATCCTCGTGGGCCGACACGGTGGTGGCGAGTTGCCTGACCAGTCCGCCGAGCTCGTTGATCTCGCCGACCACCGACTGGATGCGGTCGGAGTTGGCCGAATTGGAAGAGGCGATGCGTGCTTCGATCGTGGCGAGCCGGCGGCCGAACTCGGCGACCTGGCGGGCGAGGTCGGCGGTGCCGCGCGAAAGATCGGCGATCTGGCCACCGACGTCGCTGCGGTCGCGCAGTCGCATCGACACTGCATTGTAGAGGATCAGGAAGGTCAGCGCCGTCAGCGCCACGATCGCGGATTCGGTTCCGCTGATGCCGGCGACCGCGTAGAGCACGAGCCCAAGCGAGGCGGCGACCAGAACCATGCAGATGGCGATGAAGATCGTCGAAATACGAATCATGCCGCGCGTTACGCCTCAAGAGCTGACTGCCTGACCGGGAAAACACGGGTGGCGTCTCGAACCCGTGACGCCGCATGCTCCCCCAAGCGGCATGAGGTTAACATCATTGTTGATTCGAGGGGATAGCGGCCCGATCTCGGAGTCAGGATGGCGCCGCGGCGCCGACCGTGTCGGCCGAGACCGCCTCGCGGGTGCCAAGCGGCTTGGGCGCCCCGGCGGTCGTGTCGCGCAGGGTCTGCCGTTCGATCTCCGAATTCAGTTCGGCCCCGAACATGATGACGATGGCCGACATCCACATCCACATCATCAAGCCAATCGCAGCGCCGAGCGAGCCGTAGGTCGCATTGTAATTGGCGAATTCCGAGAGATACCAGGACAGCAGCGCCGAGCCGGCGATCCAGAGGATCGCCGCCGTTACCGCTCCAGGGCTCAGCCATTGCCAGCGCGGGGCGTCGCGGCTGGGCGCGAAGCGGTAGAGGATGGCGAGCGCCGCAAGGAGAATGACGAACAGCACCGGCCATCGCGCCAGCGCCACGATCAGCTTGCTTTCGGGCGCCATGCCGAGGTGGTTGAGCGCAAGCGGGAAGGCGACGACGGTGCCCACCATCAGCAGCAGGGCAACGATGCCACCGACCGTGAAGGCCAGCGAAACCGTGTTCAGCCGGATGAAGCTGCGCTTTTCACGCTCCTCATAGGCGACGTTGAGGGCGTCGAAGATGGCTTTGACGCCGGCATTGGCGCTCCAGATCGCGAGCACGAGTCCAAACAGGAAAGTGACACCAAGGGTGGCGCCGCCGTTCGACACGACGCGCGCCACCTGGTCCTCGACGATCTGGAACGCGCCCTCGGGCAGCATCATCGCGAGCGAATGCAGGTTGGAACTGATCGTCGAGGGATCGGCGAACAGGCCATAGAATGAAACCAGAGCTGTGACGGCGGGAAAGATCGCGAGCAGCCCGAAAAAGACGACGCCGCCGGCGGTCGCGAGCAGGCGATCCTCATCGATGCGCTGATAGGTGCGCCAGAGGATGTCCTTCCAGCCCGCCCACGGGATCGCGAACGGGCTTTTCGCACGGCGGCCGCGGCCGGGCTGCGAGGCTGCGCCCGTCGGGCTCGTTTCCGGCGAATTCGCCTCGCCGTTGCGGTGGTCTTGCGGAGGTCCCGGCCGGATCAGGCCAGAATCCTGGAAATACCGTTCCGCGGTGAGCACGAACACGGTCGTGGCTGCCACTAACAGCCAGCTGTCGAATTGCTCGGCGCGCCGCAGAGGCATTTTCAGGTATCCGCTCCGTGGCCGTGACGCCGCCGGCGAGCTGCCGTCAGCCCGACCAGCCCAACGGCCGCGAGCATCAGCCCGAGTTGCACAGGCCGGTTGGACCGAGCCGGCCACGTGCTGCCGCCATGTCCCCGGTCATGTCCTCGTTCGCCCGGCGCGAGCGGCGCCAGGGGAATTGTCGTCGCGACCTCTTTCACGGCCTGCTTCACCGTTCCGCGCGGGATGCGCGGGGTGGCGATCGCCACCCGTAGGCGGCTGGCAAGCGGCAAGATCGGCTTGGTCTTGCGCTTCATCTGAGCCATGGCCACGCCGGCGCAGGCGGCGGCGAGGACCAGGAGGACACCGCCGGCGGCGCCGAATCCCCAGAATTGCCCGTAATGGATCGCAACCCAGCGGTACAGGGCAATCAGGCCGACAAAGAAGGCTGCGATGACGAACAAGCCCGCAACGGCGAGCAGTCCGGCCGCAGTCGCGTAAGACGTCATGCGCCCCGTGGCTTGATTGCTCCGGTCACGGGCATAGGACTGGGCGGCGCGCTTGAGATGGTTGAGCTTGAGCGCGACGCCGGCGCGCAGCAATTCGCCCGATGGCGCAAGCATGCGGTGATCCTCCGAGTGCGAGAAAATTCGTCGGGGGATGAACGTGGCGGTATTTGACTTGTTCCGACGAGGTCTGCCCGTCGTGATCGATCAGCCGAGATCGGCTGCCGCGATCCAGAACACTTCGCCCTCGGAGTCCTCGGTGTCGAGCCAGAGCAGCGGTAGTTCAGGAAAGGCCTCGTCGACGAGTTCGCGGCCGCGGCCGATCTCGCAGATCAGCCCGCCATCCGGCGTCAAATGGCCGGGCGCGTCGCGCAGGATCCGGCGCACCACGTCGAGACCGTCGGCGCCGCCGTCAAAGGCGAGCTTCGGCTCGGCCCGGCACTCCGGCGGCAGCGCCGCCATGCCTTCGGCATCGACATAAGGCGGGTTGGTGATGATCAGGTCGTATTTGGCGTCACCGAGCGGGGTGAACAGGTCGCCGCGATGCAGGCTGATCCGGTCATCGAGCCCGTATTCGCCGACATTTCGTCTGGCGACGTCGATCGCGCCCTTCGAGATATCGACGGCGTCGATCGTGGCATTCGGAAAATGATGCGCCGCGAGGATCGCGAGGCATCCCGACCCAGTGCAGAGATCGAGTACGCGTTCGACCGCGCTGGGGTCGTCGATCAGCGAGCCGGCTTCGCCGTCGCCGCCGAAATGCGATTCCAGCAACTCGCCGATAAAGGAGCGGGGAACGATGACGCGCTCGTCGACATAGAACGGCAGGCCGCGCATGTAGATCTTGTTGACGAGATAGGCGGCCGGTTTGCGGGTGGTGACGCGCTGATGGATGAGATCGATGATGGTCCTGCCCTCGGCGTCCGTGACTCGCGCGTTGGCAAAAATCTCGAACTGCTCGGGATGCAGATGCAGGGCTTCACAGACCAGGAAGGCCGCTTCCGCGACCGGATCGGGTGTGCCATGGGCAAAGGCGAGCTTGGCCTCATTGAAGCGGCTCACCGCATAGCGGACGAAATCGATCAGCGTGAGAAGCTCGCCGCGCCCCACTTTCGCGAGCTTTGGCGCGGCGCGGCCGCGCACGGTCTTTTTGGATGTCGTTGCCATCAGGATCGGGTCCAGCGTGCGGCGGCTTCATCGTCGCGGGCCTGGGCCTCGACCCAGCCGGTGCCGGTGGCGCTCTCTTCCTTCTTCCAGAACGGCGCGTTGGTCTTCAGATAATCCATCAGGAACTCGGCTGCCTGGAACGCTGCCTGGCGGTGCTGCGAGGCGGTCAGCACCAGCACGATGTTCTGGCCAGGCATGAAACGGCCGACGCGATGGATCACCGTGACGCCGTTGAGCGGCCAGCGCGAGGTGGCCTCGTCGGCATGGCGCCTGATCTCTTCCTCGGCCATGCCCGGATAATGCTCGAGCGAGAGCGCGGCGATCTTGGCGCTGTCCTCGTCACCGCGGCAGATGCCGGAAAAGCTCACGACTGCACCGATGTCGGTGCGGTTCCCGGTCAGCACCGCGATCTCGCGCGCGATGTCGAAATCGTCTTGCTGGATACGAATGGTGACGGGACAGGTGGTGGCGGGCATGGTCTAGCCGCCGGTCATCGGCGGGAAGAACGCGATCTCGCGAGCGCCCGCGATCGCGGCGTCCGACTTGACGTGGGCATGGTCGATCGCGGTGCGGATCACCTTCGGCTTCTCGAACGCGTAGGCGTAGGCTTCGCCTTGGCCGGACAGCCAGGCGATCAGCTCTTCCACCGTGCGCACGGTCGCGGGCGGCTCGATGGTCTCCTCGGCCTTGCCGACGCGCTCGCGCACCCAGGCGAAGTACTTCACTTTCATCCCTCATCCTCCTTGATGAGGTGATGGATGCCGGCGCCGAAATAGTCGTAGCCGGTGTACATGGTGAGGATCGCCGAGGCCCAGAGCAGCGCCAGCCCGGTCATCGAGACCATGGGCACCACCTCATCGCCGGCGGGACCGGCCAGCAGGAAGCCGATGGCGATGAGCTGAACCGTCGTCTTCCACTTCGCAAGCTTGGTCACGGGCACGCTGACGCGCAGCGCGGCAAGATATTCGCGCAGGCCCGAGACCAGGATCTCGCGGCACAGGATCACGATGGCGGCCCACAGCGACCAGCCGTGAATGATGCCGTCGGCGGCCAGCATCAGCAGGCACGAGGCGACCAGAAGCTTGTCGGCGATCGGATCGAGCATGCGGCCGAACGCCGATTGCTGATTCCAGATCCGCGCGTAATAGCCGTCGAGGTAATCAGTGACCGCAGCCGCGATGAAAATGGCGACGGCAACCCATCGCAGCCACAGCGGACCGTCCATGATCGACTGTGCGTAGATGCACCCGACCACGACCGGGATCGCGGCGATCCGGCCGTAGGTCAGGATGTTCGGGAGGGACATCGCGCGGCTGGTGGTCCCTCGTGTCGTGGCGATGTTCATCCGTCCTACCAATACCGCTGCAGCCTCAAGGTCAACCGTTCCGCTCCCAAATGGGGTGCGGGATGCGACGACCATATGACCGCGGCCCCCTTTTATTTCATCTCGGCTGAGGGTGGAAATACTCGAAAATCCTGCGGGCGCTCTCGGCGCTCACCCCCGGAACCTTGCCGAGATCGGTGATCGAGGCCCGTTCGATCTCCTTCAGGGTTCCGAAATGATGCAGCAAGGCACGTTTGCGTGACGGGCCGATGCCCGGAATCTCCTGCAAGCCGGCCTCGCGGATGTCCTTCTTGCGCAGCTTGCGGTGCGAGCCGATGACGAAGCGGTGCGCCTCGTCCCGCAGGCGCTGGATGAAATAGAGCACGGGGTCGCGCGGCTCCAGCTTGATCGCCTCGCGCTCCGGCATGAACAGGGTCTCGCGGCCGGCATCCCGGTCCGGCCCCTTGGCCACGGACATCAGCGCCACCTGGGTCAGGCCGAGATTTGCAAAGATCTCCCGGACCGCGTTGAGCTGGCCGCGGCCGCCGTCGATGATCACGAGATCGGGCCATTGCGGGAAGTCGTCGTCCTTGGTTTTGGCCGCGCCCTCTTCGGGCGGATTGATCAGGCGCTTGAAGCGGCGCTCCAGCACTTCGCGCATCATGGCGAAGTCGTCGCCCGGCGTGATCCCTTCCGACTTGATGTTGAACTTGCGGTACTGGTTTTTGACGAAGCCATCGGGGCCGGCGACGATCATGGCGCCGACCGCGTTGGTGCCCTGGATATGGCTGTTGTCGTAGACTTCGATCCGCTTCGGCGCATGCGGCAGGCTCAAGGTCGTGGCCATGGCGTCCAGCAGGCGGCTCTGCGTCGCGGTGTCCGCGAGCTTGCGGCCCAGGGCCTCGCGCGCGTTGGTGAGCGCGTGGGTGACGAGCTCCTTCTTCTCGCCGCGCTTCGGCGTGGAAACCTCGACCTTGCGGCCGGCCTTTATCGACAGCGCGTTGGCGAGCAGCTCGCTCTCCTCGATCTCGTGCGAGAGCAGGATGTTCCTCGGCGGCGGCTTGTCGTCATAGAACTGGGCGAGGAAGGAGCCGAGCACCTCTTCCGGCGTATACGTCTTCTCCGCGCGCGGGAAATAGGCGCGGTTGCCCCAGTTCTGCCCGGTGCGGAAGAAGAACACCTCGACACATGAGAAGCCGCCCTCCTGGTGGATGGCGAACACGTCGGCTTCTTCCACCGTGCGCGGATTGATGCCCTGCTGCGACTGGATCGCGGACAACGCAGCGAGGCGGTCGCGGTAGAGCGCGGCGCTCTCGAATTCGAGCTCACCGGAGGCCTTCTCCATCTCGGCGGCAAGCTCCTGTTTCACCGCATGGCTCCTGCCGGACAGGAAGTCGCTCGCCTCGCGCACCAGGGTCGTGTAGCCGGGGAAGTCGATCTCGCGGGTGCAGGGGCCGGCACAACGGCGGATCTGGTAGAGCAGGCACGGCCGCGAGCGGCTCTCGAAGAAGGAATCCGTGCAGGAGCGGATCAGGAATGCGCGCTGCAACGCGGTGATGGTGCGGTTGACGGCGCCGGCCGAGGCGAACGGGCCGAAATAGCGACCGGGCCGCGTCTGCGCGCCGCGATGCTTCAGGATCTGCGGCGCCCAATGGTCGCCCGTGATCAGGATATAGGGAAACGACTTGTCGTCGCGCAGCTGCACGTTGAAGCGCGGTCGAAGCTGCTTGATGAGGTTGGCCTCCAGCAGCAGCGCTTCGGTCTCGGTGTGGGTCGAGATGATTTCCACGGTAACTGTGGCGGCGATCATGCGCAGGATGCGCGCCGGCTGCGGCGCACTCTGGCGCGCATAGTTCGACAGGCGCTTTTTGACGTTCTTGGCCTTGCCGACATAGAGCACGTCGGCATTCCCATTGAGCATGCGGTAGACGCCGGGCGAGGTGGGGGCGAGGCGGACCGCGCGTTCGATCGCCTCGTGGCCGGTCGCCAGCGGCTCTTCGCCAACCGTGCCGCTCTCTTCCAGGATGTCCGGCAGCCGTGCGTCGTCCTCGTCGTCCCCGTTTGCTGTGGCGGGATCGAGGTCGGGCGGCGCCGCTTCCGTCTCCTGGGGCGGGACGTCGGGCGCGTTGCCGCGCACGGGTTTGCGCGCACGTGCGTCGTCCGGATTGTCGGTGGAATCGTGAACCATGGTGCGAATTTAGGCGTTGCGGGTGGCGAATTGAAGTTCCGGCGGTGCGGCACGCACAGGATGGCGGCGCAGTTCCCGGTAACGCTTGCTTAAGCCTGTTAACAGCGCGGTAACCCGGCTTAACAGGCCTTTAACTTAAAACTCTCGATAAATGTTACGCGAAATAGTGGTGGTTCCGTAACCATGCGGTTTTGCCTCGCGCGGCGGCGCAGGCATCGCGCCGGTGACGGCAGTTGCGTTGGAGTATGTGATGAAGAGGCTCGTTGTGGGCGCAGCCGCGTTGGCTGCAGTCGGCTGGACGGCTTCGGCAGGGGCCGCCGATCTCAATTACGGGCAACGTGCGCCCTACACGGTCAATCAGCCGCTCAACGCCTATAGCTGGGCCGGTCCGTATCTCGGTGCCAATCTCGGCTACGAATGGGGCTCGGTGAACAACAATCCCGCAAAACCGTCGGGCTTCGTCGGCGGCGTTCAGGCCGGTTACAATTTCCAGACCGGCCCGTGGGTGTTCGGTGTCGAAGGTGACATCCAGGCCGCCGGTGCCGACGATACCTTCGCGCCGTGGAAGTTCTCCAATCCGTGGTTCGGCACCCTGCGCGGCCGCGCGGGCTATGCCCTCAGCAACGTGCTGTTCTACGGCACGGCGGGCCTCGCCTTCGGCGAGCTGCGCGCGCAGACGTTCGGCTGGACGGAGTCGCATACCAGCGCCGGCTGGACCATCGGTGCCGGCGCGGAAGTTGGTTTCGCGCCGAACTGGAGCGCCAAGCTCGAATATCTCTACATCGATCTGTCGACGAGTCAGTTCGCGATTACAGGCGTGTCAAACGGCTATAGCGCCAGCGTTGTGCGCGCAGGCGTGAACTATCACTTCTGATACCCAAAGAAGAAAATACCGGACTACAGCCTCCCGGCCGCTCGCGGCCGGGATTTTTTTTGCGCCGGTGTTTCGCGTCGGACTCGCTAGGGAAGGATGACCAAATCGACCGCCTTCGGCCCCTTGCCCTTCTTGTCCGGTTCGACTTCGAAAGTAATACGCTGTCCTTCGGCAAGGTCCTTCAGTCCGGCCCGCTCCACAGCAGTAATATGCACGAAGACGTCGCGGCCCCCGTCGTCCGGTTTGATGAATCCGTAGCCGCGCTCACCGTTGAAAAACTTGACCGTTCCCGTCATGGCCATCGGGAAACTCCCCCTCATTGCTCCTCCGTCGTGACGCAGACGCACGTCACGACATGACCGGGCCTTACGAAGCCCGGGAGCTGGCCATCCTTGGGCAGACCATTCGGTCCGACTGGATCTTTCTTAGGCCTTCACTCCGCCGCAACCATTCGCGGAAGCGGAACGTAAAGCCAGTCACCGCAACAGCATAATACGGTTCTCTGCAGATTGACCACCGCTCCTGCATATTTTTCCCAAGATGCCGGAGTGTTACGGCCTTGGCACCTCTAATCGGAATCTGGCAGCGCCCCCCTGGCCGAGCGGCATTTCCAGCTCGGGCAGGATCGTCTTGAGCTCGCCGTGCAGTGTGTAAGGGGGATTGACGATCAAGAGCCCGCTGGAGGTGAGGGCTGCGCCGTCGGCTTGTGGCGCCACGCTGAATTCGAGGCGCAGGCATTTTCCCGGCGGTTTTGCTGCGGCTGCGAGCCGCGCCACTGATTGCACCAGCGCGTCGGTGGCGCGCCGGCTCTTGGCGGGATACCAGATTACATAGATACCGGTCGGCCATTTCGCAAAAGCCGTCGAGAAGGCCTCTTCGAGCTTTTCGAACTCGTCCTTCGCCTCGAACGGCGGGTCGATCAGCACGAGCCCGCGCCGTTCCTTCGGCGGCACGAAAGCCGGCAGCGCCATCCAGCCGTCGAG
Organism: Bradyrhizobium sp. URHA0013; assembly: GCF_000518345.1. Taxonomy (NCBI): domain Bacteria; kingdom Pseudomonadati; phylum Pseudomonadota; class Alphaproteobacteria; order Hyphomicrobiales; family Nitrobacteraceae; genus Bradyrhizobium; species Bradyrhizobium sp. URHA0013. Next base: position 242,529 of record NZ_JADK01000003.1, on the reverse strand, counting down.
GTCGACCACGCGGGCCTGTTCGTCGTGGCGCAGCACGCCGATCAGCGCCTTGCGCGCCTTCGGCTCGAGTTCGCAGAGCAAGAGGCGGTCCTGTGGTCTCAGCAGGCCGCGTGCGATCAGCGGGGAGCCCGGATAGGCCTTGAGCTCACCCTTCGGATTGAAGGCGCGGACGATGTCGAGGTAGGGCTTGGTCAGCGCCATGGCGTCGTTAGACAGTCGCGCCTGCATCAGCCGCGCAATGCCCGTCAGCCACTCGCCGCCGCGACGCGCCTCCTCGCTTTCGAGATCGTAGAGGCCAGCGCCGGCATGGGTGTCGATGACACGGAACGCGCCCGGCTTATCCTGGAGATAGGTGATGATGCGCGCCAGCACGATGTGCTTGATGACATCGGCGAAGCTTCCGGCGTGAAAGGCGTGGCGGTAATTCATGCAAGAGCACTACGCCACGTGACGGCTTGAGCAAAGAGGCACGATGCCTGGGCTAGCCACCCCGGATCGGCGGCATCGCCAACTGGTCGCGACGGCAGGCGCGGCGGTCGATCTCCTCGCAGGCGCGGAATTGCAGGTCCTTGCTGAGGCAGATGCGGACTTCCGATAGCCGCGTCCGGTTGCAGGTGATCGAGACGGCGGCATTGCTGAGGCCCGGATTGGCCTTGATGAAGGCTTCCTCCACCTCTGCCGGCGCCACCGTCTTGGCCTGCGACAAATCGAGATATTCGGCCGGAATCTTGATTGCGGCGCGCGCCTTCCGGATCGTCTCGAAATAGCTGCGGTCGGCGAGCCCCGAGCAGGTGCCGTGCTTGTCCCATTCGTTGAAGATCAGCCCCGGCGCCGGCATCAGATCGAGCATGGAGGAGACGATGCTGCGGTTCAGCCGCGGCGAAGGCCGCTGGCAATATTCCGGAAAACCGTTCTCATATTGCGGCCACAGACCATGCACCACGAAAGCATAGGGCCGTCCGCTGCACTGGGTCTGCGAGCGGCCGCCGCGCTCCGCTGCCTCTTCGCAGAAGGAGGGCGACCACGACAGCGACAGCACATAAAAATCGAATTCGCCGGGCGTGTTCTGCCGCTTGTCCTGGGCCTTTGCGCCGCCGGCCAGTGCAGCCAGCCCGGCCGCAAGCGTCAGCGAGATCATCAGGCGGGAGAACGAATGCAATCTGGAATGAAACATGGCGACGCCCCTCAACTAGACTGTGCAGACGAGCCTAGCAGGCGATAGGAACATTTCAAGAACAAATTTCGGGCGACCATCGTTGGGCCGCCTGATCGGTCCGGATCAGCGCAATTATTGCTTGGCGGCGCGGCAGGCCGGGTTGTAGGCCCAGTTGCGGTCGAGCCCGACCACGCACCATTCCACGCCCTGGCCGTAGCCGGCGAAGCCGCCGTCCTCGACGATCGAGAAGTGCACCTTGCGCATCTTGCCGTCCGTGAGCATGGCCTCGCCGGTGCAATAGCGGCGGGGGATGTTATCCGATGCCCAGGGCCGGAACGCGGTCTCGTGAACCGCGGCGAAGCCGGTGATCTTCAACGAGGAATTCCAGAACGAGCTTTCTTTCTCCCAGAACTGGCTGGCGATCGTCGGCAGCGCCCGGTCGCATTCGGAGACGTTGCCGTCATAACGCGGCCCGCTCAGCCAGAAATTCAGCTCCAGCGGATTGGCGGCCCTGGCCTCACCGAGCGACAACGCCCCGAACAGGAGGCCGAGCACGGCGGCAAAGCGGAGCGATTTCAGGAAGGTCGAGGCGCGCATGGATGATCCAGACAGCATGATCTGCAAGGGTCGGACGGTGCCGTGAAGGCCGGAGGAGGTCAAGTGCAGCGCGGCAACACTTGCCGACGAGTTGACCGCAATGCTGCGTTGGACCGGCCATCCGTTCTTTCCACCGCCGCGCCGACACCGTAAACTGCCGCCAACCAATCGGAGTGACGGGAATGCGAATCATTGCGGCCGCGGGCCTACTTGCCTTGGGTATGATGGCGAGCCAGTCGGCGCGCGCCGATCTGCTTCCGGTGCCTCCGTTCAAGGGCAACGACACTGGCGGAATCATCGCCTATTCGATGGCAACCCAGGTCGATGCGCGGCAGGTCGCGGTCGATCACTGCGCCCGCTACGGGAAGGTCGCCAAATTCCTGGCGATGCAGGCCTATGAGGGCGGCTACATCTCGTTCTCCTGCCGCTGGGTGCCCTATGGCGCGGCCGACCAGCCGATCCGCACGCTCTACTGAGGCGCTTTCGCAACGCCGCCATCGCAGCCGGGAGCTTCCGACATGACGCGCAAACTCGCTTTGCTCGGCTCCGCACTTTGCCTCGTCTTGTCGGCAGCCAGCGCCCGCGCTGACGACCTGCCGGTGCGCAAGGCGGGCCTGTGGGAATTGAAGATGGTCAGGACTGGCACGCCGGTGCCCGAGATGACCATGCAGCACTGCACCGACGAGACCGTCGACAAGGAGATGAACAACAACATCTCCCCGATGGCCAAGCAGATCTGCGCCAAGCAGGACATCAAGAAGACCGCAACCGGTTATGTCAGCGATTCCGAATGCAATGTCGCCGGCATCAGCACGACCTCGCATGCTGAGATCACTGGCGATTTCAATTCGGCCTATACGGTGAAGACATCGTCGCACGCGCAAGGCGGCGCCGCCGGCGCGGCAGGCCGCGACACCACCATGCAGCTCGAAGCGAAATGGCTAGGGGCCTGCAAGCCGGACCAGAAGCCCGGCGACGTCGTGATGCCCGGCGGCTTCAAGATGAACGTGCGCGACATGGACAAGCTGAAGGCGCTGTTGCCGAAGTAAGGAAGATCGTAGCCCGGATGGAGCGAAGCGAAATCCGGGACCGGTGCATCGATCGCGAAGAAAGAATCCCGGATTCGCTACGCTCCATCCGGGCTACATCACCGGTTACACCGGTATCCGCACGCTCGCTCTTAATCCGCCCATCGGACTGTCGCCAAGTGTGATGTCGCCGCCATGCGAACGGGCGATGTCGCGGGCGATCGCGAGGCCCAGGCCCGTGCCGCCTTCATCCTGGTTGCGGGCGTTGTCCAGCCGCAGGAACGGCTTGAACACCTCTTCGCGCAGGTGTGCGGGAATGCCCGGCCCGTCGTCGTCGACCGTCACGGTCAAATAACGGTGATCGCGCTGGCCGGTGATGGCGATGCTCTTGCCGTAGCGGGCGGCGTTGGTGACGAGGTTGGCAAGGCAGCGCTTGAACGAGGCCGGCTTCACCGTGACCACGGGCAGCCCGTTGAATGCGACTGTCGCCGTGTGGCCGTGGCGTTCGGCGTCGCTGCGCAGCTCCTCGAGCGCCTGGGCCATGTCGGTCGGCTGCGACTGCTCGCCGGAATCGCCGCGAGCAAACGCGAGGTAGTCCTCGAGCATCATCGACATCTCGTCGACGTCCTTGCGCATGCCCTCCATTTCGGGGCTGTCGCCGATCAGCGCCAGCTCGAGCTTGAACCGCGTCAGGATCGTGCGCAGATCGTGGCTGACGCCGGCGAGCATCGCGGTGCGCTGCTCCATCGTCCGCTCGATGCGCGACTTCATTTCGAGGAAGGCGACCGACGCGCGCCGCACCTCGCGCGCGCCGCGCGGGCGGAAATTCGGCGCCTCGCGGCCCTTGCCAAAACTCTCGGCGGCGTCGGCAAGTCGCAGGATCGGCTTGATCTGGTTGCGCAGGAATAGCACCGCGACGATCAGCAGGATCGAGGACGTTCCGACCATCCAGAACAGGAAGATCTCCGAGTTCGAGGCATAGGCGGCGCTGCGCTGCGCGAACACGCGCATCACGGCGTCGTCGAGCTGGATCCGGATCTCGACCAGATTGGAGCGGCCGACCGTGTCGATCCAGAAGGAGCGCCCGATCTGGCGGCCGAGCTGCACCGACAGCGTCTGGTCGAGCAGCGAGAAGAACGGCTTGGGTCCCGGCGGCGGCATGTCGCCGGCCGGGAGGAAATCGACGACGAGGCCCAGGCGCTGCTGCGCGATGCGGCGGATCTGGTCGCGATCCTTGTCTTGCGGATAGCCCTTGTAGACGTCGATCAGCGCGGCGATGTCCTGCACCACCGCGGCCGACAGGCGCCGTGTCACCGTGTTCCAGTGCCGCTCCATGAACACGAAGGCGACGACCGATTGCAGGATCACCATCGGCACGATCATGATCAGCAGCGCACGCGCATAAAGGCCGGTCGGCATCCAGCCCTTGAAGGCGTTGCCCATCCAGCCATTGGCGGCGGAGACGCGGCCGGCGGCGCTCTTCAAAAGCGTCAGGCCGCTATCGATCGTGCTCATCGGTGGCGCTTCACTCTTTATGGAGAGGCTACCAGCCGGTAGCCGATGCCGCGCACGGCCTGGAGGAACAGCGGATTGGCGGGATCGGTCTCGATCTTGCGCCGCAAGCGGTTGATCTGCACGTCGACGGCGCGCTCGTTGACGCTGCCATTGCCGGTTAGCGCGCTGCGCGGCACGGTCTCGCCCGGTGTCTCCGACAGGATCCGCAGCATCTCGCGCTCGCGGTCGGTCAGGTGAATGACGTCTTCGCCTTGGCGCAGTTCGCCGCGGTCCAGGTGATAGATGTACGGGCCAAACGCGATCTTCTCCACTGCAGCGGCCTGCGGCGGCGGCGCAGCGCGCTTGAGGATGTTGTTGATGCGCAGCGCAAGCTCGCGCGGCTCGAACGGCTTTGCGACGTAATCGTCGGCGCCGATCTGCAGGCCCTCGATGCGCGCTTCGGCTTCATGCCGCGCTGTCAGCATCACGATCGGCACCGAGGACGAAGTCCGGATGAAACGGGCGAGATCGAAGCCGGTCTCGCCGGGCATCATGACATCCAGGATCAAGAGGTCGAAGTGCAGGCCCAAAAGCTTGGAACGGGCGTCGCTGGCGCTGGCGGCGGTCGAGACGCGATAGCCTTCGCCGGCAAGGAAGCGCGAGAGCAGGTCGCGGATGCGGCGGTCGTCGTCAACCAGCAGGAGATGCGGAGCATCGTCGGCGGGGCGTGCCGGCGGGCGTGCGAGCGTGGCAGCGAGCGGCACGGTCACTCCTTGTCCTGATTGACGGTGGCGAAGATCGTTTCGAGCACCTTGTCGGGATCGTCGCGGTCGATCATTGCGCGCAGGAAGCGCTTGACGGTTTCGGCATCCTGCGGCGCCATCTCGGCGAGCGCCTTGGTGATGCGCGTGGTCTGGAGACCGGCGAGCTTCTGCACCAGCGCCTCGCCCTTCGGTGTCGCAAACAGCAGGCGTTGGCGGCGATCATTGTCGCCGGTCTTCTGGACGATATAGCCCTCGTCCAGGAGCTGCTTGAGCACCCGGCCGAGCGATTGCTTGGTGATGCGCAGGACGTCGAGGAGGTCGGCGACCTTGAGGCCGGGATAACGATAAACAAAGTGCATGACGCGGTGATGGGCCCGGCCGAAGCCGAACGCCTCCAGCTCCTGGTCGGGATCGCCGACGAAATCGCGATAGGCGAAGAACAGCAGTTCGATGATATCCCAGCGCAAATTGCCTCCGTCGTCTGCGGCCGGCCGCGGCCCGGCAGCGTCTTGAGAAGGAGTCGCGAAATTTATGTCAGGCATATTGACGTATCTTGGTCTCAATGTTACAAAACGATCGGCCCGTACGAAATTTTAGATCGTTTCGCGTCGGGTGGGCATCGAAGCAAGGCGGCCCCAGTGGGCCAGACAGGCGGCGACGGCCGGAGCAGATCAACCGTGCGATTGTCGAACGGCATTTCGGCAAAACATACTGGACTTCCGTCTTCCGCAAAAGCATGTCCTCGGTGACATGCTGGCCACGGAAACCGGCCGTAACAAGGCTGGCGGCGGTCCGGCCAGAAACCAATTGAGCCAGCCGGGCCCAAATCGGGGCAGGTGGGTGCCACAACGGCGCCGCTACCGGCAGCGGGAGGCAAGGACATGAGCATGAAATTCGACATCCAGCCCGCATCCAATCCGACCCCCGAGAAGGATCGGGTCGCCAAGCTGGTGGACCCCGGCTTCGGGCGGGTCTTCACCGATCACATGGCGGTGGTCCGCTACAACCAGGCCAAGGGCGGCTGGTACGAGGCGCGTGTCGAGGCCCGCGCCAATTTCCAGCTCGATCCGGCCGGCGCCGTCCTGCACTACGCCCAGGAAATTTTTGAAGGCCTCAAGGCCTACAAGCGCGACGACGGCGGCGTGAACCTGTTCCGCCCCGACGCCAATGCGCGGCGCTTCAAGGACTCGGCGGACCGCATGGCGATGGCGCAGCTCCCCGAAGACGTCTTCATCGAGGCCGTCGAGCAAATCGTGCGCATCGACCGCGCCTGGATGCCGGGCGGCGAGGGCAGCCTTTACCTGCGCCCGTTCATGATCGCGAGCGAGACCTTCCTCGGCGTCAAGCCGTCGTCCGAATACATCTTCGCGGTGATCGCCTCGCCGGTCGGCTCCTACTTCAAGGGCGGCCCCGCGCCAGTCTCGATCTGGGTGTCCGAGAACTACACGCGCGCTGCCGTCGGCGGCACCGGCGCCGTCAAATGCGGCGGCAACTATGCCGCAAGCCTGCGCGCCCAGGCCGAAGCGATCCAGCACGGCTGCGACCAAGTCGTGTTTCTCGATGCGATCGAGCGCCGCTACATCGAGGAGCTCGGCGGCATGAACGTGTTCTTCGTGTTTGACGACGGTTCGCTCTCGACGCCGCCGCTCGGCACCATCCTGCCCGGCATCACCCGCGACTCCATCATCGCGCTGGCCAAGGACGCCGGCAAGACCGTGCGCGAGGAGCCGTACTCGCTCGACCAGTGGCGCAAGGATGCGGCCAGCGGCAAGCTGAAGGAGGCGTTTGCCTGCGGCACCGCGGCCGTGATCTCGCCGATCGGCACGGTGCGCTCAGTGAGCGGCGATTTCGAGATCAGCGGCGGTGCCGCCGGCCCCGTCGCCATGGGCCTGCGCAAGCAGCTCGTCGACATCCAGTACGGCCGCACCAACGATCCGCATAACTGGATCCGCAATCTGTCTTGATTTTTGCCCTCTCTCTCTCCGCTCGCGGGGAGAGAGAGGCGCAATGAACGCGACACGATGATCGTGCGACAAAGTCCGAGACCTCGAATACCTGGACATCGAGTTTTCCGGACATTGCGATCATGACATCCACTCTTCCCCAGTCCCTGAAATGGGTCGTTCTCGCCGCAATCACCGGCGTCACCGTCTTTGGCATCCTGACCATCGGCCCCAAGCCGGACGTCTCCGCTGAGGGCCGTTCGCCCGTCGTCGACGTGCGCAACACCGATCCGGAGATGAACACCGCGATCGCGCGCGCCCGCGGCACGCTGCCGACCTTCTGGGCCTCCTACGAGGCGCCGAAACCGTCGGAAACGGGGCACGCCCTGAAGGTGCACTTTTCGACCCGCAAAGGCGGTGAGCACATCTGGATGGCCGAGGTGAAGAAGCTACCCAATGGGGGCTATTCCGGCCTCTTCGCCAACGAGCCACGCGATCTGCCGGGCAAGCGGGCAGGCGACAAGGTCGGCTTCACTGAAGCCGACATCTCGGACTGGATGTTCATGCGCAACGGCAAGATCGTCGGCGGCGAAACCATCAAGCCAACGCTGAAGTCGCTGCCGAAAGCGGATGCCGATGCGCTGCGGGCACGGATGGAGCAGCCGTAAGGGCCTACCCGGCAGTTGCCGCTTCGCGCGTCGGCTGGTAAATGCCGCGCATGGCCGAAAAATCCAAAAAACCCCAGAAACTGAAGGCGCGCCTGCCGCGCGGGCTCGAGGATCGCGATCCCGCCGCGATCCGGGCGACGCGCGAGATGGTGGAAAAGATCCGCACCGTCTACGAGCTCTACGGGTTCGAGCCTGTGGAAACGCCGGCGATGGAATACACCGATGCGCTCGGCAAGTTCCTGCCCGACCAGGATCGTCCGAACGAGGGCGTGTTCTCGTTCCAGGACGACGACGAGCAGTGGATCTCGCTGCGCTACGATTTGACCGCGCCGCTCGCCCGCTACGTCGGCGAGCGATACGGCACCGACGCTCTCGTGTTGCCCTACCGCAGCTACCGGGTCGGCTACGTCTTCCGCAATGAAAAGCCGGGTCCCGGTCGCTTCCGCCAGTTCATGCAGTTCGATGCGGACACGGTGGGCTCGGCAACGCCGGCGGCCGATGCCGAGATCTGCATGATGGCGGCCGACACGATGGAGGCGCTGGGCATTGCGCGCGGCTCGTATGTCGTGAAGGTGAACAACCGCAAGGTGCTCGACGGCGTTCTGGAAGCCATCGGGCTCGGCGGCGAAGAGAACGCAGCGCGCAGGCTCACCGTGCTGCGCGCAATCGACAAGCTCGATAAGTTTCCCGCCGAGGAAGTTCGCAAGCTCCTCGGTCCCGGCAGATGGGATGGAGGCGAAGAAGGCAAGGGCGACTTCACGAAGGGCGCCAATCTAAGCGCGTCGGAAGCTGACGTCGTTCTCGCCATCACCAAACCGCGCGACGATTGGAAAGAGGCCATTGCCGCGGCGGAAACCTATCTCACCAAGAGCGAAGTCGGTCAGGCCGGCGTGAGCGAGCTGGAAGAGATCGCGAAACTAGTGACGGCGTCGGGTTACGGTGCGGATCGCATCAAGATCGACCCCTCCGTGGTGCGCGGCCTCGAATATTACACCGGCCCCGTCTACGAGGTCGAACTGCTGCTCGAGACCAGGGACGACAAGGGCCGACCGGTGCGCTTCGGCTCGGTCGGCGGCGGCGGACGCTACGATGGCCTGGTCTCGCGCTTCCGCGGCGAGCCCGTGCCGGCGACCGGTTTCTCGATCGGCGTGTCGCGGCTTCAGGCCGCGCTGACGCTGCTCGGCAAGCTCGACACGAAGCCCGGGTTCGGCCCCGTCGTCGTCACCGTGTTCGACCGCGACCGCGTCGCCGACTATCAGAAGATGGTCGCATCGTTGCGAACCGCCGGCATCCGCGCCGAGCTCTATCTCGGCAATCCCAAGAACATGGGCAACCAGCTCAAATATGCCGATCGCCGCAATGCGCCCTGCGTCATCATCCAGGGCTCGGATGAAAAAGCGCGTGGCGAGGTGCAGATCAAGGATCTGATCGAGGGCGCGAAGGCGGCAGCCGCGATCGCTTCCAACCAGGAATGGCGTGAGAGCCGCCCGGCGCAGTTCTCGTGCAGCGAGGCCGATCTTGTCGCCAAAGTTCGCGAGGTGCTAGCGCGCCATGACGTGAGCTGGGGCTAGCTATTCGCTGACGCCGCCATGCCCGGGCTTGTCCCGGGCATCCGCCTCCTGTTTGATGGCGCCCGTCAATGGCCGGTGTTCGGCCCAAGGGAGAGAAAAATGCCTGAGATCACTGTCAGCATGGCCGAAGGCCGCACCGACGAGCAGAAGGCCGGCATGATGCGCGACATCACCCAGGCGCTGGTGAAGAATCTCGGCGTCGATGCCGACGCCGTCGTCATCCAGATCAATGAAGCCCCGCTCCGCCACAAGATGAAGGGCGGCAAGACGTTCGTGGAGCGCGCGGCGGCTGCGAAGAAGTAGCCAGCGCTCTAGCTGCAAACGCAACTGTCGTCCTGGCGAAAGCCAGGACCCATTACCCCAAGCGGCAGTTGTTACGGCGGGTCGTGGTTTAGGCCGCTCATGACAATGTTCAGTCGGGGTAATGGGTCCTGGATCGGCGCTTCGCTTCGCTGCGCTTGTCCAGGACGACGGGGGGAGGCCCCATGGACGCACGCGACTTCATCAAGGTCGGCATGAGCGCCGAGCGCACGCTGGTGGTGCCGGTGGAGCGCACGGTCGGGCATTTCGTGCCCGGCATGCCGATGGTCTATGCGACGCCGATGATGATTCTGGAAATGGAGATGACGTCGGGCGATGCGATCCGCAGCGTCCTTCAGCCCGGCTGGGTCACGGTCGGCACCGAGGTCGATATCCGCCATCTTGCAGCAGCCCTTGTCGGCGCGACGGTGCGGACTACCGCGAAGGTCATTGCGGTCGAGCGCCGCGTCATCCGCTTCGAGGTCGAGGCCTTCGAGGGCACGCGAAAACTCGGCGAAGGCCGCCACGCGCGCGGGCTCGTCAATGTCGCGATGTTCAACAAGCGGCTGGGGACGAGCTAGGAGCCCCTTGCTCTGCCCTCATCCTGAGGAGACCGCGCAGCGGTCGTCTCGAAGGATGGCCACAGGCGAGAGCCGGGCCTGCATGGTTCGAGACGGCGCTTTCGCGCCTCCTCACCATGAGGGGATAGCTTCCTTACTTCGCCAATTCCTTCGACCGCTGCGTCGCCGCCGCGATCGCGCGGATCATCAGATCGCGCAGGCCTGGTTCGCCCATCAGCACGCCGAGCGCCGCGGCCGTGGTGCCGCCGGGCGAGGTGACGTTCTGGCGTAGCGTGCCGGAGGCAAGCTCCGACTGGTGGAGAAGTTCACCCGAGCCGGCGACGGTTTCGCGCGCGAGTTTTGTCGCGAGCGCCTGGGGCAATCCCGCCTCGACACCGGCGCGCGCGAGTTCTTCGGCCAGCAAGAACACATAGGCCGGGCCCGAGCCGGAGACCGCGGTCACCGCGTCCATCAGGCTCTCATCGTCGACCCATTCCACCGAGCCGGTGGCGCGCAGCAGCGCATCGGCCACCGCGCGTTGCTGTGCGCTGACGTTGTTCGCGGCGACAGCCACCGTGATGCCACGACCGATCGCGGCCGGCGTGTTCGGCATCGCGCGCACCACCGCGCCGCCGCAGACCTCCTCGAGCAGGGCGATCGTGGTTCCCGCCATGATCGACACCACCGCGGTCTTGTCGGAGAGGAATGGCTTCAGCTTGGCGCCGGCCTCGCGGAACATTTGCGGCTTCACCGCGACGATCAGCGTCTCGACCTGGCCTGCCGTCGTCACATCAGGATTGAGCGCAACCCCCTTGGCGGCAAGTGCGGTGATCTCGGCCGAGATGTATGGATCAATCACCGCGACGCGGCGCGGATCGAGCCCGCCCGAAAGCCATCCGGTCAGCATCGCGCCGCCCATCTTGCCGGCGCCGGCGAGCAGGATAGTGCCGGTGATGTTTTCGAGAGTGCCGTTGCTCGTCATAGCCGTTACCACAAACTCAGTGTCGTCCCGGCCTAGTGCGCAATTGCGCACGGGGGGCCGGGACCCATAACCACAACTGGTTTTAGTGGATGGAGGTGTTGGCAACAAGCAGCGTGCCACAAGCGAAACCACGCGGTATGGGCCCCGGCCCCCCGTGCGCAAGTGCGCACTAGGCCGGGACGACAAGAAAACTACGCCTCGCCCACCGTGTCGAACATCGCCGCGTCCATGGCTTCCGTCGTGGACTTGCCCGCCCACACCACGAACTGGAACGCCGGGAAATAGCGCTCGCAGGCGTGGATGGCGCCGGCGAGCATGGCTTCGCATTGCCCGGTGGAGGCGGTGAGCCCGCCCGGCAGCACGAGGGCCTGCCGGTGCATGATCATGCCGGTGGTCGTCCACAGGTCGAAGTGCCCGACCCACAACTGCTCGTTGACGGCGGCGACGAGCCGCTGCACCTCCGGTCGCCGCGCAACCGGAATCTTCATGTCGAACGCGCAGGCCAGATGCAGCGCCTCGATCTCGCCCATCCAGGTGAAGGAGATCTGGTAGTCGGTCCATTGTCCCTTGGAGACAATCGTGAGTTCGTCTTCGCCGGAGCGTTCGAACGGCCAGTTGTTGCTGGCAGCGATATCCTCGACCACCGCGAGCGGATGGTTTTTGGAATCGATAGTGCCTTCGAGCAGGGACATGCCGTCTCGACCTCTTGCCTTTTTGTTGTCTTTGATACGCACGCGGTTGGTCCGGCGCGCGCTCCCTTAATATTGGTAAGGCGATCCGTTCGGATCAGCGCGGGCTTGTCGCGGATCAACTGATGTGATTTGCGGAATCTGCGCAACTGGCTGCCGAGTCCGTCCACAAGTCAGGACTCGTTCGTCCACAGCTCATCTCCGCCACAATTATTAACGCGGGGGAGGCCGAGCCGGACGGAAAAGAACAAACCGGAATCGGATTCGCCGATAGCCCTCCAATCGTTAATTCCGCCCCGTACGGACTGGACCACTATAGCGGCATGGGACCATGCGGTTTTCCCATGCGGAACCCGCTTGCCGCGGCCCCCAACCGGCGTCATATTTCGGTCAGGCCGTTCATTCCGGGCGGCCGATGTTCTCAGGGCGGGGTGAAAGTCCCCACCGGCGGTAAGGGCCGTAAGGCCTAAGCCCGCGAGCGCCTTCCTCAAAGTCTGTTGCTGAGGGGAAGGGTCAGCAGATTCGGTGCAACTCCGAGGCCGACGGTTAAAGTCCGGATGAAAGAGAACGGTCGGTGACAGACGCATCGCAGGATGCGGCTGTTTGTCGTTCCGTGTGCCCTGATTCTGGTCCTTAACTGAGGAAAGCCATGAATCAGATATTGCAAGATACCCAAGTCCAAACTTCCAAAGCCGAAACATCCCAACCAACCCAAACGCCACCGCCGGTTCCACACGAGCCGGCGCCCGACCATCCGCGCTTCGCGAAACCGCAGCGGGTGGCCTTCGTGCAGGCCTGCTGGCACCGCGACGTGGTCGAGGAGGCCCGTATCGCCTTCGTGAAGGAGGCAGAAGCGCGCCACCTCAATCACGTCGACGTGTTCGAGGTGCCGGGCTCGTTCGAGATCCCGCTGCATGCGCAGATCCTCGCCAAGACACGGCGCTACACCGCGATCGTCGCGGCCGGCCTCGTCGTCGACGGCGGCATCTACCGCCATGAGTTCGTGGCCGACACCGTGATCAAGGCGTTGATGGACGTGCAGCTGCGCACGGAGGTGCCCGTGTTCTCCGCGGTGCTGACGCCGCAGCAATTCCACGAGACCGAGGTGCACTACGATTTCTTCCGCAGGCATTTTGCGATCAAGGGCGTCGAGGTGGCGGCCGCCTGCGCGGAGACGTTGCTCGGGCTCGAACGCCTGCGCGGCCAGGTCGCCGCGGGAATCGTGTAACGCAGCGCAACGACCATCCCTCATCCCGAGGGGCGCGAAGCGCGTCTCGAAGGATGAGGGGCGATCGTCGCCGTCATCACCCCAGTGACACTCCTGCCTTGGCGCGGCTGATCCCGAGGGCCAGGATGCGCTGCAGGAGAGCCGGATATTTGAGCCCGTCATGTAGAGCGGCCGTCGCGAACTCCTGGCTCTTGGCGATCTCGGGATTGGGATTGGCTTCGATGAAATACGGCGTGCCGTCGGCGGTGAGACGAAAATCGATGCGCGCGTAACCGTCGAGGCCAAGCGCCCGGTAGATGCGTTTCGCGGCTCGCTGGATCCTGGCGGTCACTTCCGGCGCCAGATCCTTCGCAGGCCCGTCGACGATGCCGACCTTCTCCTGATAGTCGGTGTCGTGCTTGGCCTTCTCAGTAGCGATATGCCGTGACGAGCGGCCGCCCATGCTGCCGAATTTCAACTCCCAGATCGGCAGAACACGTAAGCGGTTGTTGCCGAGCACGCCGACGTAGAGCTCTCGCCCCTCGATGAACTGCTCGGCGATGGCGGCGGATTCGACCCGCTCGTGGATGAAGGCAACCCGCTCGGCCAGCTTTTCGTCGGTGTCGACGATCGAGGCTTGCGAGATGCCGAACGAGCCATCCATGTTCAGGCTCTTGACGATCAGCGGCAGCGCAAGACGCGTCGGGCGTTTCACTTTGCGGCGCATCGGGAAGACGGCAAAGGCCGGCGCGGCGATCCGGCGGTGATGCACCAGCGTCTTGGACAGATCCTTGCCGCGGGCCAGGGTCAGGCCGCGCGGATTGCACCCGGTATAAGGGACCTTCATCAGCTCGAGATAGCTCGCGATGTGCTGGTCGAAGGCGACGTTGTTGTGGAATTCCTCCAGCAACGTGAAAACCACGTGCGGCTTGAACTCCTCGATCGCCTCGCGCACCGGCCTGATTTCCTCCTGCGCGCCGAGCGGTCGAACCTCGTGGCCGGCGGCACGCAAGGTGCTCACCACGTCGTACTCGGTTTTCCACGCATTGATCTCCTGCGGGCTGTATCCGTCGGAGGAGTCCGGAGGCAGGAAGTCCGGATGCATGAGGACCAGAATGCGCAGACGTCTCATAGCGCGATCCATTTTCGTCGAGACGGGCCAAACATCGTGTGCATCGTCTTGGCGGTCACGAGGACGATGAAGTCGAGAACGAGCTTCTGTTCAGGGCCGACGGCACGCAGATCGAGCTCGCGACAACGGGAGATCATCTCGTCAAGCACAGCATCGAGCGTAAGCTGATTCTCGCCGGTCCATCGCGCGACCAATTGCCTGATCTGGGAGCGGTGGCGCCTGATCAGGGCTGAAGCCGGCTTTGAGCGGTGATGCCGTGGATCGGCTGAAAACAGCCGGGAGAGATCGCGGTCGTAGGTCTTGGGGGGTGTGAAGGCGTAGAACGCCTGCTTCTTCTTGTAGTGCTCTTCGAGCGTCTGGCTGAGCCGACCCAGCGTATCGACACGCTCCCGCGTCGCGATCGGCGGCCGCTTTCCCGCGATCTCGCCCATCAGCTCGTCGACATATTCGAGCTTCTTCAGCGCCGGCCAACCAGCATATCGCGTCCGCCAGTTCGAGCGCGGCCGCAGCCACACCGCAAAGGTCTCGGCGAAATCCTCGTCCGGATGGCTCTGCGCATACCACAGCCGCAGATGCTGGACGTAACGCCTGCTCGCCGGATTGGGCCGGTAGTAGCGCGGGTAGTGTTTCGACGACGGGCCGAACAGCTGCTGCCAGCGCCGCCGGCGCTGCAGCTGGTAGCCGTGTTGGATCGCGTGGCCCGCTTCGTGACGGAGGATGGCCATGCACTCGCGCCATGTTCCGCCCTCGACGTCAAACATCATCTTCTTCTCGAGTTTCATCAGGCGGGGATGAGCGAGATAGAACGGAATGGCGATGCCGGGAACGCCGCCCGGACTGAACCATTCGCTCGACATCCAGGTGTGCGGCCGCAGCCGGATATCCCGTTCTTCCAGCTCCTCATAGAGCGTGCTGACGCAATCCTCGAGCCAGGTGCCTTCGACCGTAACCCTCAGGCTGGAGAGGCGTTGCTTGAGCAACTCGTCATCCGACAGCTTCTCCCAGGCAAATTTCCGTCGTGGCATCGGGCATCCAGAGGGCAGAGATGACTCGGGATTCGGATGATGTCATGGGCGGTCGTTGGCAACAACCCGGGGGCTGCCTCATAAGGGACGTAGACGCTCGCACTCCCTGTCCCTGCAAGCGGGGCAAGGTAAGAAACTCAGTCGAACAGGCTCGACACCGACTCTTCCGCCGCGGTGCGCGCGATCGCGTCGGAGATCAGGCTGGCGATCGGCAGCGTGCGGATGTTCGGCGCCTTGCTCACCGCCTCGGTCGGCAGGATCGAGTCAGTGATCACCAGCTCCTTCAGCCTGGAGTTCGTGATCCGGGCAGCCGCGCCGCCGGAGAGCACGCCGTGGGTGATGTAGGCGTAGACGTCCTTGGCGCCCTTGGCGATCAGCGCGTCGGCGGCGTTCACCAGCGTGCCGCCGGAGTCCACGATGTCGTCGATCAGGATGCAGGTGTAGCCGGCGACGTCGCCGATCACGTTCATGACCTCGGATTCACCCGCCCTCTCGCGGCGCTTGTCGACGATCGCGAGCGGGGTGTTGATGCGCTTGGCGAGGCCGCGTGCGCGCGCCACGCCGCCGACGTCGGGTGAGATCACCATCGTCCTGGAGAGGTCGAACTTGTCCTTGATGTCGCGCACCATCAGCGGCGCGGCGTAGAGGTTGTCGGTCGGGATGTCGAAGAAGCCCTGGATCTGGCCGGCATGCAGGTCGAGCGTCATGACGCGGTCGACGCCGGCCTGCGTGATCAAATTGGCGACGAGTTTTGCCGAGATCGGCGTGCGCGAGCCCGATTTGCGGTCCTGCCGGGCGTAGCCGAAATAGGGCAGCACCGCGGTGATGCGGCGCGCCGAGGAGCGGCGCAGTGCGTCGGTGATGATCAGCAATTCCATCAAATGGTCGTTCGCCGGGAACGAGGTCGACTGGATGACGAAGGCATCCGAGCCGCGCACGTTCTCCTGGATCTCGACGAAGATCTCCATGTCGGCGAAGCGCCGTACCACCGCTTTGGTCAGCGGCAGGTCGAGACCTTGCGCGATGGCCTGCGCGAGAGCCGGATTGGAGTTGCCGGCGACGAGCTTGATGGAGCCGTTCTTGGCCGACATGGACGCTTCCTCCCGCGCTTTGCTGGACACGATGTTCAACATCAAACAATACCCACTGGAAGCACGGTTACGACGGGCGAGGAAATATCAGGCCGGGGGCTGCAATGGCAACCCGGGACGCTACGTTTTCCCTGCGAAATCCCGAATCCGGCCAACGGTTTGGCCGGAAGTTGGGGCCGTGGTTTCGCGGGGGTTATCGCTCGGCATAGCCCAGCGCCGAGGCCGGCATCTGGGCCGCTTGGGCCTCCGGGACCACGCTCGCCACGGCCGGCCCGCGCAAGCCGGGAGCCGAGTTCGGTGCATCCGGCGTTCCGTTGATCATGTTGGAAAGTCCGCTGAATCCGGCCTGGGCGATCTTCCGCAGCACGAGGTCATCGGCAGCGCCCCAAGGGTCGCGACCGCCCTTGGCCGCCGTGGGTTCCTCGCCGGAAAGGCGCAGCGCCCGCTGCTGGTTGGCGTCGTAGACGTCCCAGACCCAGGCGATCACGGTCTTGCCGCGCACGATCTGGGCGGAGAGGTAGCTGCGCACGCGGTAGGCAGCCGTCCCCTCGCGGGAGACTACGGACAGGCTGCGCAGCTTGGATTCGGTGTCGAGCACGCCGACCATGCGGTCGAACACTTGCGGTGGCGGCCCGTCGATCGATTCGAACGCGACTGTCGCGCCGGAGCTCGGCGCCATCGCATAGGAGTTCGCGGCACCACCGCCACCGGCACAGCCGCCAAGCGCGGTCGCAGCCGTCAGCAGCATGACCGCCAGCACGCGCGAACCCGCGCGGCGCAAGATGAATGACGCGTCCCTCATTATGGAGGGCAGCGATATCGTTAAAATCGATTAAGGTCTAGGGCGGGTGCGCCACAGGCCACTGTCATCGCGCGCAGGCATCGCCCCGGAATGACACGGGGTTGCCTTTGTGTTCACGCTTCGAGCGCGATTGCGTGAACGTGGCGGCCGTAATCCGGCTCCTTGCGATGCACCGAGCGGCGGTAGCTGAAGAAGCGTTCGTCGGCGTAGGTGTCCAGACCGAGATCGTCGATCATCAGGATACCCGCGGCTTCCAGACGCTTGCGGATGAAGCCGGCGAGGTCGAACATCGCGTGGCTTTCGCGCACCGACGGGATGAAGAACATGGCGTTGTGCGCATCCGCCTCGATGAAGCGCGCCACGAACTCGTTGCCGACTTCATAACTGTCCTGGCGGATCAGCGGGCCGATCGCGGCGATGATGCCGCTGCGCGAGGCGCCGAGTTTTTCCATCGCTGAAATGGTCTGCTCCAGTACGCCGGTGAGCGCGCCCTTCCAGCCGGCATGAGCGCCCCCGATCACGCCCGCCTCGGGATCGACGAACAGCACGGGCCCGCAGTCGGCGGTGGAGACGCCGAGCGCGATGCCGGGCACCTTCGTCACCAGCGCATCGCCCTTCGGCCGCGGCCCGCTCGGCCACGGAGCGTCGGCCACGAGCACGTCGGGCGAATGGATCTGGTGCAGGCTGAGAAAGCGTTCCGGTGCGACGCCGACATGCTCGGCCATACGGCGGCGGTTCTCCGCGACAAGGGCCTGATCGTCGTTGGAGCCGAGCCCGCCGTTCAGCGCGGAATAGATGCCGCCCGAGACGCCGCCCTCGCGGGTGAAGAAGGCGTGGCGCAGGCCCGGCACCGCCGACAGCAACGAGGAGGCAACCGTCATGAACCGTCTCCGGCGCGTTCGAGATCGCTGAGTCCCGCAAGGCCTGTCAACCGCGGCTCGGAGATGCCGAGCACTTTGAACATCGAACCCATGCCGCTGCGCCCGGTTTCGGTCAGGCGCTTGAGCGCGATCGAAATGTCGGTGGCAACGTCGGGCGCCGCCTTCTGCATCAAGGCGGCTGCACGGGTCTCGATGCCGACGCGTTTGAGGAAATCGCCCTGGGTCACCGGCCCGTGCACGCGTGCGCCCACGTCCTCCGCCCCGCGCGCGAGCGCCTGGAAGTCGACATGGGCCGTGACGTCGGCCTGGCCCGGCGCCTTCAGGGGATCGGTGAAGGTGTGGCGCGCGATCGCCTGGAAGGTGTCGCCGGCATCGCTGCGCAGATGACCGTAATCGATGATCAGCGCCGCGCCGTCCTGGTCGCGCACGCGGCTGGCGAGCTTCATGATCTCCGCATCTGGCCGCCATTCGAACACGGCCCCGACGGGCGCGGCGCGCACCAGAGGCGGCAGCAGCACCTCGAAGCGCGGCGTCGGCTCGGCCGCCGCGCCGAATTGAAGTTTTCCGTTGGCGTCGACCTCGATCACGCGCTCGTGCCAGCCGTTCTCGTGACGCACCATCTGGTGGATCGGCAGCACGTCGAAATATTCGTTGGCGAGGATGATGCTCGGTCCCTCGGGCACGTCGTCGATGCTGTCGTGCCAGGCGATGTTGCGCACGCCCGACAGCGTCGCACTCTGCCGCTCGCGCAGGACCGGATTGACCTCGACCATGTGGATGTGGAGCGCCTGGTAGAGCGGCGGCAGCACGCGGAGCGCACGCAGCGCATCCGCCATCATGGTGCCGCGGCCGGGGCCGAGCTCGATCAGCCGCAGGAATTGCGGCGAGCCCATCTGCTTCCACACCGAGGCGGTCCACAGGCCCAGAAGCTCGCCGAACATCTGGCTGACTTCGGGCGCGGTGGTGAAGTCGCCTTCTCGTCCCAGGGGATCGCGCGAGACGTAATAGCCATAGCGCGGATGCATCAGGCACAGTTCCATGTACCGCCAGACCGGCATGGGGCCTGAGGATTTGATCAGCGCCTTGATCTCGTCGAGTAACGGCTGGTCGGTCACGGCCTATCTTCTCAAAAGGAATTAACGAATAGCCCCTGCGGGCTCGGGCGCACCGCGCCTCACTGCCAATACAATAAGTACGAGGCCGACAATAAGCATCGGGATCGACAACAGCATGCCCATGGTTAATCCGCCCCAGAGGAAGCCGAGCTGGACGTCCGGTTCGCGGAAATGCTCGCCGGCGATCCGGCTCAGACCATAGATCAGGATGAAGGCGCCGAGGATCATGCCCGGCCGCTTCAGGGCGCCGAAGCGGATCATGATTGCAAGCACCGTGAACAGCAAAATGCCCTCCATGCCGGCTTCGTAGAGCTGGCTCGGATGGCGCGGCAGCTGGGTGGGATCATTGGGGAAGATCATCGCCCAGGGCAGCTCCGGGTCGGTGGCGCGGCCCCACAATTCGCCGTTGATGAAATTGGCGATGCGACCGAGCAGCAGCCCGACCGGAGCAACGGCGGTGGTGATGTCGCCGAGCGACAGGATCGAAATGCGATTGCGATAAGCGAACCACATCACCGCGACGACGCAGCCGAGGAAGCCGCCGTGGAAGGACATGCCGCCTTCCCACAGCCTGAAGATCGCGGCGGGATGGTCGATGAAGAAGGGCAGATTGTAGAACAGCACATAGCCGGTGCGGCCGCCGAGGATGATGCCGAGCGTGACCCACAGGATGAAGTCGTCGATCTGCAGCAGCGACATCGGCGCCGGGCCGCCCCACAGCCGCTCCTTCTTCAGGAGCGAGCGCGCATAGAGCCAGCCGAACACGATGCCGCAGATATAGGCCAGCGCATACCAGCGGATCGCGAACGGGCCGATCTCGATCGCGATCGGCTTGAAGGCGGGAAAGTCGATGAGCAGAAAGGGCATCGCGCCTTCTATGTCTAGACGAGATTGCGGCGATAGAGCGCCAGCAGGCGCTCCCAATGCCGCTCGGCGGCGTCGCGGTGATAGACCGGACGCTTGGGGAAGGCGAAGCCGTGATGGGTGCCGGGATAGATCTCGACTTCAGCTTTGGCGCCGCTCATGCCCTGCTTCACCTTCTCGATGATCTCGGCGGGCGCGTAGATGTCGGTCTCGGCGCAGGCGAAGTAGAGCTCGGCCTTGGTCTTGGCTGCCGCGAGATGCGGGCTGTCGTCCTGGTCGGTTGCGAGCTGCGTGCCGTAGACCGAGGCGGCGGCCTTGACGCGATCGGGGAAATGCGTGGCGGCGTTGACGGCGTAGCGGCCGCTCATGCAGTAGCCGACGGTGCCGATCAATTTGGTGTTCGCGGCCGCCTGGCCCTCGGCATAGGTCAGCAGCGCGCGCGTGTCGTCCATGATCATGGGGATCGTGAGCGATCCCATCAGCGCGAACATGCGCTTCCGCTCCGGCGCGTTCGGATCGGCCGGCAGCGCGCCCAGCTCCATCACCCCGGAACGGTAATAGAGGTTCGGCAGCATCACGTAATAGCCCGATGTCGCGAGCCGGCGCGCCATGTCGCGCAGCTCTTCGCGGATCGCCGGCGCGTCCATGTAGAACAGGATGACCGGAAACGGCCCGCCGCGTTCGGGATGGCTGATGAAGGTTGCGGTGTGACCGTCCTTGGTGGGGATCGCGATCTGCTGGTCGATCATCTCGAGCGCCTTTTGTGATTCTTCTTATGCAGGGACGTTGAATACGATTGCAAGGAAACCGGGGCATGACAAGGATACCGCCGATCGGCCCTTGAACCGGCCCAAACGGATTGCCATTGTCTTCCCGCGCGTTCGCGCAGAGTTCATCGAAAGCCGCCAGGAGACCGACATGACCCAGACCAACAACCGGTTTTTCGACGAGATCGGCCGCCTGATGAACGACGCCGCCGGTGCCGCGCAGGGCGTCAAGCGCGAGTTCGACACGGTGATGCGCACCCAGGCCGAAAAATTCCTGCGCGACATGGACCTGGTCAAGCGCGAGGAGTTCGAGGCGGTCAAGGACATGGCGCGCCTGGCGCGTGAGGAGAACGAGGCTCTGAAGGCGCGCATCGCGGCGCTGGAGGCCAAGCTCGGCGGGTAGGGAGGGAATCGTAGCCCGGATGGAGCCAACGGGTCGGCGCGAAGCGCCGCCCAATGACAGGCTTCGCGCAATCCGGGGTGTTCCAGCGGCGTAGGTCCCGGATCACGCTGCGCTCCGTCCGGGCTACCGACACCTTCCGGCAGCCCATTCTCCTTGTCATTTCCGCGTCTTCCGGGTAAAAGCCCGCCACGTCCGCAGCCCCCGCACCCCTGGAGGCTTGCTGCGGCGTATGCCATGGGCCGCGTTGCGGCCCATTAACTTTTGCAAAAACAAGGACTTAACGTTATGGCGACCGTCAAGGAATTGAAGGCGACCGCACGTCCGAAGAGCGGCAAGGGGGCCGCCCGGGCTGAGCGTCGCGCCGGGAGAGTGCCCGGAGTGATCTACGGCAACAACCAGCCCCCGCTGACCATCTCGGTTGACGATCGCGAACTGCGCTCGCGCATCCTCGCCGGCCGGTTCCTGACCACGCTGGTCGACATCGACCTCGAAGGCAACAAGCACCGCGTGATTCCGCGCGACTACCACCTCGATCCGGTCAAGGACTTCCCGATCCACGTCGACTTCATGCGGCTCGGCGAAGGCGCCACCATCCGCATCAGCGTTCCCTTGCACGTAGTGAAGGCTGAAGGTTCGCCCGGCGTGAAGCGCGGCGGCGCCGTGAACATCGTTGCGCACGCGATCGAGCTCGAGTGCGGCGTGGAGAACATCCCGCAGTTCATCGAGGCCGACGTCGGGTCGCTCGAAATCGGCCACTCGCTGCATCTCTCCGACATCAAGCTGCCGGCCGGCGTGAAGGCGCTGACCGCCGAGGACGCGACCCTCGTCACCATCGTGCCGCCGTCCGGCTACGCCGAAGAGCAGAAGGCCGCGGCTGCTGCTCCGGCTGCGGGTGCTGCTGCTCCGGCGGCTGGTGCTGCTCCGGCTGCGGGTGCTGCTGCTCCGGCAGCGGCTGCCAAGGCCCCGGCTGCCAAGGCTCCCGCCGGCGGCGACAAGAAGAAGTAATCTCTCAAAGCTGGCGCGCGGTCCCTGACCGCGCGCCGAGCGAGGGGCGCGCCGCGTCATGCGACTGTTTGTTGGGCTCGGCAATCCCGGCCCGAAATTCGCACGTAACCGGCACAATGTCGGCTTCATGGCCGTCGATGAGATCGCGCGGCGTCATGGTTTCGCGCCTTGGCGCCGCAGGTTTCAGGGCGAGACCTCGGAAGGCACGCTCGGCACCGAGCGCGTGATCCTGCTCAAGCCGATGACCTACATGAATGAGTCCGGCCGCAGCGTTCAGGAAGCGGCAAGCTTCTTCAAGATCGCGCCGGGCGACGTCACCGTATTCCATGACGAGCTCGAACTGCCGCCGGGCAAGGTGCGGGTGAAGATCGGCGGCGGCATCGCCGGCCACAACGGCCTGCGTTCGATCTCCGCCCATATCGGCAACGAGTACCGCCGGGTGCGGCTCGGCATCGGTCACCCCGGCGTCAAGGAATTGGTGCACGGCCACGTGCTGTCGGACTTCGCTAAAGCCGACAACGACTGGGTGGCGACGCTCTGCGACGCGGTGGCCGAGCACGCGGCACTGGTTGCCAAAGGCACCGACGCGACTTTCGCCAACAGGGTGCACCTCGCCATGCAGGCGAAGGGATTTTTGACCAAGGACGACAACGGCAAGGAATAACGCTCGTGGGATTTAAATGCGGGATCGTCGGATTGCCCAATGTCGGCAAATCGACCTTGTTCAACGCGCTGACCGAGACGGCCGCGGCGCAGGCGGCGAACTATCCGTTCTGCACCATCGAGCCGAATGTCGGCGAGGTCGCGGTGCCGGATCCGCGGCTCGACAAGCTCGCAGCGATCGCCAAGTCGGGCCAGATCATCCCGACCCGGCTGACCTTCGTGGATATCGCCGGCCTCGTGCGCGGCGCGTCCAAGGGTGAAGGCCTCGGCAACCAGTTCCTCGCCAACATCCGCGAGGTCGACGCCATCGCGCATGTCGTGCGCTGCTTCGAGGATTCCGACATCACCCATGTCGAGGGCAAGATCGCCCCGCTCGCCGACATCGAGACCATCGAGACCGAGCTGATGCTCGCCGATCTCGACAGCCTCGAGAAGCGCGTCGACAATCTGTCCAAGAAGGCCAAGGGCAACGACAAGGACGCCAAGGAGCAGCTCGACCTCGTCAATCGCACCCTGGTGCTGCTGCGCGAGGGCAAGCCCGCGCGCCTGGTCGAGCGCAAGGCGGAGGAGGAGCGCGCCTTCGGGATGCTCGGCCTGCTGTCGTCCAAGCCCGTGCTCTACGTCTGCAACGTCGAGGAAGGCTCGGCCGCATCAGGCAATTCGTTCTCGAAGGCGGTGCAGGACCAGGCTGCCAAGGAAGGCGCCATTGCCGTCGTCATCTCGGCAAAAATCGAGTCCGAGATCGCCACCATCTCGCGTGACGAACGCGCCGACTTCCTGGAGACGCTGGGTCTCGAAGAGGCCGGCCTCGATCGCCTGATCCGCGCCGGCTACACGCTGCTCGACCTCATCACCTATTTCACGGTGGGCCCGAAGGAAGCACGTGCCTGGACCATCTATCGCGGCACCAAGGCGCCGGGCGCGGCCGGTGTGATCCACACCGACTTCGAGAAGGGGTTTATCCGCGCCGAGACCATCGCGTATGAGGACTACATCACGCTCGGCGGCGAAGCCGGCGCCCGCGATGCCGGCAAGCTCCGCCTTGAAGGCAAGGAATACGTCGTCGCCGACGGCGACGTGATGCATTTCAGGTTCAACACGTAAGATTCCGGAGTTCGTGCCCCGGACGCACCGTCCGGGACACGGAAGCCTCACCGTACCCCGCCGCCCTGATCCCTGATCGCGCCGAGATGCTCGTTGATGCGGAAGATGATCAGGATCAGCTCCGCGATGATGCGCGAGAACACGATCCCGACGACGACGCTCGCGATCGACGACAGCAGCATCAGGAAGCCGCCGAACGGGCTGATCGCCATCATCGCGAGGCCGGAGAAGATGCCGGAGAGGCCGAACAGGCAGATCAGCGCGATCACCAGCCAGTAGAAGGTCTTGATGATCGTCGGCGTGATGAAGCGGTCCCATTGAAACAGGTCGCTGAATGAAAACATTGCTCTCCCCAGGGCAATTCAGGTGTTGTCGGGCCTTGCAAATGGATCGTGGCCCCTGCTCGATCCGACTCAAGACCAACGCCGTGCGCCGAATGTAGCACGAGCCATGCGGGCCGGCGGGTTGAGATTGCCGCAAAGTGCGGCCACAATCTGTCATTCCCTCAAACCTTTCCCAAGATGACCCTGACCTTCGAAGATTTCCCGCCCGGCCGGTTCGGAACATTCGGCCCGCGCCATGTCACGCGCGACGAGATCTTGGCCTTTGCCGCCGAGTTCGATCCGCAGCCGATGCACCTCGACGAGGAGGCCGCCGGCAAAAGCATGCTGCGCGGCCTGTCCGGCTCGGGCTGGCATCTCTGTTCGCTGATGATGCGGATGATGGCCGACGGTTTCATTACCCGCGCCGCTTCGCTGGGATCTCCCGGCGTCGATGAGGTGCGCTGGCTGTCGCCGCTCAGACCCGGCGACGACCTCACGCTCGACGTCGACGTCGTGGAGGCCCGCACCTCGAAGAGCCGGCCGGAACTCGGCATCGTCAAGTTCAAATGCACCGTGCGTAACGCCAGGGGTGAGGCGCTGTGCGAGATGACGTCGCCGATCCTGATCAAGCGGCGCGAGGGAGCGGTCTGATGCCGTTTTTCGAGGAGATCGAGATTGGGCATCGCCGCGAGATCGGCGCCTATACGTTCACGGCCGAGTCGATCAAGACATTCGCCGCAAAGTTCGATCCGCAGCGTTTTCACCTTGACGAGGAGGAGGGCAAGAACTCGCTGTTTGGCGGGCTCGCGGCCTCGGGTTGGCATGTCGGCTCGGCCTGCATGAGCCTGCTTGTCGCCGACGGACAGCGTCTGGCGCGGGAAGCCGCCTCGCGCGGCGAGGAGGTCGCGGTATGGGGGCCTTCGCCGGGCTTTCGCGACCTGCGCTGGATCAGGCCGGTGCTCGCCGGCGACATCGTCACCTACGTCAACGTCGTCATCGACAAGCGCAGCTCCGCCTCGCGACCCGGCTGGGGCATCCTGACCGCGCGCACCACCGGTACCAACCAGCGCGGCGAGGACGTCTACGCCATCACCGCCAGTGCTTTCGTGCCGATGCGTGCGAACGGCGGTTAGATTCGTTCCAGGATGAACGGCAAAAACAGCGCGCGAGTGTTGCCCCCGCGCTATGGACGCGATTCCGGGTGGCTGCCATAAGCCTGCGCAACATGGTTTTCCCGCGAAGCAGTTGGGGGAACCATCGAGTTGCTAACCAATTATGAACCTGTCGCTGTCTATTTGAACGAACTGGGCAGAGTACAGGGGACGAGGACCATGGCAGACCGCGGCGCACTCAAGCTGGTCGGATTCATCTTTGCTACCGCGACGCTGGCCGTGATGCTGGTCGCGGGCATGGTGGTGAAGGGCTATGCCGACGGTGCCTACACCTTGGAAGCTTCGACCGTGGAAGCCGCCCGGTAAGACTTCGTTAACTCCGCGGGGCCGCAACGCGGCCTCCGCCTCAGCGGCTATAGACGAACGCCAAGATCGCGATCGCAACCGCCAGCAATCCGACAAAACGCAACATGATCGTGCCGAACTGGTTCGGCGCGGGCTGTAGCGGTATCGGGTCCGTGGTGTCGGGCCGAATGCTTTCCATGACATGTCCCCAGGCCCGGCCGCGATGGCAAGAGCGCTTGGCGTTAGTCGCCGGGTGGATGCGGGAAGTTCAAAATCCTCCGCTGTCGTGCCCCGCGAACGCGGGGCATCCAGTACGCCGGGGGGCTCTCGGTTCTAGCCTCGCTGCCTCTGGAATACTGGATCACCCGCTTTCGCGGGTGATGACAGCTGCGCTTGAGAAGGCACCCTCGAATCAAAACCGCCGCGCCCCTTTCGGAACGCGGCGGCTGGTGATGCGTGATGTCAGCGATCAGCTGTTGCGCAGGCCGTCGGCGGCGCGCTTCCACTGCGAGACGTTGTCGGCGATCATGCGGGTCGACTTCATCGCGGCCTGGCTGAGCTGGGCGTAGCCGGAGATCTCGCGCTGGACGCGCTGGCCTTCGGCGTGGAGCAGGTCGCGCAGGCTCTCGAGCTCGGAGATCAAATTCTCGATCTCGGCGAGGGAGGTGCCGGCGACGCGCTGGATCAGCGAGTTGACGTTGGTGACGGTGGCCTCCGCGCTCGGATCAAGCGGCGGCGCGTCCGTGGCGGTCGCTGCCGGACGGCGCAGATAGGCGATGTCGTTGCGGACGAAGTCACGGATGCCGGCTTCGACTTCCGTCACTGCGGCGAGGTTGGTGTCGATGGTCTCGGTCTCGGTGCCTTCGGTCTTTTCCGGACGCATGGCGTTCATCGTTATTCCCCTGTTCGCGTTGAGCGCAGCGCGAGTGTCCCCCGCACGACGACGTCAGTCTGGGACTAGGGCGTCGGATTTTGGCCGCAACTTGGCCGAGGTGCGGCAAGGGCGGTCCATTCGTGGGCTTTGCCGTGGCGTATGGTTACGGGAGTCTGAATGCTGTCCGCGGAGAAGGAACCAATCTCCTCATGGTGAGGAGCGCGAAGCGCGCGGCGGACGGTGCTGCGCACAGCCGCGAGAACCATGCAGGCCCGGCTGTCGCCGCGAGGGCCTCGATCCTTCGAGACGCGCGCAAGCGCGCTCCTCAGGATGAGGAGAAAGATTCGCGCCCGACCTACCAGCTCTTCTTGAAACCCGCCGTCAGGCTCTTGTTGATCGCCCCTTGCGAGGTTTCGCCGACCGAGCCGGAGACGGTGACGTTGTCGAAGAGCTTTTGTTCGGCGCCGACCTTGCGCAGCCATTTGTCGTCGGTGGTCGACAGCGACTGGCCCGCGGTGATGCTGGTGCCGGTGTCGGTGAGGGTGACCTTGGCCGACTGGTCGGTCTCGTAATTGCGCGTGACGCGACCACCGACGCCGGGGAGCGCCGTGGTGCCCTGCTGGTTGACGCTGTAGCCGTTCTGCAGCGTCAGCGACGTGTCGCCCGTCAGCGGCACCGACTTGGTCAGCGAGGCCCCGAGCTTGCTCTGTTCGGCGCCGGGATCGACGCGGGCCTCCACAGCGGTCTTGTCCCAGATCGCGCCCGCGCCGGGCGCGGTCGCGGCCGCCCAGGCGCTGCCGGACGACTGAGGCACGCTGCCGCCATTGGTGGCCTTCTGCGCCAGCAGCTCGGACATCGTCCGCGGCTCGCTCGTCACCGTCATGTCGGCGCCGATGCGGGCGTCCCAGAATGAGGATACCGACTGCTTCACAGTCACCGCCGAGGAGCCGTTGGCGTTGGCGTTCGTCGCCCAGTTCAGCCCGTCCTTGGCGGCGGCCTGGGCGCGCTTCTTGGCGGCGATGATGTCGTTGAGCGTGCCGGCGTCGATCGCAAGCTGGCCCCAGTCGAGCTTGTCGACGTCGATGCCGCTCAGCACGTCGGGGTCGTTGACGTCGGGGGCCTCCGCCCCCTCGGCCTCGTCGTCGGACGCTGCGGCCGGGCCGGGGGAGAAGGGCGGAATGATCTGCGCCGACACCGTCAGCACCGAGCCCAAGATCAAAGCGGCCGCCAGCATCGGCAGCCTGGTCCAGCCAAACCCTGTCGCGAATTCCATCGTCCTGCCCGTCAGCCCAGTTCCCGCCGAGGATGCGGAACCATCGTTGCGAAATTGTGGCGGTTCCATCGAATGCGAACCAACGGGCCGCGCGAAAGGCGCGCGCCCGATGGCGAGCTTCTCCACGATTGCATCCGGCGGGGCTGGAGGCCAGGACGCGTCGCGGAGAGCATCAGCCATCGGTCCCGAACAGCGGGGCCCGTTGGTGTTCCGTTCAGCCGACGCTGGTCATCTTCGGCAGATGAATGGCGCGGCCGAGTGCCTGCTCGACCAGATCAAACGTGTCGATCAGCACGCGCATGCTGGTGAGCTTGCCCGCCCTGAACTGGGCGAACTGCGCCACCCGCAAGCTGATCGGCTTGCTGGAATCCAGCGCGGTCAGCGAATAGCGCAGCATCGAGGCGGCGGAATCAACGCCCAGCATGATGCTCTCGCGGTCGAAGCGGCGGACCTGGAAGTTGTCGGCGAACTGGCGGATGACGTCGAGCACGGCGTCCTTGCCCTGGCGCGCGCCGAGGAACGGAAACATGTCGATCGGGCCGTAGAGCGCCCACTCGACGTCCTCGTCGATCAGGGCCTCGATGTCCTCGAAATGCCGGTCGTTGATCGCGCGGTGCAATGCTCGCGAGAAACGCCAGAGGCTGTGCTCTGTCATTTTGGGCAGTCCTGAAGCTGGCTTGCGAAAAAACGAAAAACAACCCCAAGCGCACGGGATAGGTGCCGCGGGGTCGCTCAACTCATTTGTATACGAACAAAATACGCCAATTCGGCCAAAACGCAATTCACGTTTTCGCAATGCACAATTGATCGCGGCGTGTGAGATTTACAATAGAACCCCGTATTTTCCCGGTCCGGGCCGGTTTGGAGAGAGCTAAGCCCCGTCCACCCGCTCGCCCACGATCAGCGGGCCGATCTCACGTTCCAGCACCTGCTGCACCAGGTCGTAGGAATCGATGATCTCGCGGATCTGCGCCACCTGGCCGTTGCGGAAATTGTAGAATATGGCCATGTCGACCTGAATGATGCGGTCGTTGCTGCGCTTCCTGAAGAACACGCGCAGATAGGCCGCGACCGCGTCGCCTTCGGCGATGATCTGCGGCACCTCGTAGCGGATCTCGGCGTATCGCTCCTGCACGGTGCGCCAGAATTCGCCGAGCTCCTGCTTGCCGTGGCAGGGGCCCATGTGGGGCAGCACGTCGATCGGCGCGTGGGTGAGGAAGTCGACGTCGTCGGTGCAGCACGACAGCGCCGCCTCGAGATCGCTGCGCGCGATCGCGTCGAGCAGATGCAGCACACGCTGGCGATTGAGCTTCTCGACCGTCATTCCGCCCGTCCTCATTGGCCGTGTGGAGCTTGCGCCGAGCTAATGCGCGGCCTCGGATACCGGCAATCCGCAAACCCACAGGGAATATTGCAGACGTATGACGCGCAAGCGCAATGCCAGGTTCATGACTGCAATTGGGGGTTGAGCGACCGGGCGCCTGCACGAATTCGCGTGGCTGGCGTGGACGCAGGAAGCGAACGCGGAACCGGGACGGGCCTGTGCCCGTTGAGGTCGCAAGGCCGCATCCGGAGACATCGATCCATGAAATCCCTCGCCGCCATCGCCGCCGTACTTCTCATCTGTGGCGCGACTTCCGCCGCCAACGCCAAGGGCTGCATCAAGGGTGCCGTCGTCGGCGGCGTCGCCGGCCACTATGCCGGCCATCACGGCGTCCTCGGCGCCGCCGCCGGCTGCCTCTACGGCCGCCACCATGCCAAGGAGCAGCAAGAGCAGGAGAGACAGCGGCAACAGCAGAGCCAGGTGAACGGGCAGGGCAAGCTGTAACCTTGGTCATTCGGGGGGCGCGCGCCTTGTTCCCGCAGAGGAAATGGGCGTGACGCATCTCACATCATGCCTCCCTGATGGCGGCTAGATTCATCCGCATGTCCTCAGGGAGACGTGCCATGGCCGCCATCGCCAGAGTCAGAAAGTCCAGCCTGCATAACGCGCTCGAAGGCCTCGCGCTGACCGCGACGCTGCAGAGCTTCCCGACCTTCGCCGCCGCCGCCTTCCTGCTCAAGCTGGTCGGCAATCACGACCTGGTCGGCGATCCCGGCGTCGCCATCTTCGTCGCCATCGCTTCGCTCGCCCATGCGCTGCTTGCGGTGACCTTCGGGCCGAGCTTCCCGACCTTCTTCAAGACCGTCTACGAACCAAAGTTCTTCGAGGCCCATCTGTCGCTCACCGACAAGATCACGGCATGGCGAACCCAACCGGTCGCCTCGTTGCAACTCATGACCATCGTGCTGCTGCTGTCCGTGATGGCCGTGGTGACGGCGAGCGTGGGGTGATCGCATCATGCCCTTCATCACCGCGTCGAAATCGGGCCCGCTCAACTGGCTCGAAGGCTTTGCGCTCACCGCGATCCTGCAGGGATTTCCAATCTTTGCCGCGGCGTCCCTGATGGTGAAGCTCCTGGGCAACCATCATGGCGGCAATCCCATGCTTACCATCACCATGGCGACGATCTTCTACAGCTTCCTCTCCATCTGGGCAGGATCGACATTCCCGGGATTTGCAAAGAACGCCTACGAACCGCTGTTCTTCGACGCCAGCCTGTCCTTCTCCGACAAGATCGCCCGCTGGCGCGCCAAGCCCGCGACGTCGATGCAATTGGTGGCCTCAGTGCTGCTGTTGTCGCTGCTGGCGGCAAGCGTGGGGTGAGCTCGCGTTCTCATCATTCTCGCCGCCATGAACAACCATCGGCGGCGCCGGCGCTCTGCACCCCCTACCTCTTCTTCCACCCACCTCTATGCCCCGGCGCGCCTCCGCTCGACCGCGGCGATGGCCCGAACTCCGGTCCCGACTGCCTCGAGTCCGTCGGCTGGATGATCCGGCTCTCGCCGCCGAACGGTTTCGATGGCAGTGCGCGGTCCCCGCGATAGGGCAGGGATTCCGGGCCGTGCATCTCGTCGAGATGCGGCTTGTGCACCTTCGAGCCGCTGCCGCCGCCGCTCGCTTTCAGCGCCGAGCTCACGGTCTTCTTCTTCATGGCGCTGACCGGCAAATTGGCGGCGTCGCCGTATTTCTTCGCGCCCGCATAGGCGCCGGCCTTGCCCTGCACGGTGCGCTGCTTGACGGTGGGATCGTCGACCACTGCGAGCTCGGTGGCGCGCAGCCGCTTGACCTCGTCGCGCAGGCGCGCGGCTTCCTCGAAGTTCAAATCGGCCGCGGCCTCGCGCATCCTGGTCTCGAGATCGCCGAGCACGGCTTCGAAATTGTGGCCGATCGAGATGACGTCGTCGGTCATGTCGTGGCCGCCGATCTCGACCAGCACATGATCGCGCTCGTAGACGCTGTTCATGATGTCGCCGATCGACTTCTTGATGCTCTCCGGCGTGATGCCATGCGCCGTGTTGTACTCGACCTGCTTCTCGCGGCGGCGGTCGGTTTCGGCGATGGCGCGCTCCATCGAGCCCGTCATCTGGTCGGCATAGAGGATCACCTTGCCGTCGACGTTGCGCGCGGCGCGGCCGATGGTCTGGATCAGCGAGGTCTCGCTGCGCAAAAAGCCTTCCTTGTCGGCATCGAGGATCGCGACCAGCGCGCACTCGGGAATGTCGAGGCCTTCGCGCAGCAGATTGATGCCGACCAGCGCGTCGAACGCGCCGAGGCGCAGATCGCGGATGATCTCGATGCGCTCGATGGTGTCGATATCGCTGTGCATGTAGCGGACGCGAATGCCCTGCTCGTGCAGATATTCGGTCAGATCCTCCGCCATGCGCTTGGTCAGCACCGTGATCAGCGAGCGATAGCCGGCCTGGGCCGTGGCGCGGACCTCGCCGACGAGATCGTCGACCTGGGTGCGGGCCGGGCGGATGTTGACGGGAGGATCAATCAGGCCGGTCGGTCGGATCACCTGCTCGACGAACACGCCACCGCTCTCGTTGATCTCCCAGGCGCTGGGCGTGGCCGAGACCGCGACCGTCTGCGGCCGCATCATGTCCCATTCCTCGAAGCGTAGCGGGCGGTTGTCCATGCAGGAGGGCAGCCGGAAGCCGTATTCGGCGAGCGTCGCCTTGCGGCGGAAGTCGCCGCGGAACATGCCGCCGATCTGGGGAACGGTGACGTGGCTCTCGTCGGCGAACACCAGCGCGTTGTCGGGCACGTATTCGAACAGCGTCGGCGGCGGCTCGCCGGGCAGGCGCCCGGTGAGATAGCGCGAATAGTTCTCGATGCCGGCGCAGCTTCCTGTCGCCTCCATCATCTCGAGGTCGAAGGTGGTGCGCTGCTCCAGCCGCTGGGCCTCAAGCAGGCGGCCCTGGTCGTGGAGCTGGTCCAGCCGCATCTTCAATTCGGATTTGATCGACTTGATCGCCTGCACCAGCGTCGGGCGCGGCGTCACATAGTGCGAGTTGGCGTAGATCTTGATGAATTCGAGCTCGTCCTGCTTGTGGCCGGTGAGCGGGTCGAACTCCTCGATGGTCTCGACGGTGTCGCCGAACAGGTTCACGCGCCAGGCGCGGTCTTCATAGTGCGCCGGAAAGATGTCGATGACATCGCCGCGCACGCGAAATGTGCCGCGGGTAAAATCGGCCTGGGTGCGCTTGTATTGCAGCGCGACGAGGTCGGCGATGAGCTGGCGCTGGTCGATGCGCTCGCCCTTCTTCAGGGCAAAGGTCATCGCGGTGTAGGTTTCGACCGAGCCGATACCGTAGATGCAGGACACCGAGGCGACGATGATGACGTCGTCGCGTTCGAGCAGCGCGCGCGTCGCCGAGTGGCGCATGCGGTCGATCTGCTCGTTGATCGAGGAGTCCTTTTCTATGTAGGTGTCGGTGCGAGGGACATACGCTTCGGGCTGGTAGTAGTCGTAATAGCTGACGAAATACTCGACCGCGTTGTCGGGGAAGAAGCTCTTGAACTCGCCATAGAGCTGGGCGGCGAGCGTCTTGTTCGGCGCCAGGATGATGGCGGGCCGCTGCGTGGCCTCGATCACCTTGGCCATGGTGTAGGTCTTGCCGGAGCCGGTGACGCCGAGCAGCACCTGAGAGCGGTCATTGCGATTGATGCCCTCGACCAGCTCGGCGATCGCGGTCGGCTGGTCGCCGCGCGGCTCGTAATGCGACTTGATCTCGAAGCGCACGCCGCCTTCGGACTTTTCCGGACGCGGCGGCCGATGCGGGGTCCACACCCTGGTGGAGCCGTCGTCCTTGCGGAACTCCGGCCGGCCCTCGCGGATCAGCGATTCCAGCGCGTCGGCGGTCGCCTTGACGCCGAGCGCCTCCATCTTGCTGCGCGGCGGACGCGCCAGGGCTTCGGCATCGTCCTCTTCCGTGGGAAGACCGAGCTGACGCGCCAGCTCCGGATCGAGCGTCGGGATCGTGGCCGCGGTTCCGTAATTGGCCTGCGGTGCTTCCTCGAAGCCCGCGTCGCGGGCGCCGGGCGGCTGCGGATTGGGCCGCAGCGGCATCGGCCGTGTATTGTCTTGCGGAAACTCCTTCGGCGTCGAGGTCCGCGCGCGATGCGCGGCGGCCTCGCCCCCGGAGCGGCGGTCGCGCGAATTGTCCGGCGGCGGCTGCAGGCCGGTGCCCGATCCGAGCCCGGCATCGCCGCGATTGATTGCGGGATTGAGCAACTCGGCCAGCGCCGGCCCGATCGGCTGCACGTCGGGGCGAGACGCCTTGGAATTGGGCGCCTTCGCGTTCGGAGCCTTGGTCTTGGGGGATTTCCCGGATTTTTCGGAGGATGCAGGTTTCTTCGCCATGCTCCGAATATGGGGCGAGTCCGCCTCGCAATAAAGAGCGAATGCCCCCTCCCGGATCAGACTGCTGACAGCAGGTTGGCAGCAGGATTGGATCGCCGGATCTTGCGATCAGGCCGCCGGCGACGGTCCCTCGTCGTCCCCGGCCGCCTGACGTGGCTCGAGGATGTCGAGGTGGATGCCGCCGCAATCGGTGCAGCGCATGGCCCAATACTCGCATCCGGCACGGCCGCCGATCACGCGGAGCACCGTGAGATCGCCGTCGCATTCCGGGCAATTCGACAGCACATTGCGGGTGTAAATCCCCGGCCGCGGCGTGTCTTCGAATTCGATGACTGACATGACCGGTTTCCCCCTTTGACCCTGCGCCGTTCCTTGGTCGCCTGCAGTCCCGCTCGCCTATTCGTCGTCGCTGTCGTCGGCCCGCCGGCGGAAGCGATCGATGTGATGCTTGGCATGGGCAATCGCGGCATCGGGATCGGGCCAGGCGAAGCCGACTTCCATGGCCGGAAACAGCACGCCGTCGATGGCAACCGGGCTGAAATCGGCACGTCGGATCCGGGCGTGCCACAGCCCCTTGCCCGCTTCGAAGGATTCGATGTCAAAGCCGTCGTAGAGGGTCGTCATTGCAGTCCCCAAAATGTTTTGTTCGAGCGCCTTGTTGGAGGGTCAGGGGACCACATTTGCGGATTTCAGGATGTGAAGCCGTTCACAAGCGGCGGGCTTTTTTGCCCAAAGGGCGGCTGCAGCGTCAGTTCCGCGCGCTGGTGCGGCCGGTCCGCCGGACCGGACGGGCGGCGGGTTCCGACGCCGCGCGCATGATCCAGCGGCGGAACGCGGCAAAGTCGCGCTGCTCGGTCTGGAAGCTGCGATAGAGCAGGTACCAGCGCATGCCCTTGGGCACGGAGAGGTCGAATGGCGCGACCAGTCGGCCGGCGGCGAGATCGTCGTCGATATAGGGCCGGATGCCCATGGCGATGCCGAGCCCGTCGGCGGCAGCCTGAAGCGCCTGGCCGTAGAACTGGAACTCCGGCCCCCGCGCGTTGATGCGCGCGAGGTTCGCGGCCTTGAGCCAGATCGGCCAGTCCTCGGGCGAATGCGCGACGCGGATCAGGCTCGGTCCCCTAAGATCGGCCGGGCGCTTCAGCGAGGAAGCCAGGCGAGGCACGCAGACCGGCGTGAGGTCGCCGTCGAACAGCGGCTCGGCCACCAGCCCGGGCCAGTCGCCGGTCCCGAGCTGGATGCCGCAGCTCCAGTCTTCGCCGAACGGCACCGACGCGCCGCCGGTGGTGAAGCGCACCTCGATGTCGGGCTCCTCGTTGCGAAACTCCGACAGGCGCGGGATCAGCCAGCGCATCGCGAAGGTGTGGCCGATGCCGATGGTGAGCACGCGGACGCTCGAGGGCGCCGTCACCTGGGCGGTGAGGCTTGCGAGCGCGTCGAAGATCGGGGTCAGCCCGCTCTGATAGGCGCGGCCCGCCTGCGTGAGCAGCAGCTTGTTGGCCTTGCGCTCGAACAGCGCGACGCCGAGCCGTTCTTCCAGGATATGCACCATGCGGCTGACCGCCGCTGCCGATACGCTCAGTTCGAGGCCGGCCGCGGCAAAGCTGCCGGCCCGCGCCGCGGCTTCGAATGCCTTGATGCCGTTGAGAAACAGCAAGCGTCGCAAATGAACGACCCTCAGGAAAGCTGATGCCAGGTCAAGATAACTCAGTTTGCGTAGACGGCGCAAGCGGGGCACGTTTCTCTTCGCACGCGCCGCAAGCGGGGAGAAGGCCAACAGGAGATTTTTACGTGACGCCCATCACGATCGCTGCCCTTGGATTGCTGATGGTCGGCACCGCGTTCCTGTCGGGGCTGTTCGGGATGGCGGGCGGGCTGATCCTGATCGGCGTGCTGTTGGCCCTGATGCCGCTGCCGACCGCGATGGTGTTGCATGCGATCACGCAGATGGCCTCGAACGGCTGGCGGGCCTTTCTCTGCCGCGCGCATATCCGCTGGCGGCCGGTCGCAAACTACATGGTCGGCGCGGCCGTCGCGCTCGCGGCGTGGTCGCTCACGCGCTACGTGCCCGACAAGCCGGTCGCGCTGCTGCTGCTCGGCATCACCCCGTTCATGGCGCGGCTGCTGCCCGCGAACATCAAGCCGGATCCCGACCGTCTCTGGCAGGGCACCGTCTACGGCACGATCTGCATGGGCCTCATGTTGATGACCGGCGTGTCGGGACCGCTGCTCGACACCTTCTTCCTCGGCGGCGATTTCGGCCGGCGCGAGAAGGTGGCGACCAAGGCGATGTGCCAGCTCGTCAGCCATTTCACCAAGCTGATCTATTTCGGCGGCGTGATCGACCAGGCCGCGACGCTCGATCCCGTGCTCGCGGCCGTCGCGATCGCAGCATCCATGTTCGGCACCACGCTGGCGCGGCGCATCCTCGAAGCCATGACCGACCAGCAATTCGTGGCCTGGTCGATGAAGCTGATCACCACCATCGCCTGCTACTACGTCGCCTATGGCAGCTGGCTGCTGGTCCGCACGCCCGTGCTGGCGGCCTTCGAGAAGGGAGGTTTGCAATGAGCGAGACTGCCGACCCGCTGGTGCTGGACTTCGTCGAATGGGTTGCGCGCGAGCCGCGCGCCTATGCCGAGGTGATCGCGACCTGGAAGACCTCGTGCCCGCGCCTCACCATCTGGGAAGACGCCGCCGACCGCGGCTATGTCGCGCGCGAGACGCTCCCCGGAATGGGGCTGATCATCGCGGTGACGGAAGACGGCGAGAAGCTGCTGCGCACGAACGGGCGCTAGCTCTCGCCACATCCGTCATTGCGAGCGCAAGCGAAGCAATTCAGAATGTTTCCGCGGCGGCAGTCCTGGATTGCTTCGCTTCGCTCGCAACGACGGAATACCGGGAGACCCTTTTTATGTCGCTCAAACTGTTCGAACTCGTCGGCACCGACGCCTCGCGACCGTTCAGCCCGTTCTGCTGGCGCACGCGGATGGCGCTGGCACACAAGGGCCTTTCGGCGGAAACGCTGCCCTGGCGCTTCACCGAGAAAAGCGCGATTGCGCCGCACGGCTCGGAGAAGGTGCCGGTGCTGCTGCATCACGACCAGCCGGTGGTCGATTCCTGGGCGATCGCGACCTATCTCGAAGACAAGTTTCCGGACCGTCCGTCGCTGTTCGGCGGCGAGGGTGGCCGCGCCATGGCGCGCATGCTCAACGCCTGGGGCGACATCGCCATCGTCGGCGGCATCTTTCCGCTGATCATCGCCGACATCCCGAAGAATCTAGACGAGGTGGACGCCGCCTATTTCCGCCAGTCGCGCGAGGCGCGTTTCGGCGGCAAGACGCTTGAAGAGATCATGGCCAGCCGCGATGCCGGCGTGGTCGCCTTCCGCAAATCGCTCGAGGTGATGCGGCAGACCCTGAAGAAGCAGCCCTTCATCGGCGGCGCCGCACCGAACTATGCCGACTACATCGTGTTCGGCGGTTTTCAGTGGGCGCGCGTGACGAGCCCGTTCAAGCTGCTCGAGGCGGACGACCCGGTCTACGCCTGGCGCGAAAAGCTGCTGGAGGCGTTCGACGGCATGGCCCGGAAGTCACCGGGGCACGCGGTGTAAGCTTCGTAGCCCGGATTACGCTTTCGCTCCATCCGGGCTATGCATCGCCGCCGCCTCACGCAAGCAAGCCCGGCACAAACAATCCTCGCCCTTGACCGGCATCGGTAGCCGTGCCGTTTCTTCCGCGCACCAGCAGGTGCCCGAGAGGTCGCAGCCGAACTCGGTGCCGCAGCGGGAGCAGGCGAGGCGTCGCGGCTCCTGCACCGGAATGTCTTGCGGATTTGTCATGATTTGCGCAAAAGCCGTGCTGTCATTTTCATGCCGGGTTCATCTCCCGCTGCGGTATATTAGGCCTCGCGCACGTATCAGGAAAGCGGTTGGCAACGCGCGAAGGACACATCGATGGCCCGCGATTCGCAAGCCGCGCTCGTCGCGCTCAACCGTTTCGGCTTCGGCGCCCGTGGTGGTGCATCCGGCGATCTCATCAATGCGGCCTCCGATCCTCGCGGTTTTGTGAAGGCGGAACTGGCTCGTCCCAACGCTGTACTGCTGGAGGCGCCGGGCCTGCAATCCACGCCGCAGCTCGGGCAGGCCGTGTTCGCCTATCAGGATCAGGTCAAGCAGGCGCGCGAGGCCGCCGCCAAAGCCGGCGCGCCGGCCGAGGCGCCGTCGCAAGCGCCGGTCGATCAGAAGCCCGGACCGCGCCGCAATCTCTCGCTGAACGCCGTGGCAACCGAGATCGCCGGCCAGATGGCTGAGTCCAAGCCTACTGAAAATAAGCCGATTGATAACAAGCCGGCGGACAATATGGCCAAGCCGTACACCATGCAGCCCAACGCGGCCGCGCCGGCTGCCGCAAAACCCGCCCCGCAGCCGCTCAACGTCATCCAAAAGACCTTTCGCGCCGAGGCACTGGCGCGGTTGCAGCGCGCGACCCTGGTCGAATGCGGCTTCACCGAACGTCTGGTCGTGTTCTGGTCCAACCATTTCTGTATCTCCGCCAGCAAGGGCGAGCTGGCACGGATATGGGCCGGCGCGTTCGAGCGCGAGGCGATCAGGCCGCATGTGCTCGGGCGTTTCGCCGACATGCTGAAGGCGGTAGAGCAGCATCCGGCGATGCTGTTCTTCCTCGACAACCAGCAATCGCTCGGACCGGACTCGCGCGCGGGCCAGAACCGCAAGCGCGGGCTCAACGAAAATCTCGCGCGCGAGATCATGGAGCTGCATACGCTCGGCGTCGGCGGCGGCTACACGCAGGACGACGTCACCTCGCTCGCGCGCATCATCACCGGCTGGACCTTTGCCGGCCGGCAGGGACAGCTGGGGGTGCCCGGTTCGTTCGTGTTCAATGTCAATGCGCACCAGCCCGGGCCGCAAATGCTGCTCGGCAGGACCTACGAGCCGACCGGCCTTGCGCAGGGCGAAGCCGCGCTTGCGGACATCGCACGCCATTCCTCGACCGCGAATTTCATCGCCACCAAATTCGTTCGCCATTTCGTCGCCGACGATCCGCCGCCGGCGCTGGTGGCGCGATTGCGCGATGTCTTCATCAAGACCGACGGGGATCTCAAGGCGCTCGCAACCGCACTGGTCGATTCCGACGAGGCGTGGAAGGCGCCGCTGACGAAGATGCGGAGCCCCTATGATTTCCTGGTCGCGAGCGGCCGGCTGCTCGCGCGCGTGCCGGAGGATCCCGGCGCCTATCTCAACAACCTCAATCTGCTGGGCCAGCCGCTGTGGTCGCCGGCCGGCCCGAATGGTTTCGCCGATACCAGCGCCGCGTGGGCTGCTCCCGAAGGCATCAAGCTCCGGCTCGACATTGCCGCGCAAATGGGCGCGCGGCTTGGGCCCAACATCGATCCGCTCGATTTGTTGGAATTTGCGGCCGCAGATGCGGCCTCGATCGAAACGCGCCGCACCATCGAGCGGGCGGAGTCGCGGCAGCAGGCGCTGGCGCTGCTGTTGATGTCGCCGGAAATGCAGAGAAGATGATGATGATCGACTGCGTCGAGAACCGGCTCCTCACCTCGCGCCGCGGCCTCCTGCTCCGCGGTGCCTCTTTTGCGGCGTGGGCATATTTGCCGAAATTCGCCCGCGCGGCTGATGGCCGGGATCCCCGGCTGATCGTGGTGATCCTGCGCGGCGCGCTTGACGGGCTTTCGACCGTCGCGCCGGTCGGCGATCCCGATTATGCCGGCTTGCACGGGGCGATCGCGCTGACGGCGGACGGTGCCCATCCCGCGATCATGCTTGATCCTTTCTTTGCGCTGCATCCGGCGATGCCCGAGTTCGCACGCATGTATCGCGATAGGCACGCCGCGGTGATCCACGCGGTGGCGACGCCCTATCGCGACCGCTCGCATTTCGACGGTCAGGACGTGCTCGAAAGCGGCTACACCGGCCCGGGGCGCGTGCAATCCGGCTGGCTCAACCGCGCGCTGGAAGCGCTGCCGCGCGGCGAGCGGGTGTCGAGCGCTCTTGCCGTCGGCCCGACCACGCCGCTGGTGCTGCGCGGCAATGCGCCGACCGTCGGCTGGGCGCCGGTGGCGCTGCCGCAAGCCGATGACGACACCGCGATGCGCCTGGTCGAGCTCTACCGTCACCGCGATCCCGCGCTGGCGGCCGTGCTGTCGCAGGGCCTTGCGCTGGAAAAGGCCGCAAGCGGCGACGACATGAAGCCGAAGCCCGGCAATGCGGTCGCGCAGATGCGGCAAGTCGCGCGCGGCGCCGCAAAACTGATGGCGTCCGACGACGGCCCGCGGATCGCAGCGCTCGCTTTCGACGGCTGGGACACGCACGCCAATGAAGGCGGGCCGATCGGTCGCCTCGCCTTCCTGCTCGGCGGGCTCGACGGTGCGCTCGCCGAATTCGAAAGCGGCTTAGGCGAGCGCTGGCGCGACACCGCCGTGGTGGTCGCCACTGAATTCGGCCGCACCGCGCGCATCAACGGCACCGACGGCACCGATCACGGCACGGGAACGATCGCGCTCCTCGCCGGCGGCGCGGTGAAGGGCGGCCGCGTCATCGCCGACTGGCCCGGCCTCAAGCCCGCCAACCTCTTCGAGGCCCGCGATCTCAAGCCCACCACCGATCTGCGCTCCGTGATCAAGGGCGTGCTGCAGGGGCAGTTCGGCCTGTCGGATCGCGTGCTGGCCGAAACGGTGTTCCCGGATAGCGCAAGCGCACGTCCGATGAAGGGGCTGGTTACTTAACTGCGATTCCGGGCCCGCGCCTTGCGGCGCGTCCCGGAATGACGACATCATTAGCCGAACATCAGGAGATCATCCCCATGTACATCGCTATGAACCGCTTCCGCGTCGCCAAGGGCTCCGAGGCCGCCTTCGAGCAGGTCTGGCTTTCGCGCGATACTCATTTGGACAAGGTGCCGGGCTTCGTCGAGTTTCATTTGCTGCGCGGCCCGAGCTCGAGGACCACACACTGTACGCCTCGCACACGATCTGGGCCAACCACGCCGCGTTCGAGGCCTAGACCAAATCGGATGCTTTTCGTGCCGCGCATGCGCGGGCCGGCGACACCAAGCCGACCTATCTCGGCCATCCCCAGTTCGAGGGCTTCGAGGTGATCCAGACGGTCGGACATGGCGCCAAGTAGCGCGCCACTTCGCAACGATCAGCCCAGCGTGATCTTATCGATCTCCGCCATCTCCTCCGCACCGAGCTTCCACGCAATCGCCCTCACGTTCTCCTCGACCTGCTCGACGCGGGTGGCGCCGGCAATCACGCTCGACACTTGCGGGCGCGCGGCGAGCCAGGAGAAGGCGAGCTCGAGCATGCTGTGGCCGCGCGCCTTCGCGAATGCCGTGAGCTTCTCGACGATGTCCTCATTGCGCGGCGTGACGTAGCGGTCGCGTAACGCCGGTACCTTGCCGAAGCGCGTATCGGTCGGGGCCGCCGCGCCGCGCTGGTACTTGCCGGTGAGGAGCCCACTTGCAAGCGGGAAGAACGGCAGGAGGCCGAGCTTGTACTCCTGTGCGGCCGGCAGCAGGTCCTTTTCGATGTCGCGCACCAGCAGGCTGTATTCATCCTGGCACGAGACGAAGCGGCTGACATTCATCGCGCGCGCGGTGAATTCGGCTTCCGCCATGCGCCAGGCCGGAAAGTTGGAATTGCCGATGTAGCGCACCTTGCCCTGACGGATGAGATCGTCGAGCGCGCGCAGCGTCTCCTCCATCGGCGTCAGCGGGTCGTAATCGTGCTGCTGATAAAGATCGATATAGTCGGTCTTGAGCCGCGTCAGGCTCGCCTCGACTGCGTTCATGATGTAGCGGCGCGAAGCGCCCTGCTTGGTTCCGTCGGTCGCCATCGGCTTTGAGTATTTGGTGGCGAGCACGATCTCCTTGCGGCGGTCGCCGAGCACGGTGCCGAGCACCGTTTCCGAACCGCCCATGCCGGCATAGATGTCGGCGGTGTCGAACAGCGTAATGCCGAGATCGAGCGCGCGATGGATCACCTTGCGCGAGGTCTCCAAATCCGTGCGCTGGCCGAAATTGTTGCAGCCGAGCCCGACCGCAGACACGCGTAGGCCGGAGGCGCCGAGATTACGAATTTCCATGGGAGATCCCTGTCGGAGATAGGCAGGGGCGCATTGTGACTGCGCTGCGCCGCTGCAGCAAGCCGCGCGCCGCGTTGCTGCCATGCTGACAAGGAACTGCGGACAACGACTGCCGACAAAAAAATGCGGCCCCTGTCAGACGCGGCGACTGACGGGGACCGCTTTGGGGCGCTTGATCGGTGACGGGGGGCTGATCAGACGCAGCTGCAGCCTAGTCCCGCTATGTTACGCGCGGGTGACAGGCAAAGTTATCCACAGGCCCCGCGTCGCGACGATCAGAAGATCTTGCGATAGACGATGAAGCCGGAACGCTCGGCGACCTTGTCGTACAGACCCTGCGCCGTGACGTTGGTCTCATGCGTTTGCCAGTACACGCGCGGGGAGCCTGCGAGCTTCGCGCGCTCGTAGACGCCGTGGATCAGCGCCGAGCCGACACCTTTGCCGCGTGCGTCCTCGGTCGTGAACAGGTCCTGCAGATAGCAGGACGGCTCGATCGCGGTGGTGCTGCGGTGAAACAGGTAATTCGTCATCCCGAGCAGGCGGCCGTCGCTCTCGGCGACCAATCCGTGCACCGGCTCATAGGCATCGAAAAAGCGCTGCCACGTCACGCGCGTGATTTCGGGCGAGAGCGCGGTCGGGCCGGAGCGGCCGTAGAAGGCGTTGTAGCCGTCCCAGAGCGGCACCCATTGATCGTAGTCCTGCCTGGTGACGGGGCGAATGGTGAGCGACATATGAAATTCCCGCAATCGATGAGGCGTCCTTCATACGTGATGATGGATGCGTCGATCAATCGCGCATCACTCCGCGACGCGCAGATAACGGATCAGCTTGCGGCCTGCGGGATCGCGCAGTGAGCGGTAGTAGTCGGCGCGGGACGGCGCATCGGTGTGGCGCACGAGGTCGGTCACGGGCGTGTAGCTCAGCATGCGCCCGCCATCGGGCAGCGCGGCACAGACGAAGCGCAACACCTCGCCATTGCGCAAGGCGATGTTGATCGGCGTGGCATCGCCGATCCGCACCATCTCCATGCGCTGTGCGATGAAGGTGCCGAGCTCGTCCTGGGGCAATTCGAACGCGCCGGTGTCGCGGCCGTGATACATCAGCGCGATGAACGGCGGCTTGCCGTCGGCGATGTCGTCCGGCACCGCAAAATAGTCGCGGAACGCGCGGTTGATGAATTCGGCGCGCGTCTCGGCATCGAGCAGCACGATGCCGATATCGACCTGGTCGAGCGCGGCCGACAGCCGCGCGGCGATGGCGTGGCTCCGACGCTCGGCGGCAAACGTGCCGAGCAGCCGCTGGCGCATCAGGCCGGTGATGCCTGCGGTGCCCGCGGCGGCCGCCGCCAGGAGGCCGAGCCGGATCATATCCGCCGTGGTCAGGCCTGAAACGCCGTGCTGGCTGAGGAGCAGTAGTGCCGCGCCGATGACGGCGATAGCTGCGCTGGCGACGGCGGAAGCCGAACCCGAGAGCGCGCCGGCGAGCGCCACGATGCAGACGAGCAGCGGCGCGGGCGAGGGAATGGGGACGAAGCGATCGAAAAATATCGCCAGCAGCAAAGTCGCTGCCGTCAGCGCCGGACCGGAGATCGCACGCCATCCCAACCGCATGGGCCTGTCTCGCTCCTTCCTGAACGAGGTAAGGCGGCAACACTGACCGAACATTGCGCCATTGCGATGCGGTTTCGCGCGGTGTGCTTAAGGTGCGCTTTGGCTCACGCGCAAAGCTTTCGGATGATTTTAGACCAAATGCGCGTGCCTGAGACGTTGTTGCAGCGCGGGCGCATTCAGCGTCGACGTCCCTTGGCCCTTGCGTGTGCCGACGAAGATCAACAGCGATGCCGCGACCAGGATGGCCGCGGTCAGGGTGATTGCAACGATGACCACAGGTGATTTCATCGAAATCCTGTCGCGATGCCGGTCGGTGCGGGCCACGCGGCGCCTTGAAGGCGGGTCCAGGATGAAGCGGGAATCAGACCGGCAGGCCCATCGCCATGGTCGCCTTGGTCGACAGCACCGTCAGGGTGACGATCAGGCACAGCGAGAGCGCGGCGACGGCGAGCGAGGCCGCGACCGCATTGGTCAGCCGGGAAGACGAAACGGTAGCGGGTGGGCCCTGAAAGCCTGCCGTGCCGGACACCCGAATCATGGTCTAAATCCTTCAACGCGCGAGCGAATCACCCGCGACATCGAACAATTTCACTGTTGCAATCGGCAATATTGCGGCGGCCAATCGAGGGAAAATGGCGAGATTGCGGCAATGGTGACCCTTATGCCCGCTATTCGCCAGAGCGCGATCCCTCAGGCGCCAGCGGCGATGCTGGCGGGATCCTCGATGTCGGCCGGCCGCCAGTCCATTGCGACGAAGCCGGGCGCCGCTTCCACGCGCTTGAGCCAGTCACGGATCGCCGGGAAGGTCGAGAGGTCGAAGTCGCAGCGGTCGGCGAGATGGGTATAGCCGTACAGCGCGATGTCGGCGACCGTGAGCTGCCGGGCCGCAAAATAGGCGTTGGTCTTGAGGTGATTCTCCATCACCTGGAGCGCGCCATAGCCGCGCTCCATCCAGTCCTCCAGCGAATGAGTCTGCAGGTCGCGGCCGCCCCTTACCAGCGACAGCCAGAAATAGGCCGCGCCGATGTTCGGCTCCAGCGCGTGCTGCTCGAAGAACATCCATTGCAGCGCGTCGGCGCGATCGATGCGGTTCTCCGGCGCGAGCGGCGTGCCGACGGCGACGTACCAGAGAATGGCGTTGGACTCGGCGAGATAGCGATCGTCGCCGACCTCGAGCAGCGGCACCTGACCGGATGGGTTCTTGGCCAGGAAATCCGGGGTGCGGCTCTCGCCGCGCAGAATGTCCACCTCGACCGCTTCGTAAGGCAAGTTCAGCAGCGCCAGCGCAAGGCGGACCTTGTAACTGTTGCCCGAGCGCTGCATCGAATAGAGCTTGTACATTCTGAGGAGATTCCGGAAGACGGGAGGGCGCGGCGCTTGTTGCCTCGCAACGCGGCTAAACAATGATGCCGATGCGA
This sequence comes from Bradyrhizobium sp. URHA0013, assembly GCF_000518345.1. Lineage (NCBI taxonomy): Bacteria > Pseudomonadati > Pseudomonadota > Alphaproteobacteria > Hyphomicrobiales > Nitrobacteraceae > Bradyrhizobium > Bradyrhizobium sp. URHA0013. The sequence continues at coordinate 197,888 of NZ_JADK01000003.1, read as the reverse complement.
ATCCGCCGCAAGACCCGGCCAATAGAAAAACTCGAAAACCCTACCGCATTGCAATGCGGCGGAAGATCATTTCCGTGCGACCATCCAACTCAGTTCACGCTTGCGTCACCACGCGGATGCAAGGCGCCTGCATTGGTGTAGCGCAAGCGCTCGCGCTTCGTCGTGGCCGGGCTTGACCCGGCCATCCACGTCTGAGCTACGCAGCAGCAGAACGGATGCCCGGGCCTTCGCCGCACCGAAGCGGCTTCGGCCGCGCAGGCGGGACAAGGCCCGGGCATGACGACGGTCTGGATTTCGCGGCGATCAACCCGCCAAAATTGCTCCGAGGACACGCCTTGTCGGATATGTGGGATTTGCCTGGCAAAGTTGCGGAAAATTGCGGGAAATCACGGCTTGATGCGCGCCAGACACGTAAACTTTTGCGGGATCGGACCGAAGTTTCTTGCGGTGCAACGGCACTCGTTTTAGGGTGGCTCATTCCCACAATCGGAGTCGTGAAGCCAAAGGGTTCACGACGCTTGTCAGGAGATGACGATGTCCTTCCTTGCCGCTGCGCTCGACCGTGTGAAGCCGTCCGCGACCATCGCGGTCACGGATAAAGCACGTGCGCTGAAAGCGGCGGGCCGCAACGTCATCGGCTTAGGTGCCGGCGAGCCCGACTTCGACACGCCCGCCAACATCAAGCTGGCCGCGATCCACGCCATCGAAGCCGGCAAGACCAAGTACACCGCGGTCGACGGCATTCCCGAGTTGAAGGAAGCCATCATCGCCAAGTTTCAGCGCGAGAACGGCGTCGTCTACAAGGCGAACCAGATCATCGTCGGTACCGGCGGCAAGCAGGTGCTCTACAACGCGCTGATGGCAACCATCAATCCGGGCGACGAGGTGATCATCCCCGCGCCGTACTGGGTCAGCTATCCCGAGATGGTGGCGCTGGCCGGTGGCGAGCCGGTGCCGGTGGTCTGCACCGCCGCGACCGGCTTCAAGCTCCAGGCCGAGGCGCTCGAGCGCGCGATCACGCCGAAGACCAAATGGGTGATCCTGTGCTCGCCGTCGAATCCGACGGGAGCTGCCTACACCAGGACCGAGCTCAAGGCGCTCACCGACGTGCTGGTCAAGCATCCCCACGTCTGGGTGATGACCGACGACATGTATGAGCATCTCGTCTATGACGACTTCCAGTTCACCACGGTCGCGCAGGTCGAGCCGAAACTCTACGACCGCACGCTCACCGTGAACGGCGTGTCGAAGGCCTATTGCATGACCGGCTGGCGTATCGGCTATGCCGGCGGCCCGGCGCAGCTGATCAAGGCGATGTCGACGATCCAGTCGCAGTCGACCTCGAACCCGTCGTCGATTGCGCAATGGGCCGCGGTTGAGGCCCTGAACGGTCCGCAGGACTTCATCCCCGCCAACAATAAGGTCTTCAAGGAGCGCCGCGACCTCGTCGTCTCCATGCTCAACCAGGCCAAGGGCATCGAGTGCCCGCGTCCCGAGGGTGCCTTCTACGTCTATCCGTCCTGCGCCGGCACCATCGGCAAGACCGCGCCGTCGGGCAAGGTGATTGACAATGACGAGACGTTCGTGACCGAGCTGCTCGAGACCGAAGGCGTCGCCGTGGTGCAGGGTTCGGCCTTCGGCCTTGGACCCGCGTTCCGCATCTCCTACGCAACCAAGACCTCGGACCTCGAAGACGCCTGCAAGCGCATCCAGCGCTTCTGCGGCAATCTGCGCTGAACTCGCAGACATGAAGTAACATCAAAGGGCCCGCGCAATGCGGGCCCTTTTTCTTTCAAGTCTGCGCGATCTGGCGCCACCGGAACTGTTGTGGCATAGACCATCGCGCGGTGTGTGCCGCGCCCCCATGCTCGCATCGCATTCATCGCCGGAGATTTTCATGCGCCGTTCACTCCTCCTCGCCGGGCTTGCCGTTGCGAGCCTCGTTGCCTCGGTTGCGGGCGCCAGCGCGCAATCGCGGATGGTGCAGGTGGGCGTGCTCGAATGCCGCGGCGGCGCCAGCGTGGGCTTCATCGTGGGATCGGTGACCCATCTCGGTTGCGTGCTGCGGGTCGATGGTTTGCCGGACGACCGTTACGTCGCGACCATCCGCAAGGTCGGCCTGGATATCGGCATCACCCAGGAGACGGCTTTGGCGTGGGGCGTGTTCGCGCCGGTGAACCGACTCGGACCGGGCGACCTCGCCGGCAACTACGCCGGTGCGCAGGGCAGCGCCTCCGTTGGTGTCGGCCTCGGCGGCAACGTGCTGGTCGGCGGCTCCAACAATTCGATCGCGCTCCAGCCGCTCAGCGTGCAGGGCCAGGTCGGCCTCAACGTCGCCGCCGGCCTCGAGAGCCTGGAACTCCGCCCGGGCCGTTAACAACTCCCGTGTGTGAATCGCGTCGCTCCGGCGCGATTCCCGCGACGACGCACCGCAGCGACGTTTGATGCTTGCCAAATCTCGGGGACGGGCAGAGCATCGGCGTTTGCCGACCCAATCATGGGCCGAGCTCCACACCAAGGAGGCGGCGAATGGGACAAGACGTCAGAAGTCCCCGAGGTCCACGGTGCATCGCGCTGGTGGGCCCTTTCCAAAGCGGTAAAACCACACTTCTCGAAGCGATCATGGCACGAACCGGCGCAATCCCTCGCGCCGGCAGCGTCGATGCCGGAACCTCCGTCGGCGACGCCACGCCAGAGGCCCGTCATCACAAGATGACCGTCGGGTTGACTGCCGTCACCACGAGTTTCATGGGCGACAGCTACACCTTCCTCGATTGTCCCGGTTCCGTCGAATTTGCCCACGACATGCGCGCCGCGCTGCCCGCGGTCGATGCCGCAATCGTGGTCTGCGAAGCCGACGAGAAGAAGCTGCCGCAGCTTCAGATCATCCTGCGCGAGCTGGAGGAGCTGAAGATCCCGCGTTTCCTGTTCCTCAACAAGATCGACCGCGCCAACAAGCGCATCCGCGAGACGCTCGAGATGCTCCAGCCCGCCTCTCGCGTGCCGCTTGTGCTGCGCCAGATCCCGATCTGGAAGGACGAGCTGATCGAGGGCTTCGTCGATCTCGCGCTGGAGCGCGCGTTCATTTACCGCGAGCACAAGGCCTCCGAAGTGGTCGCGCTTCAAGGCGGTGATCTCGATCGCGAGAAGGAGGCCCGCTTCTCGATGCTGGAGAAGCTCGCCGATCACGACGATGCGCTGATGGAGCAGCTGCTCGAGGACATTCCGCCACCGCGCGATGCCGTGTTCGACGATCTCGCCCGCGAACTGCGCGACGGGCTGATCTGCCCCGTGCTGCTCGGCGCCGCCGCACGCGAAAACGGCGTGCTGCGTTTGATGAAAGCGTTGCGCCACGAGGCGCCCGGTATCGCGGAGACCGCAAAACGTCTCGGCGTTCCCGAGACCAGGGACGCCCTCGGCTTCGTCTTCAAGACGCTGCACTCGCAGCACGGTGGAAAGCTGTCGCTGACACGGATGCTCGCTGGCCATCTCGACGACGGTGCCACCCTGCAATCCTCCTCCGGCGGAGCCAGCCGCATCTCCGGCATCCTCGCCGTCACCGGAGCCTACGACACCAAGCGTGCCGCGGCGGAAGCCGGCGACACGGTGGCGCTCGCCAAGCTCGACCCGATCAAGACCGGCGACACGGTCTCGAACGGCAAGACCCAGCCGGCAGCGCTCGCCGCCAGCGAACCCACTCCGCCGGTGCTCGCGATCTCGGTTGCGGCCACCGACCGCAAGGACGACGTCAAGCTCGGCCAGGCGCTGATGCGGCTGCACGAGGAGGATCCCTCGCTCGTCTTCGTGATGAACGCGCAAACCCACGACACCGTGCTGTGGGGGCAGGGCGAGATGCATCTGCGCGTCGCGAGCGAGCGGCTGCGCGACCGTTTCGGCGTCAAGGTCGCCTCGCATCCGCCCGCGATCGGCTATCAGGAAACCATCCGCAAGCCGATCGTCCAGCGCGGTCGCCACAAGAAGCAGTCCGGCGGCCATGGCCAGTTCGGCGATGTCGTGCTCGACATCAGGCCGCTGCCGCGCGGTGAGGGCTTCAGGTTCGCCGAGAAGGTGGTCGGCGGTGCGGTGCCCCGCAACTATATCGGCGCGGTGGAAGAGGGCGTCGTCGACGGGCTTGCGCGTGGCCCGCTCGGTTTCCCGGTCACCGATTTGCAGGTGACGCTGACCGACGGCTCCTATCACAGCGTCGATTCCTCCGACCTCGCCTTTCGCACGGCGGCGCGGGTCGGGCTCAATGAAGGCCTGCCGCAATGCCAGTCGGTGCTGCTGGAGCCGATCCACGTGGTCGAGATCGTCTGCCCGACCGACGCCACCGCCAAGATCAACGCGATCCTGTCGGCGCGTCGCGGCCAGATCCTCGGCTTCGACACCCGCGACGGCTGGAGCGGATGGGACTGCGTCCGCGCCATGATGCCGGAAGCCGAGATCGGCGAGTTGATCGTCGAGCTGCGCTCGGCCACGGCAGGCGCCGGCAGCTTCACCCGCCAGTTCGACCACATGGCCGAAGTCACGGGGCGCGCCGCCGACCAGATCATCGCTGCGCATCAGCACGCGGCGTGAGCTGCCTCTCGCAGTGAGGCACGTACTGCTCTCGCCCTCTCTCCGTTCGTACGGGGAGAGGGCGATGCGGAGCACGTGGCGGCGAGGGCCCTCTTGCGTTCGGCTCAATTTGATGTATTTTACATCATTGTGCATGCTCCAGACATCATTTATAATCGTTAATACGTGAGGCCAAGGTGATCACGTCGTTCCAGATGCGGGCAGCGCGCGCGCTGCTCGGCATTGACCAGAGGGCCTTGGCGGAGCTTGCAGGCGTATCGCTGCCGACCATTCAGCGGATGGAGGCGAGCACCGGCAACGTCCGTGGCGTGGTCGAGACCTTGATGAAGGTGGTCGAAGCCTTTGATCGGGCCGGCGTCGAGCTGATCGGCGAACAGGCGCGCAGCGAAGGCGGCGGACGTGGCGTTCGGCTCAAGGAGCCGGGGCCGCCGCGTCGGGTGGGGGCGTGATCCCGCAAATGATCATGCTCGGAAGCAGTCTTAACTAACGCACCGTCGCGCCCCGATACGCGGCCGCACGATGCATCGGAGCGTCGTGGGCAGCGGAGCATTTTGCTGAAATGAGCATCACAGGCGAACACGCAGGCAAGCTGCACCAGCTTCGTCGGCCGACCTTCACCGAACTCTATCTGCCAAAGCTCGTCACCGTATGGCGCGAGGGCTACGGCTGGTCGGATTTCCGCGCCGATGTGTTTGCGGGCCTCACAGTTGCGATCGTCGCGCTGCCGCTGTCGATGGCGATAGCGATCGCCTCCGGTGTGACGCCGGACCGCGGACTTTACACCGCTGTTGTCGGCGGCTTCATTGCCTCACTGCTCGGCGGCAGCCGGTTCCAGATCGGCGGTCCTGCCGGCGCCTTCATTGTGCTGGTTGCGGCGACCGCCGACCGTCACGGGGTCGACGGCGTGATCCTGGCGACGCTGATGGCGGGCCTGTTCCTGATCGCTGCGGGCTTCCTGCGGATCGGCACCTATATCAAGTTCATTCCGTATCCGGTGACGGTCGGCTTCACCGCCGGCATCGCCGTCATCATCTTCGCCAGCCAGCTGCGCGATCTCGGCGGGATCACGCTCCTCGCGAAGGAGCCGAGCGAGTTCGTTCCGAAACTGGTCGCGCTTGCCGGCGGCCTGCACACCGTCAATCCGTCGGCCGTCGCGGTCGCGATCGTCAGCATTGCCATCATCGCCGGACTGCGACGTTGGCTGCCGTCCTGGCCGGGCATCCTGATCGCGGTCGTGCTCGCGGCGGTCGCATGTGCCGTGCTGTCGCTGCCGGTCGAGACCGTCGGCTCGCGCTTCGGCGGCATTCCGCGCGAACTGCCCTCGCCGGCCTTGCCTGCGTTCTCGCTCGCAAAGGCGACCGCCGTGCTGCCGGATGCGATCTCCTTCGCGCTGCTCGCCGCCATCGAATCGCTGCTGTCGGCGGTGGTGGCCGACGGCATGACCGGTCGCCGTCACCGCTCCAATTGCGAGCTGGTGGCGCAAGGCGCTGCCAATGTCGGCGCGGCGCTGTTCGGCGGCATCTGTGTCACGGGGCTGATCGCGCGTACCGCGACCAACATCCGCGCCGGCGCGCGGGGGCCGCTCGCGGGCATGCTGCATTCGGTCTTTCTGCTGCTGTTCATGCTGATCGCAGCGCCGCTCGCGAGCTACATCCCGCTGGCCGCGCTCGCCGCCGTGCTCGTCGTGGTGGCTTGGACCATGGCGGAGAAGCACGAATTCGCGACGCTCCTTCGCTCGTCATGGGGCGATGCCGTGGTGCTGCTCGCAACCTTCCTGCTCACCATCTTCCGCGATCTGACCGAAGGGATTCTGGTCGGCTTCGCGCTCGGTGCGGTGCTGTTCATCCATCGTATGGCGGAAATGACCGGCATCGAGGAACGTTCGCCGATGGTGGCCGCCGATCGTCCCGACGACGAAAATGGCGAGCGCGTGCCTTACGACCCCGCGCTCGCGGTCGATCGCGACGTGCTGGTCTATCGCATCACCGGCGCGTTCTTCTTCGGCGCGGCCTCGGCGATCGGCAGCGTGCTCGACGGCATCGCCGACAAGCGCAAGGGATTCGTGGTCGATTTCGCCGCGGTGCCGTTTTTGGATTCGACCGCGGCCAACGTGCTCGGCCGCGTCGCCGCCAAGGCCCACCGCCAGGGCATCCGGCTGTTCATCACGGGGGCGTCGCCTGCGGTGCGCCGCGCGCTGCTCACCCATGGCGTCACGCCGCCACGCGCCCGCTATCGCGAGACCATCGCGCGTGCGGTCGCCGACATCAAGGGTGGCGCGGCGCAGCCCGCGGCCGGTGAGGCGGGCACGACCTGACGTCGAGCCTCTCCCGAGACGGCCCGCGCGCTTGACAGGGCTTGCGGGACGCGAAATGGATCGCCTCCGAAACGACCCCAGGGGAGGACGACCGTGACCAAGGCTCCCGCAGCCTGTCTGATCGGATGGCCGGCCGCGCATTCGCGCTCGCCGCTGATCCATCGTTACTGGCTGCGCACGCTCGATATCGAGGGCGGCTATGTCATCGAGGCGGTTCCACCCGATAATCTGCGCGACTTCGTGCTGCGGCTGTCGCTGCGCGGCTTCGTCGGCGCCAACGTCACCATCCCGCACAAGGAGGGCGTGCTTGAGCTCTCGACGCCCGATGCCCGCGCGCGGGCGGTCGGTGCGGCCAACACGCTGTGGTTTGCGGACGGCGAGCTGCACTCGACCAACACCGACGTCGAGGGCTTTATCAGCAATCTCGATGCCAGCGCGCCCGGCTGGGACGCAGCCGAAGAGGCGCTGGTGCTGGGCGCCGGCGGTTCCTCGCGCGCCATCGTGTTCGGGTTGCTCGAACGCGGCATCAGCTGCGTCCATCTCGCCAATCGCACCATCGCCCGGGCCGAGATGCTTGCAAGGCAGTTCGGGCCGAACGTGCATCCTGTTGCGTGGGACAGCATCCACGACGTTCTGCCGCGTGCAAACCTTCTCGTGAACACGACCTCGCTCGGCATGGACGGCCAGCCTTCACTCGACCTTGACGTGGCGCGGCTGGCGGATGGCGCCGTGGTCGCCGATCTCGTCTATGTCCCGCTGGTGACGCCGCTGCTCGCGGCCGCACAGGCGCGCGGGCTGAAAACCGCCGACGGGCTCGGCATGCTGCTGCATCAGGCGATCCGCGGCTTCGAGCTGTGGTTCGGCCAGCGGCCGCAGGTCACGGCCGAGCTGCGCGCGCTGGTCGAGGCCGATCTCACAAAGACTTGAGAGAATAGCGCGTAACCTCCGGAGTTCTATGTCCGTAAGGGCGATAGGGACAATCGGAGACCATCATGTCTGTTCAACGTGCAACTTTCACACGTCCGCTCATCGCCGTCGCGATGGTGGCCGTCTCGACCATTTCGGCACTTGCGCAAAGGGCGCCGGTGCCGACGCGCGTGCGCGGCACGATCGAAAGCGTCAATGGTGACACGATGCAGGTCAAGGCGCGCAGCGGCGAGGACGTCAAGCTGCACATCGCCTCCGACGTGAACGTGTCGGGCATTACCAGGATTTCACTTGGCGACATCAAGCCCGGCTCCTTCGTCGGCGCCACCACCGTGCCGGGACCGGACGGCGGCGCGAACGCGGTCGAGGTCCACGTGTTTCCGGAGAGCATGCGCGGCACCGGCGAGGGCTCGCGACCCTATGACCTCAAGCCCAACTCCAGCATGACCAATGCGACCGTGTCGGAGAGCGTCGTCGGCAATGACGGCCATACGCTGCTGGTCAAGTACAAGGACGGCGAGAAGAAGGTGTTCGTCGCCGACAATACGCCGGTGGTGACCTTCGTGCCCGGCGACAAATCCGATCTGAAGGCCGGCGCCAAGGTGATCGCCTTCATGAAGCAGCTGCCGGACGGCTCGTTCGAAACCAACCGCGTCAGCGTCGGCCGCGACGGCCTGACGCCGCCGATGTAAATGGAGAATAACAACATGTCGAAGAGAAGCTGGATATCACGCGTTGGCGTGGCCGCATTCGCCGCCTGCATCGTCACGTCATCCGCCCTGGCGCAGCAGACGCCGACGGTCCGCATCCGCGGCACCATCGAGAGCGTCGACGGCAACACGCTCGGAATCAAGACCCGCGAAGGCAGCGACGTGAAGGTGCGCATGACCGACAACGTCGCCGTCTTCGCGGTGGTGAAGACGTCGTTGTCGGAGATCAAGGACGGCTCCTATATCGGCGTCACCGGAATGCCCGAGCCCGACGGCACCCAGAAGGCGATCGCGGTGCACATCTTCCCTGAAAACCAGCGCGGCGCGGCCGAAGGTTTTCGTCCCTGGGATGCGCGCGCCAACTCGACCATGACCAACGCCACCGTGGCGCAGACGGTGAAGGGCACCGACGGCCAGAACATCACGGTCAAGTACAAGGACGGCGAGAAGAAAGTCGTGGTGCCCCCGGACACGCCGATCGTCACCTTCGTGGCCAGCGACAAATCCGAGCTCAAGCCCGGCGCCAAGCTGATCATTTTCGGTGCGGTGAAGAAGGACGATGGTTCGCTGGAAGCCAACCGGGTCAACGTCGGCCGCGACGGAGTGACGCCGCCGATGTAAGGGTGCTGCTGCGGCGACATCTTCAGTGTCGTCCCGGCGAAGGCCGGGACCCATACCGCGTGATCTATCGTTGGGCGCAGGTCTCAGTACCGCGCGAAGGTTGAATAACTACCAATCTTCGCCAAACTACTCGCTGTGGCTATGGGTCCCGGCCTTCGCCGGGACGACGGCTGAGTTTGAAGCGGTTGCTTTTTGCCACATCACTGCGGTTCACATCGCAATGATATGTTCGTCGATCTCGTCGATCCTGTTGACGCCGCACAGGCCCATGGTGGTGAGCAGCTCCTTCTGGATGATGTCGATCGCCTTGGCGACGCCGGCCTGGCCGCCGGCGCCAAGGCCATAGGCGTAGGCGCGGCCGATCATGCAGGACTTTGCACCGAGCGCGAGCGCGCGCATCACGTCCTGGCCGGAACGAATGCCGCCGTCGAACATGATCTCCATCCTGTCACCGACCGCCTCGGCGATCTCGGGCAGCACCTCGATCGATGACGGCGCGCCGTCGAGCTGACGGCCGCCGTGGTTCGATACGACGAGCGCCTGCGCGCCGGTCTTGGCGGCCTCCTCGGCGTCCTCGACGTCCAGAATGCCCTTGATGATCAGCTTGCCCGGCCAGATGCTGCGGACCCACTCGACGTCCTTCCAGTTCAGGGACGTATCGAATTGCGACGCCGTCCACTCCGCGAGGCGATTGAGGTCCCCGGTGTTCTTCACATGGCCGGCGATGTTACCGAAGGTGCGGCGCTTGCCTTGCAGCACGCCGGAGACCCAGGCGGGCTTGCTGGCGAAATCCAATAGCTTCGAGAGCGACCATTCGGGCGGGACCGTCATGCCGTTCTTGATGTCCTGGTGGCGCTGGCCGATCACCTGGAGATCGACGGTCAGCACTAGCGCGGAGCATTTCGCCGCGATCGCGCGCTGGATCAATTCCTTGATGAAGCCGCGGTCCTTCATCACGTAGAGCTGGAACCAGAACGGCTTCTCGACACTGGCCGCGATGTCCTCGATCGAGCAGATCGACATCGTCGACTGCGTGAACGGGATACCGGCGGCTTGCGCGGCGCGGCAGGCATGGATCTCGCCGTCGCCATGCTGCATGCCGAGCAGGCCCACCGGCGCGAGCATCAGCGGCATGGTCGAGGGCTCGCCGAGGATCGTGGTGGCGGTATCGCGTTTGGAGACGTCGACCAGGATACGCTGGCGGAACTTGATCGCCTGCATGTCATCGCGGTTGGCGCGCAGCGTTTCCTCGGCGTAGGAGCCGCGGTCGCAATAATCGAAGAACGCCTTCGGCACGCGGCGCTGATGCAGTGTGCGAAGATCGTCGATACAGGTGATGTGCTTCATGAACGTTTCCCCGGCCCGTCTTGTATCGGAAGAGTCTGCATCGGAAGTAGCGGATGAGTCTTGCATCGGAAGATCGAGGGGTCATCTAGCATGGTTGGATGCACAGCCAAATCGTTTGCAAATCCTTTGTGGAGAGGAGGGCGCCATGACCAGGCCGCACACCGGACCGACGCCGGAGGAGATCAAGGAGAAGCATGATCTCGAGGAAGCGCTGGAGGAAGGTCTGGAAGAGACCTTTCCGGGCTCCGATCCCGTCAATGTCACCCAGCCGGCGCCGAGCCGCGGGGACGGCCATGTGAAGCGCTCGGACTAGGCGCGAGTTCCGCCCTGTTCCGGCGTCCTCGCTGGAAATATAATGTTAACAAGACGTTATCAGCGTCGGGGCCTGCCCGGTTCCGTAATGATTCATCATATTTTTTGAAGCCAAGTTAGCCGCGATGGCTTTATAAGACCTCAGCAAATCAGGGATGCGGGTCCCGCCAGGGCACTCGCAGGTTGTATTGGGGATCCCTGGTTGTCGCGTGGGGGACGATATGAGCCGCAAATATTTCGGGACGGACGGGATCCGGGGCCGCGCCAACGGACTGATCACGCCGGAGCTCGCGCTCAAGGTCGGCCAGGCCGCAGGCCTGGCGTTTCAGCGCGGTGACCACCGCCACAGGGTCGTGATCGGCAAGGATACCCGCCTGTCCGGCTACATGATCGAATACGCCATGGTGGCGGGCTTCACCTCGGTCGGCATGGACGTGCTGCTGGTCGGCCCGATGCCGACGCCGGCGGTCGCGATGCTGACCAAGTCGATGCGCGCCGATCTCGGCGTGATGATCTCCGCCTCGCACAACCTGTTCGAGGACAACGGCATCAAGCTGTTCGGCCCGCAGGGCTTCAAGCTCTCCGACGACGTCGAGAAGCAGATCGAGCAGCTGCTCGACGAGCCCATCGACAAGCGTCTCGCCCAGAGCGCCAGTCTCGGCCGCGCCCGCCGCATCGACGGCGTGCATGACCGCTACATCGAATTCGCCAAGCGCACGCTGCCGCGCGATCTGTCGCTCGACGGCTTGCGCGTCGTGGTCGATTGCGCCAATGGCGCCGCCTACAAGGTGGTGCCGGAAGCGCTGTGGGAGCTGGGCGCCGACGTGATTCCGATCGGGGTCGAGCCCGACGGCTTCAACATCAACAAGGAATGCGGCTCCACCTCGCCGGAAGCGCTGTCGAAGAAGGTCCGCGAGATGCGCGCCGACATCGGCATCGCGCTTGACGGTGACGCCGATCGCGTCATCCTGGTCGACGAGCGCGGTCACATCGTCGACGGCGACCAGCTGCTCGCGGTGATCGCGCAGAGCTGGAAGGAAGACGGCCGGCTGTCGCGATCGGGCATCGTCGCCACCGTAATGTCGAACCTCGGGCTCGAGCGCTTCCTCAATGCGCAGGGGCTCGATCTCGTGCGCACGCCGGTCGGCGATCGCTACGTGCTCGAGCAGATGCTGAACGGCGGCTATAATCTCGGCGGCGAGCAGTCCGGCCACATCATCCTGTCCGACTACGCCACCACGGGCGACGGCTTCGTTGCCGCGTTGCAGGTGCTTGCCGTGGTGCAGAAGCTGCGCCGCCCGGTGTCGGAAGTCTGCCACCGCTTCGATCCGCTGCCGCAGATTCTGAAGAACGTTCGTCACAAGGGCGGCAAGCCGCTCGACAATTCCGACGTCAAATCGGCGATCTCCGACGGCGAGCAGCGGCTCAACGGCCACGGCCGCCTGCTGATCCGCTCCTCCGGCACCGAGCCGGTGATCCGCGTCATGGGCGAGGGCGAGGATCGCATCCTGGTCGAGGACGTCGTCGATACCATCGTCTCGGCGCTCGGGCAGGCCGCGGCGTAAGCTCTTCCTCGACCACAGTATCGTAGGGTGGGCAAAGCGAAGCGTGCCCACCGCTTCTGTTGCGCTGTCGGGCGATGGTGGGCACGGCGCAAGTGCGCCTTTGCCCACCCTACGATTCCGGACTCGCGGAGAGGGTAAGAGATGCATCGCAGCCATTTGCGATTGGCGGTGGTTCCACCACTCCCTGCATCGTAATGAGCTTGTCGCGGCAATCTGCCGCGCCCGCCGGGATGCTCCAGTGAACAAGCCTGTCGTCGTCTCAGAGGAAGCGCTGACCGAACCCGTCATCGTCAGCGACGTGGCACAAGCAGCCAAGGCCGCAGGGCCGGCCTATGTCGTGCTGGCCGGCATCAGCTTCTCGCACTTCCTCAACGACACCATGCAGTCGCTGATCGCCTCGGTGTATCCGATCCTGAAGGACACCTACGCGCTCGACTTCGCGCAGATCGGCATGATCACGCTGGCCTTCCAGTTCACGGCCTCGCTGCTCCAGCCGGTGGTCGGCCACTACACCGACAAGAAGGCGCAGCCTTATTCGCTGTCGATCGGCATGGCCTCGACCTTCTTTGGTCTTTTGCTGCTCAGTGCCGCCCACCAATATCTCGTCATCCTCGTCGCCGCCGCGCTGGTCGGTCTCGGCTCGGCGGTGTTTCATCCGGAGTCGGCGCGCATCGCGCGGCTGGCCTCCGGCGGCCGCTACGGTTTTGCGCAGTCGGTGTTCCAGCTCGGCGGCAGTTTTGGCACCTCGATGGGACCGGTGCTGGCCGCGCTCATCGTCGTGCCGTTCGGGCAGGGCAGCATCGCCTGGTTCTCCTCGATCGCCTTCCTCGCGATCCTCATCCTCTGGCGCATCGGCCGCTGGTACGAACCGCAGATCAAGGCGAAGAAGACCGCGGTGGCTCAAGCCCATCCCGACGCGCCGAGCTCGCGTCGCGTCGTCGTTGCGCTCCTCGTGCTGGTCGCGCTGCTGTTCTCGAAACAGCTCTACGTCTCGAGCCTGTCGAGCTACTACATCTTCTATCTGATCGACCGGTTCGGCGTGTCGACGCAAGCCGCGCAGATGTATCTCTTCATTTTCCTCGCGGCGAATGCGGTCGGGGCTTTTCTCGGTGGTCCCCTGGGCGATCGCTTCGGCCGCAAGATCGTGATCTGGATCTCGATCCTGGGAGCGCTGCCGTTCACGCTGGCGCTGCCCTATGCCGGGCTCTATGCGAGCGCGGTGCTGTCCGTGATCATCGGCCTGATCATCTCCTCGACGACGTCGTCGATCATCGTGTTCGCGCAGGAGCTGGTTCCGCATCGCTTCGGCATGATCTCCGGCGTGTTCTTCGGTGTCGCGTTCGGCATCGGCGGCTTGGGCGCCGCCGTGCTGGGCAAGCTTGCCGACCACACCTCGATCGCGTTCGTCTACCAGGTCTGCGCCTATCTGCCGGCGATCGGCCTGCTTGCGGTGTTCCTGCCCAAGCTACCGCGGCACGCGCGTTAACATATCCTGTCTTGCTGCAGCGCGGCTTCATACATCGTTAGGACATGCGGCGACGGCGTCGCATTTGCGCTGCATTTTTGCAACGCTCGCCCCGCATGCGCGTGAACGGTTAGAAAAAATCAAGCTTAAAAATTAGGGTTAAGTGGCGCTTAAACATTTGCTGGCATCGTCCGGGCCGTGAGTTTCCAGAACGTGAGGCGCCGTATTGCCTCACCGGCCAAAAGGACGAAGCCAATGCGTAGCGTTAAGTCTCTCCTTGCCGCGGGTGCGGCAACCCTGATCTCCTCGATGGCGTTCGCCGCCGACATGCCGATCGCGGCGCCCCCTCCGATGTACGCGCCCCCGGCTCCGCCCGCCGACTTCGGCGGCTGGTATCTGCGCGGCGACGTCGGCATGACCAACCAGCGCGCCAAGAGCATCGAGGGCGCCGTAGCGCCTGGGTTTACGAAGACGACGGAGGGACTCGGCTTCGATTCGGCGACGCTGTTCGATCTCGGCGTCGGCTACCGCTTCAACAACTGGTTCCGTGGCGACGTGATCGGCCAGTACCGGGGCAGGGCCAATCTGCACGGCAGCGACAACGTCATTGGACCCGGCTTCGTCGGCGTCAACAATTACAGCGGCAGCAAATCCGAGTGGGTCGTCATGGCGAATGCCTATGTCGATCTCGGCACCTGGTGGTGCATCACCCCGTTCATCGGCGCCGGTGTCGGCGGCTCCTACAACAAGATCAGCGGCTTCCGCGACGACGGCGTGTCGTACAGCCCAGGGCTCAACAACAGCGTCGCTTACTTCGCCGACAACGGAAAGTGGAACCTCGCCTGGGCCGCCCACGCCGGTCTCGCCTACAAGGTCAATCCCGGGTTCACCGTCGAACTGGCCTACAGCTACATGAACCTCGGCGACGCGGCGCCCGGCAACTATCGCTTGTTCGACAACAGCGCCTCGGGTCCGTCAACGATCAAGATCAAGGAGCTCACCTCGCACGACGTCAAGCTCGGCGTGCGCTGGGATCTCAACAGCCCGCCGGCCTACATGCCGCCGCTCGTCACCAAGGGCTGATCGACAGCCTCATCGCTTAGGACTTCTTAACGGCGCGGGATCATCCCGCGCCGTTTCGCTTTGCGTATTTTTCATGGCGAGCGGCGACGAAAGGCTGCGACGCAACCATTGGTTAAGGTTAACGAGCCATGATCAGGGCTGAAAGATCGAGTTCGATGGAGCGTTCGATGCGTAGGCTTTTGTTGGCGGCGGCGATGTTGGGGACGGTCTCTGCGGCGCATGCGGCCGATCTTTCCGATCTTCCCATCCTGCGCGGTGGCTTCACCGACGGCTTGAGCAAGTCCAACGTCAACTGGCAGGGCAGCTATATCGGCGCCCAGGGCGGCTATGGCTCGTCGGACGAGAACTTCAACGGCTCGACCCGCAACATGATGGCGGCGTTGCTGGCCGATACCTTGATCGAAAGTTCGATGGGTGTATCGCAGTGGAACCTCGGACTTGGCAAGGCTTCGCAGCGTACCAGCGGCTACGGCGCTTTCGTCGGCTACAATGGCCAGTGGGACGATGTCGTACTCGGCCTTGAATTCAGCTACCTGCACGGCAAGTTTGGTGGAACGGCGTCAGCGTCGGAGCGGCGCGTGAGCCCCGTCGCCCTGTCCGACGGCAATTTTCACGACGTCACGGCGATCTCCACGTCATCGATCAACATCAGCGACATGGCGACATTCCGCGGCCGCGCAGCTTACGCCTGGGGATGCTTTCTGCCCTACATGTTCGCGGGTCTCGCACTTGGGAATGCCGACATCATCCGCACGGTCAGTGCGCAGGACCGCATCAGCGCGACCCAACTCGGCACCTATACTCCACTCGCGCTGCTGAGCTCGACGGATGCCCAGCATAACCATTTGATCTACGGCTACACCGCCGGTCTTGGCGTCGACGTCAATCTGGTTGGTGGCCTGTTCTTCCGCGGTGAATACGAATACATCCGCTTCAGCTCGGCGGTCGACACCAGCATCAACACCGTTCGCGCCGGTCTCGGCTACAAGTTCTGACGCGCCGGCGCGCGGCGCCGATTGACAGGCCGCCTCCGTCCTGATGCTCTGTCGCCGAATGCGCGGGGGGCAGCGATGCGGATCTACGGCGATACCAATTCCGGCAATTGTCTGAAGGTGAAGTGGGTCTGCGACAAGCTCGCGCTGCCCTACCAGTGGATCGAGATCGACACTCGCAAGGGCGAAAGCCGCACGGCGCAATTCCTCGAGATGAATGGTGCCGGCCAGGTGCCCACCGTCGCTTTCGACGACGGCCGCACGCTGGCGCAATCCAATGCCATCATCCGCTATCTCGCGCGCGACAGCGTGCTCATTCCGCGCGATGCTTTCACCGCCGCCAAGATGGACGAATGGCTGTTCTGGGAACAATACAGCCACGAGCCCTACATCGCGGTGTGCCGCTTCCAGCTCGTCTATCTCGGCAAGGACGCCTCCGAGCTCGATCCTGAAAAGGTCAAGCGCGGCTATGCGGCGCTTGACCGCATGGAGCAGCATCTCGCCGGCAGCCGTTTCCTCGCCGGCGATGCCGTCTCGCTCGCCGAGGTGTCACTGCTCGCCTATACCCGCGTTGCGCATGAAGGCGGCTTCGATCTCGGCCGCTTTGCCGCCGTCCGCCGCTGGATCGCCGAAGCTGAGACCTTTCTCGGGCTTCCCAAGGTGCGCTAAGGCGCGCTGAGGCAGGAGTAACTTCATGAACGCCGAATCCGTCTCCATTCGTCCCGCGCGCCGCGAGGACGTTGCTGCGATCGTGGCGATGCTCGCCGACGATCATCTCGGGCGCGCACGCGAGCGCGTAGAAGACCCGTTGCCTGCGTCCTATTACGAGGCATTCGCGCGGGTCGAGCGCGATCAAAATATCCAGCTCGTGGTTGCGGAGAGCGAGGGCAGGGTGGTCGGCTGCCTGCAGCTCGCGATCCTGCCGGGTCTCAGCTCGCAAGGCGGCCGGCGGGGTCTGCTCGAAGACGTCCGCGTTGCTTCCGATTGCCGCAGCCGCGGCATCGGCGAGCAATTGGTGCAATGGGCGGTGACGGAAGCGAAAGCGCGCGGCTGCAATCTGGTCGAACTGCTCACACATCAGACGCGAACAGATGCGCAGCGCTTCTACAAGCGGCTTGGGTTCACCGCGAGTCACGTCGGCATGACTGTCCGCTTTTGACGCAGCGCGCCATGAGCCTTGCGCGATCAGCGAAATCGGATCGCGCATACGTTCATGTTAAGAGCTGATAAACTACCCGTTCGACGTTCACATGGAACCAGGAACGAACGGTGCTACGCGAGCGTCTGAAACCGGGCTCGATCGGTTCGGGGATTTCGATGACAAGCTATTCGATGATCAAGGTCGGCAACGACTACGTCGTGCAGGCCAATGACAAATGCATTTTGAAAGTAGGCAGCCGCCGCCGCGCCGCGCAATTGATCAACGATGCCACGGACTTGCTGAACGCGCTGGCCGTGGTCGAATCCCCCAAAATCACACCGGAGGCGCCATCACTCGCGCGTGAGGCTCCGGAACTTCCTTGACTGGTCTTCCCGATTCCCGTATCTGCCGCGGCGGGACACCTCCCCCCAACGGGAGGCTTACTATCTGGAAGGGTAGACGATGACTGTAGCGAAGCCCGCTTCGCGGCCGAACGTGCCGCATTTTTCCTCCGGTCCCTGCGCCAAGCGCCCCGGATGGAATGCCCAAAATCTCAAGGACGCAGCGCTCGGCCGTTCGCATCGCGCGAAGGTCGGCAAGACCAAGCTCAAGCTCGCGATCGATTTGACGCGCGAGGTGCTCGAAGTGCCCGCCGATTATCGCATCGGCATCGTGCCGGCCTCCGATACCGGCGCTGTCGAGATGGCGCTGTGGTCGATGCTGGGGGCGCGGCCCGTCACCACGCTCGCCTGGGAATCCTTCGGCGAGGGCTGGGTCAGCGACATCGTCAAGGAATTGAAGCTCAAGGACGTCACCAAGCTCAACGCGGCTTACGGTGAGATCCCCGACCTCTCCAAGGTCGATCCGAAGTCCGACGTCGTCTTCACCTGGAACGGCACCACCTCGGGCGTGCGCGTGCCTAACGCCGACTGGATCAGCGCCACTCGCGAAGGCCTGACCATCTGCGACGCCACCTCGGCCGCGTTCGCGCAACCGCTCGACTGGGCCAAGCTCGACGTCGTCACCTTCTCCTGGCAGAAGGCGCTCGGCGGCGAAGCCGCGCACGGCATGCTGATCCTGTCGCCCCGCGCCGTGGAGCGGCTCGAAACCTACAAGCCGGCTTGGCCGCTGCCGAAGATTTTCCGCATGACCAAGGGCGGCAAGATCAACGAAGGCATTTTCGTCGGCGAGACCATCAACACGCCGTCGATGCTCTGCGTCGAGGATTATCTCGACGCGCTGAACTGGGCCAAGTCGATCGGTGGCCTGAAGGCGCTGATCGCGCGCGCCGACGCCAACACCAAGGTGCTCGCCGACTGGAAGGCGAAGACGCCCTGGATCGACTTCCTCGCCAAGGACGCCGCGATCCGCTCCAACACTTCGGTGTGCCTGAAGTTCACCGATCCCGCGATCACCTCGCTCTCCGAGGACGCGCAGGCCGACTTCTCCAAGAAGCTGGTGGCGCTGGTCGAGAAGGAAGGCGCGGGCTACGACTTCGCCTACTACCGCGATGCGCCCGCCGGCCTGCGCATCTGGTGCGGCGCCACCGTCGAGGCCAGCGATGTCGCGCTGCTGACACAGTGGATCGACTGGGCCTTCGCCGAGACCAAGGCCACGCTCGCCAAGGCGGCGTAAGCAGGCTTCGCTCGTCGCGTATCTCATCTCGTCATGGCCGGGCTTGACCCGGCCATCCATCGAAGAGAATGGTTCTGCGGGTCAAGCCGCGGATGACGGTCTCAGATTTATCGACCATCAGGGATCATTCCCATGACCAAACCCAAAGTTCTCATTTCCGACGCGCTCTCTCCGGCCGCCGTGCAGATCTTCAAAGACCGCGGCGTCGAGGTCGACTTTCAGCCCAATCTCGGCAAGGACAAGGACAAGCTCGCCGAGATCATCGGCAATTACGACGGCCTCGCGATCCGCTCGGCGACCAAGGCGACCGCGAAGATCCTCGAGAAGGCGACCAATCTCAAGGTGATCGGCCGCGCCGGCATCGGCGTCGACAACGTCGAGATTCCCGCCGCCACGGCCAAGGGCATCATCGTGATGAACACACCGTTCGGCAATTCGATCACGACCGCCGAGCACGCCATCACCCTGATGCTGGCGCTGGCGCGCGAGATTCCGCAGGCGGACGCTTCGACCCAGGCCGGCAAGTGGGAGAAGAACCGCTTCATGGGCGTCGAGATCACCGGCAAGGTGCTCGGCGTCGTCGGCTGCGGCAACATCGGCTCGATCGTCGCCGACCGCGCGCTCGGCCTGCGCATGAAGGTGATCGCGTTCGATCCGTTCCTGTCGCCGGAGCGCGCCAGGGACATCGGCGTCGAGAAGGTCGAGCTCGACGACCTCTTCAAGCGCGCCGACTTCATCACGCTGCACACTCCGCTGACCGAGAAGACCAAGAACATCATCGACGCAGCCGCGATCGCCAAGATGAAGAAGGGCGTGCGCCTGATCAACTGCGCCCGCGGCGGCCTCGTCGACGAGCAGGCCGTGGTCGACGCCTTGAATTCCAAGCACATCGCAGGCGCCGCCTTCGACGTCTTTGTCGAGGAGCCCGCCACCGCGAACGTGCTGTTCGGCCATCCCAACGTGATCTGCACGCCGCATCTCGGCGCGTCCACCACGGAAGCGCAGGAGAACGTCGCGCTTCAGGTCGCCGAGCAGATGTCGGATTACCTGCTCACCGGCGCGATCTCGAATGCCGTCAACTTCCCCTCGATCACGGCGGAAGAGGCGCCGAAGCTGAAGCCGTTCATCGCGCTCGCCGAAAAGCTCGGCTCGTTCGCGGGACAGCTCACCGAGAGCGGCATCCTCAAGGTCGAGATCACCTATGAGGGCCACGTCGCCGAGATGAAGATCAAGGCGATCACCTCCGCCGTGCTGTCCGGCCTGCTGCGGCCGATGCTGGGCGAGGTCAACGTCGTCTCCGCGCCCGTCGTCGCCAAGGAGCGCGGCATGGTGGTGGACGAGATCGTGCGCGCCGCCCAGAGCGACTATGAAAGCCTGATCACCGTCACCGTCACCACCGAGCGGCAGGAGCGGTCGGTTTCGGGCACGGTCTATGCCGACGGCAAGCCGCGCCTGGTCGACATCAAGGGCATCCGCGTCGATGCTGAATTTGGCAAGTCGATGATCTACGTGACCAACGAAGACAAGCCGGGCTTCATCGGCAAGTTCGCGAGCCTGCTCGGCGATGCCAAGATCAACATCGCGACCTTCCATCTCGGCCGCGTCGCGCCGGGCTCCGATGCCATCGCGCTGATCGAGGTCGACGGGGCGGTGCCGGCCGATCTGCTCGCCAAGGTGCAGGCCCTGCCGCAGGTCAAGCAGGTCAAGGCGCTGACGTTCTGACACGCCGACATATTCCGACCCGCGGAACAACGCCGCCCTCTCGCGAGGGCGGCGTTTTTATTTCTCCCGCGACCGCTGCACTTTGTGTACCAATGGCGCCGAGAAGACGTCGACCGACGCTCCGTTTAAAATCGTTCGAAAAGGGAGAAAACAATGCGTGAAGCCGTCATCGTTTCCTATGCACGCACGGGCCTCGCGAAATCCGGCCGCGGCGGGTTCAACATCACCCCGCCGATGTCGCTCGCGGCCCACGCCATTCACCACGCGGTCGACCGCGCCGGCGTCGAGAAGGACTATGTCGAGGATTGCTATCTCGGCAATTGCGCTCATGGCGCACCGAACATCGGCCGCCAGGCCGCGCTGCTGGCGGGAATGCCGAAATCGACCGGGGGCGTCTCGGTGAACCGGTTCTGCTCGTCCGGTCTCCAGACCATTGCGATGGCCGCCAACTCGATCCGCTCGGACGGTTCCGACTGCATCGTCGCAGGCGGGGTCGAGAGCATCTCGATGCCGGGCGGCGGCACTCCGAAAGAATCGATCGATCCCGAGCTGCTCAAGACGGCGCCGGCGATCTTCATGGCGATGATCGACACCGCCGATATCGTCGCCGAGCGCTACAATCTCAGCCGTGAATATCAGGACGAATATTCGCTGGAGTCGCAGCGCCGCATGGCCGCCGCGCAGCAGGCGGGCAAGTTCAAGGACGAGATCGTCCCGATGAAGACCAAGATGAAAGTGGTCGACAAGGCGACCAAGGCCGAGTCGATCGTCGACTACGTCGTCGACCGCGACGAGTGCAACCGGCCCGAGACCACGCTGGAAGGTCTCGCCAAGCTCGAGCCCGTCAGGGGCCCCGGCAAGTTCGTCACGGCGGGCAACGCCAGCCAATTGTCGGACGGTGCCGCGGCCGTGGTGCTGATGGAAGCCAAGGACGCGGAGAAGCGCGGCCTCAATCCCATGGGCCGGTTCGTCGCCTGGGCGGCGGCGGGTTGCGAGCCGGACGAGATGGGCATCGGCCCGATCTTTGCCGTGCCGAAGCTGTTGAAGCGTCACGGCCTGAAGATCGACGACATCGATCTGTGGGAGCTCAACGAAGCCTTCGCCAGCCAGTGTCTCTATTCGCGCGACAAGCTCGGCATCGATCCCGCCAAGTACAACGTCAACGGCGGCTCGATCGCGATCGGCCATCCCTTCGGCATGACCGGGGCGCGTCTCACCGGCCACATCCTCCAAGAAGGCAAGCGCCGCAAGGCCAAGTGGGGCGTCGTGACGATGTGCATCGGCGGCGGCCAGGGCGGCGCGGGACTGTTCGAGATCTACAGCTGAGGCGATCGCCTCATTGAATGCGAAGGGCACGGCGCCGCAAACGCCGTGCCTTTTGCTTTCTGGCGTGCTTGGGGTTACGCCCGCGGCAACTCAACCGTTCTTCTCGGTTGCGACAGGTCGGAACACCCATTCGCGCCAGACCACCAGCAAGGCTGACATGATCACCGGGCCTAAAAACAAGCCCAGGAGGCCGAAGGCAGCCAGGCCTCCAAAGATCCCGACGAATGCGAACAGAAACGGTAGCCGCGCCGAGTCGCCGACCAGGGTCGGCCATACGAAATGATCGCCGGCCAACATGACGATCGCGCCCCAGAAGAAGACGCCCGCGGCTGCGAAGCCGCTGCCTCCGCCGGAGATCAGGACCAGCGCCGCGGCGGTGAAGGCCAGCCAGGCGCCGAACGGAAGCATGGCGAAGGCCGTGGTCAAGATCGTGAATACGATGGCATGCGGCACGCCCGCGACGAAATAGGCCACGCCGATCAATAATCCCTCGCCCGCGGCGACCAGCACCGTGCCGTTCACCGTGCCGCGGATCGCATCGACCATTTGCTCCGCGAGACCCTCTCCCGCCTCACCGAAAAGTCGATCGCAGGTTTCCAGCACGCGGCCCGAGATCGGCCGGCCGTTGCGCAGCAGGACGAACAAGGCCACCAGCGAAAAGAACAGAAGAAACAGGCGGTGAAGCAGCTGTCCGCCGAACGTTCGAAACAGTTCCGATGCGTTGTCTGCATTGACGCTTTTCAGCCATGCGGTCGCGGCTTTGGGATCGGAAAGATTGCTGCGCCACCACTGCTCCATGCTCCCTGCGGCGATCGGAAGCCGCGCGAGCCAATCGGGCACTTCGATCCCGCTCTCTCCGGCCTGTTTCATCCAGCCCACGAGCAGATCGCCTTGTTGCGCGATCTGATAGACGGCAAGCGACATCGGCGTAAACAGGATGAGGGCGACGACGAGCGTGAAGACCAGCGGGGCCAGGCTGGACCGGCCGGAGCTCACGCGTGTCGCAAACTTGGTGTAGAGCGGCCACAGGCTGGTTGCGAGAATCGCGGCCCAGATCAATGCGGGGAGAAATCCCGCCGCCGTCCACAACGCCAGTACGACGAGCGCGAGGGCAAGCACGACCCGTGCGTTCATGCGTGCGCCCGCGCCCGTGGGCAGCGGCTTTCGCTCGGTCGTGTTCGGGCCGCCTTCGCTCCGCACGGCGTCGCTCCGCTTGGGCGAACGCTGCTTCGGTGCCACGGATTTCGCTCGTTCGGCCATTTGAGATCACTGGGGCGCGGGAGCTGCAGTGTCGAACTGATCAGCAGGAGAAACGCTGGGTCCCGGCTTCAAGCCGCAACAAGGGGCTTCAGTTCCGCCCGGGAAGAAGTTGCAGTGAGGTGGCGCCCTTCGTCGGGCGCGGCTCGGCCGAAGCCGCCCGGCACGAGGCCGCAGCGCGGCCGCGGGCGTGCACCGCGGGCAGGAAATCGCGTTCGCCGCTTAAGCCTGCGCCAGCGCCGGTGCGAACACCACCTCGATCAGCGAGCCGGAGTTCGCCGCGCTCTTGATGTTGAAGCGGGCGCGGTTGGCTTCGACCAGGGCCTTGGTCAGCGACAGGCTCAGCGCCGAATTGTCCTCGGCGTCGCCGGGCGGTGGGGTGCGGAACGGCTCCATCGCGGCGGCGACTTCGCGCTCGCTGAGGCCGTGGCCGGTGTCGCGGATGCGAAGTGCGACCTCGCCGCGGTCGGTGAGCGCGGTGGAGACGATGACCTGGCCGCCGGCGCTGGCGAGCCGGATCGAGTTCGAGATCAGGTTCATGGTGATCTGCCGCATAGCGCGCGCATCCGCGCTCACCTGCGGCAGCGCATGGCCGAGCGAGGTGCGGATGATGATGCGCTCGCGATTGGCCTGCGGCTGCATCACCACCACGCAGGCCTCGACGAGATCGTTGAGGTTGAGGTTGGCGAAGTTGAGGTCGAGCTTGCCGGTCTCGATCCGCGACAGCTCGAGCAGGTCGTCGATGATGGCGATGACGCGCTCGCCGGAGGCGCGGATGTCCTTCATGTACTCGCCGTAGCGCTCGTTGCCGAGCGTGCCGAAGCGCTCCGAGATCATCACCTCCGAGAAGCCGATGATGGCGTTGAGCGGCGTGCGGATCTCGTGGCTGATCCGCGCCAGCATGTCGGCCTTGGCGTTCGCCGTGCCTTCGACGAGGCGTCGCGCCTGCGTCAACTCGCTCTCGCCCTGCTTGCTGTGCGAGAGGTCGCGGAACACGGCGAAGAAGTTCGGGCCGTCGGGCCTGGTGCGGCCCATGATCATGGCGAGCGGAATGACGCCGCCCTTCTTCTCGCGCCCCAGCACCTCACGGCCGTGGTCGAGCAGGCTCGCGATGTCCTGGCTCTTGAGGTTTTCCAGATAGTCGATGACGACATGCTGGCTCTCCGGCGCGAACAGCGTCACCAGATTCTGCTGCATCAGCGTCTCGCCATCATAGCCGAACAGCGCCTCGGCGCTGCGGTTGCAGGCGTGGATGTTGCCTTCGGCATCGAACATGACGATGCCCTCGGCCGTGGTGTCGAGGATCGCAGCGAGATCTTCCGCGGCCGCCTCGCCGGCGTCGGGCTCGGGCGCGGTGGGGAAGGTCTCGGGGACAATGGTCTCCGGGACAATAGTCTCGGCGACGACGGTCTCGGCGATGACGGGAGCAGCGGGTGCTGCCTGCGGCAGCGCGCAGATCAGCGCATGCGCGCTCTCGCCGTCCCAGTCGATCGCGTGCAGATGCGCCTCGGTGGTCGGCAGCGGCGCTTCGCCATTGGCGAGCGTCGCGCTGATCGTGACAGGCGTGCCTGCTTGCGACGTGCTGCTGGCCGCGGACACGCCCGGCTCGACATAGAGCGCGTCCAGCCCGCCGGCATTCTCCAGTGCGCTCAGGCTGGCATAGCCCATGCGCGCGAGAAACGCGGGGTTGGCGTAGAGCAGGCGGTCGAGCCGGTAGATCAGGATGCCCGTCGGCAGCAGGTCGAGCAGCGCGCGGTCGCGCATGCTGTGGCCGTGTGCGGGCGGCGCGGGCTCGCTCAGCCATTCGGCCGGCGCGTGCGGCGTCTCAGGCTCCGGCGTCGGCGCCTCAGGCGTGATCTCGGCATCCGGCGGTTCGGACGATGCCGCGATGGTTTCCTTGTCGCGTTCGAGGCGCTCGGACAATTGCCGGGCGAGCTCGTTGAACGCGCTGTTCTCGACCGGCGTCAGCGTCGGCGATCGCGTGTCGCCGGGCGCGCGGAACGGCAGGACATTGGGAGGCGTTTCCACTGGCGTTTCCGGATTGGTTGGATGTGAATTCGCGTCGGTTGTGGGTTCGGGCAGTTCGGCTTCAGGCTCAGGTGCGGGCTCAGGCTCAGGCTCAGGTGCGGGCGGCTCGATCGGCGGAGGCGGCGGCGCCTCCAGCACTGGCTGGGGCTCGGGTTCAGGCTCCGGCTCGACCACATACAGGCTTTGCGGCGCCGCCGGTTCGGCCAACAACTCAAAACGCCTGAGCGCGTCGAGCCGGTTGAGGCCGTCGAGATCGCGGCAGACGCCAAAACCCCTGAAGCCCACGAAATTGCGCTCGCCATCATAAACCGGAAGCCCGGCAAGCTCGACCGGCAGATGCTCGCCGCCGTCGGCTGGCCAGTTCACGGTGATCCCGGCCCAGGTATCCTTGCTGGCAAGCGCGTGCGCCACACGGCTTTCAGGGTCGAGCGCGAATGCATCGGTGATCTCGCGCCAGGGGCGGCCGAAGCCGGCGGCCGTGCGCGGACCGATCAGGTGGATGAACTCGTCTGACAGAAGCACAAAGCGGCCCTCTGCATCCACCTTCCAGAGGAAGCGCAGCGGATGCTGACGCGGTGCGGGCGGCTCTTCGTGGCCCGACGGCGGCTCGACCATGCCTGTTACGGTCGGCGCGGCCTGCGGCGACACCATGGCTTCGGCCGAGTTTTCAACCGGAGTTTCTGGCGCGGCTTCGGCCGCTTCCTCGACGGTTTGCTGGATCGTCACGATCTCCGTCACCGGCTCGTGCGCGGGCGGTTCGTGCGCGATCGTTGCTTCCGGCGCGTCGACCGGCTCGGCAAAGGCGTCGAACAGCGCGATCTCGGATGGCGCCTCGTGCGACGGCGCGGCTTGCGCATGCTCGGGCACGGCGGCTGGAGCAGGGGCCGGCGTAGCCTCAGGCTGAGCGATGTCTTCGCGCGCGACCTCTTCAGCGGCCTCGGCTTTAACCTCGTCAGTCGCAGCCGCCGCCTGCTGCACGGCAGGCTCGATCAGCGCGACCAGGCCGACATCGGCTCCGCTGCCGACCCGCTGCAGCACCATCTGGCCGATGCCGATCGGCGTCTCGGCGCGGCCCTGGCGAAGCGCATCGCTGCGCGCCTGTTCGAGTCCGCCCTCGCTGAGATCGCGGAAGCCGAGCAGGGTGCGGGCGGTTTCGCTGGCGCCGACGAACAGGCCGTCGGGCGCGAACGCCGCCATCGGCGTCTTGGCGCCGTCGACCAGACGAAGCAGGCGTTCGACCAGCGGCATGGTGCGCAAGCCCGGGTCCATCGCGGTGACGAGCACGGCAGATCCTTGGAAGAATTGGCCGCCATCGGCGAAGTCGAGCCGGGCACAGGCGCAGGTCATCAGCGTGCCGAGCCGCGCCCCGAAGCCGCGCAGCCGTTCGAGCCGGATTGCGCCGTTTGGAGGCAGCCGGCCGGCAAGCCGGATGATCTGGCGGCGGTGGCTGTCGGTGGGCCCGAAGGTCTTCTCCGCCAGCGCCGTGGCATGGGCCGCGCCGAACAGCCTTGCGCCGACCGGATTGGCCCAGAGCACGCGCGTGCCGTCGATCGACCAGAGCCAGGCGGGCAGCGGCGAGGTCGCGTGCACGGCCAGCCGGGGATCGCCCACGCCTCGCAACTGGAAATCCGAACTCGTCATTCGACCGGCTTCGCGTCCCACTTGTGCGCATCAGGCTGCCGTAATGGCAGCCTTAAGAAAGGGTTAGTATCGCCCGCAGCCGCGGGCAGGTCCACGTCCCAAGCCTAGGCGGCAAGGCCTAAAGCCGCGATAACCTTAATGTAGCGGGGCCCGCAAGCCGTAGGCCGGTCGCATCCCCATCCTTCAGATGCCGCGTCGGGCAGCACCTATGCCGCCCAGCCAATCCGCGCAGCGGTTGTCTCCAGGCCAAGGCGGGTGCTCAGGGGCCACCCCGTTACCTCAACCACCGGTTCCCTAGCCTGGGAACCTCATCCTCGCCGCGATTAAATTTGCGCAATGCACCCCAAAACCCGTTGCGCTGCACAATGTTGACATTTTAGGCAGGCATGGTCCTCGCGCTGGGCGAGCCATCATTCGTTTTATGTTTCCAGTCTTCGCTTCCGTCACCCAATTGGCCGGCGGGCGCGGCCGAAAAGGCTCACTCCGTTTTTCCATTTAGTGTGAGGGATACCCAATGACAGGTACGACTGATCCATTCTCCGCCTCCGTCATTCCGTTCGAAGTTCCGGAGCAGATGCGTGCGTTCGCCGAAAAGGGCGTGTCGCAGGCCCGCGAGAGCTATGCCAAGTTCAAGGACGCCGCCGAAACCCACAACGGCACCGTCGAGGCCGTGTTCGCGTCCGCCCACAAGGGCGTCAGCGAATACACCGCCAAGCTTATGGAGTTCGCGAAGGCCAACACCAAGGCCCATCTCGACTTCACCCAGGAGCTGTTCAGCGTGAAGGCGCCGCAGGATGCGTTCGCGCTGTGGACCAACCATTCCAAGGCGCAGCTCGAGACCTTCCAGGCCCAGGCCCGGGAGCTCGCCGAGATCACCCAGCGCGCGGCCACTGCCGCCGCCGAGCCGATCAAGGCCTCCGCCGCGAAGCTCTACACGCCCCCCGCCGCCTGATCTGGTTGGGACGTCTGAATTAAGAAACCCGGGCCGAAAGCCCGGGTTTTTCTTCACCTCTCCCGCTTGCGGGAGAGGGCTCTCTCATCACGGGGAGTGTCGCCACCACGCGGGCGAGGGGAGCGCAACCTCGCTACGGTCGCCATCAAGCCCGATTTCATTGTGCTGAGGGTGATTTACCCCGGTTTTTCGTCCGTTTGCGGCCTTGCCAAAAACGGCCATTGCACCTAGTTTCCGCCCCGTCCAGCCCCCCTTAGGTCACGGCCCTTTCAGGCGCCCAGAGGCGCGGCTCGCAAGGATGCAGTTGTAGCTCAGTTGGTTAGAGCGCCTGTCTGTGGAACAGGAGGTCGGTGGTTCGAGCCCACCCAACTGTACCAGTGATTATAATATCTTATCCGAAAACAGCAGATCGTCGAATTTCTCTTAGCGGAGGCTATAGCGGAGGTCGCCGATGTGCGGAGTCGCGCCATTTGTTTGATCGCGCGACTAAAGGGGCCTCGCGAGAAATCCCACAGGGGCTCTCTCGGAAGAGCTTCGAAGCACTCAAATCGTGGGTGGATGTAATGGTGTCATTGGCCGAAAAATCCGTCGCCTCGAAATGGTACGTCGAATGGTACACGCCGACTTCAACAAAGGCCGAAGAGCATTATCTTTTGAGCGACTGGGCTGAGGTGCAGAACTTCATGGCCGAATTTAAGAAGACCGTTCCGGGCGTCATCTTCCGTGTGATTGCTCCGGATGATGCCAGCCCAAGCGACTTGGCCGAACTGAGAGCCGTTGGGGTTCGGACCTTCTGAGCGGGGTCGCCATGGTCACGATCAAAAGCAGTTTCATGGGCAACTTCAAGCTCGGCGATAATATTTGCTTCAATCTCGCCATCTTGAAGACGCTTTACGATCTTCGCGCGGCAGGCAATCCATTGCAGAAGCGCCATCTGCAAAAGCCGATCACTGTGATGAATGTCTCAATTATCGAGGCCGTGCTTTACGATCTTCATCTGCGCGTAAAAACCTTCACGAGCGAGGGTGTCGCAAATATTCAGGCAACAGTGATCGAGTATATTCGCGGAAAGAAGATCGACGAACTTGAAAGATACATCGCGAGCGCGAAGAAGCATGATCTCTTCGACCAAGGTGATAGTGGCTTTTATGAAGCGCTTGATGACCTGCGTAAGATCAGGAATAGGCTGCACATCCAAAATACAAGAAACCATTTTGAGCCGGACGACGTCACAGCTTTTAGCGAAGCGCGCATGATGCTTTCCGAGCAGGCCGTCGAGCATGTCCTGAGAACGATGGCGCGGAAATATCCAAGGCCGCAGCATAACTTTGTCAAAGATTTTATTCTTCCGTGGCAGCCTCATTTCGAGGATGTGCCGCTTTAGGTACTCCAGTTCGGCCAGCAGCCGTCTTCCTCATGTCGGCCGGTGCGATTGGTGCAGGTCTGATCCAGCAAGCGCTGGCCAACATTCTTCCAGATCGCGTCTGCTCCATAGAAGCGGACGGCATCGAGCTTCTGCATCTCGACGGTCCGAGAGCAGCGCCGGCACTCGACGCGAAGCACATGCTGCTGAATGTCGGCGAGGCGGCATTGCTGGATCGGCTGCTTGGGCTTGCCGGCCGCGCGCGGATCGGTCAGCAGGCTCGTCCATAGCTCGTCCGGCGTCGGAGCGGCTGGAGCCGGGTCAGGTGCGGCGGCGCCCCGACGCGCGGCGTCTGCCGCCATCTTTTCCATCTGCTTGATTGAGGGCATTCGCCAGCCTGCCATGCGCTGCTTGGTCATGAGCAAATTGGAACATAACAAGAACGAAGAGTCGAGTCACCGGAGGCTGCGGCCTAGGCTGCGTACAATTTTAGAAAGCGCTTTCACTTGGCTCCAATTACCGGGTGCTATTTCCGAGCCTTCCTCCCTAGGAGATAAAGCAATGGCAAAACTGGACCCCGATGTTGAGGCGATGGCGCAGGCATTTAACAATTTGAGGCGCAGGAGGCTTCGCGTCATGAAGACGGGCAATCCGAAGAAGGCTGGCACCGCAGTGAGAGCACGGTGGGACTGGCTCTTGAAGAATGCGAAGCGAAATGGGGCAGTCGGCGATTACCTTACCAGCAAGGGCCATCCCGTGACGCTCATGAACGCGATCAAGCAAGGGTATGTCGAGCTGGTATAGCAAAGGCATCCAGCGAGCCGAACGATGTAAGATGACAAGGTGCAGCATGGCTACCAAAGACGCTGGCAGCGTCCGCTCTCTGTTCACTGAACTAAAGAAGACAAAGCCGAAGGCCTTCCCAAAGGTCGGGATGCGACTTGAAGCTCCAAATGAGCAGGGTGTCTATGTGATCTATTCGCCGAGCGGGAAGGTCTTGCACGTGGGTCGGACATATCGAGGCACGAATGGTTTGCGGCAGCGTCTGGCCAATCACCTCCATGCAGCATCCTCTTTCACGGAGCAGTACCTGAAGGGGCACGGCGCTCGGCTGCGATCTGGATATAAGTTCGCCTTTTTGGCAGTGCCGCAGCCGCGCCAGCGTGCTTTGCTGGAGGCTTTGGCCATTGGATTGCTTTGCCCCGCCCACCTGGGGCTCGGTGAAAAGAAGCAATAGCTTCGAAGGGCGAGCCGCCGCCGACGCCGAACTGACAAGCGGCGGCTCGCTTGCCTGCCGCGCTAAGGAGGATGCCTCGACCGCAGACTTGTCGGGGGTTCTTTCATGAAAAGCGGACACTCGGATTACGGTGACAGTGCACAAAACCTCTCGTCGCAGAGAGTGCCCCATCCGCAACGCTGCTCAAAGCCAGTTTGGCGCACTGTCACCGTAGCTCCCCGGTCCGCAATGCGCTATCGGTAGCGAACCAAGGACATTTATGGACAAGCAAGCCAGGCGAAAAACATCGTGAGCTTCTTCGAGCGTCTCAAGACAGCAGCATCCGTTGAGTGGCGGGCTTATACCGAGCATCCCTTCACGAACGGATTGGCAGACGGCTCGCTCCCCGAAGCAGCGTTTCGTCACTACCTCGTTCAGGACTATCTGTTCCTCATCGAGTTTGCGCGCGCCTACGCGCTCGCGGTCTACAAGTCGCCCAGACTTGCCGACATGCGTGAGGCAGCCGTCGGCCTTTCGGCCATCCTTGATGTCGAGATGAACCTGCATGTGAAGCTCTGTGCCGATTGGGGTCTGTCGCCGACCGACCTTGAACAGGCCCCTCCGGCTGCCGAGATGCTGGCCTATACACGCTACGTGCTCGACGCGGGAATGCGCGGCGACCTGCTGGCCCTCAAGGTGGCGCTTGCCCCCTGCGTGATCGGGTATGCGGAGATCGCAACGCGGCTCGCCTCGCTCCCCCTCGCGGACGCCGCGTCGAACGCCTACCGCGTCTGGATCGCGGAATATGCCGGCGCGCCGTACCAGGAGGTCGCCGCCAAGGCGCGGGCGCATATGGAGCATCTCGCCGATCTCTACGCCACGCCGGCGCGCGAGGCAGAGCTGATGGCGATCTTCAAGGAAGCCACCCGACTCGAGGCCGACTTCTGGGAGATGGCCTGGCGCGCGGGTCAGCGTGTTCAATAGCTCTTTCGGCAGTCAGGATGGGGGCGAGGGCTCAGCACGCCACGACGCAGGATCGGTCGCTTTCGTTCCCCCATTTCAGGAGAAATCGGCATCGAGCAAGGCCGAACCTTTTCATGACCTGGAGTGTTTGTACCTGCGGCAGGGGTGACAACGCTGAGGAGCCAAGACATGAACGGTATTATCTATCTGGTCGGACTCGTCGTCGTGATTGGTGTGGTGCTCTCGTTCCTGGGCCTGCGCTGATTGTATTTGGGAGGTGGTGCGTCGCACTCGCCAAGCCTCTGACACCTCACCTCGCCACCACCCACACCACCACCGGCAACGTGACCGCCGCCAGCAGCGTCCCCAGCGCCACCGCGCCCGACACCGGGTTCACCAACCGCTTGTATTGCGCCGCAAAGATGTAGGCGTTCGCGCCGGTCGGCATCGCCGCGAACAGCACGATGACGCCGGCTGCTATCGGCGGCAAACCGAGCAGCTTGGCCAGCACGAACGCCGCCGCCGGCATCGCCATCAGCTTGAGCACGCACATCACGACGACGCTCGACATCTCGCCCTTGACCTCGAAACGAAAAAGATTGATGCCGAGCGCGATCAGCGCGGCCGGCGATCCCGCCTGCGCCAGCAGCTCGATGGTCCTGTCGACGACGGGATTGAGACCGAGCCCCGTAAAGCGCCAGACCACGCCAAAACCGATCCCCAGCATCAGCGGATTGCGCGCGAGATCCGCGAGCACGGGACGGATCACCGCCAGAGGCGAGCCGGCTTGCTTGCGGCTGACAAGCTCCATTTGCAGGATGCCGCAGAGCCAGAGCAGCGGCGTGTTCACCGACAGGATCAGCGCCATCGGCCCCGCCGCCTCGTTGCCCAGCGCCGAGAGCGTCAGGGGAATGCCGAGCATCACGATGTTGCCGTAGACCGAGCCGATTGCGAACACGACGCCGTCCTCGCGGTCCTCGCGCCGCGCGCGCAGCAGGGCCGACAGCGCCAGCGCCGCGAGCCAGGTCATCGCCAGCGCGCCGTAATAGGCGCCCCACATCCTGTAGGGGCTGACATCGGGGAATTCCGACACCACGATGGTGCGGAACAGCAGCGCCGGAATCGCGATGCTGAAGGCGAATTCGGAGATGCCCTTGTGCGCGGTCTCGGACACGAAACGAAACAGCACCGCGGCATAGCCGGCCGCGATCAGCGCGAATACCGGCGCGACGATCAGCACTGTAGACATGCGCCGCTACGACCCCATCTCGATGATCCGGCGCGCCATCCGGACATTGGCATAGTCGATCATCTTGCCGTCGAGGGTCACCGCGCCCTGGCCCTGCGCCTCGGCCTGCTCCATGGCCTCGACCACCCGCCGCGCGTGCGCGAGCTCAGCGTCGGACGGGACGAACGCCCGCAGCGTCGGTTCGATCTGGTCGGGATGGATCACCTGCTTGCCGTCAAAACCCATCGCAGCCGCCTTGAGCGCGCTGCTTTCCGTCAGTCTGGCATCCCGGAACGCGCCGCACGGGCCGTCGATCGCGCGCAGGCCGAACGCGCGCGCGGCCACCAGCAGGCGCATCATCGGATAGGCGAACAGATCGAGCGGAGCGGAGGCATAGCCGCTCTGGGCGGAGCCGACGTGGCGGTAGCCGTCCGGCGACGCGCCGATTTCGGAGGAACGGGCGCCGATCGACGCCGCGAAGTCGCCGACGCCGAGATGAAGGGCGCCGACACTTTGGTGCGCGGCGGCGAGCGCGTCGACATTGACCAGACCCAGCGCGGTCTCGATCAGCAGTTCGAGCGCGACGGGCGAGGGGCGACCAGGCGCGGCCGCGCGCAGCTGATCGGCAATGGCGGCGATGTCGCTCGGGCGCTCCGCCTTCGGCACGATCACAGAATCCAGCCTGGAGAGCGCAGCGAGCTTGCGGATTTCCTGCGCGATGAAGGGGCTATCGACGGCGTTGAGCCTGACCGCGACGACCTTGTTGCCCCAGTCCAGCGAGGACAGCGCCCGCGCACCTTCTTCCAGTGCCACGTTTTTCTCCGACGGCGGCACCGCGTCCTCGAGGTCCATGAACACCGCGTCTGCGGCCGAGGCAGCAGCCTTGGCGACGAGACGGGAGCGATGCGCGGGAACGGCCAGATAGACCCGCGTCGGCCGCTGAGGGGCCATCGTCATGTTTCCTTTGCGAGACTGAGTTCGCTGAGGATGGATTGATTGTGCTGCCCGACGCCGGGCACGGGATCCATCCGGGGCGACAGGCCGGGAATGGTGAGCGCCGGCAGGAAGCTCATCACCGGACCGCACGGAGAGCCAACCGTTTGCACCCGGTCGCGGGAGCGGAGCTGCTCGTGCTCCAGGAACGCCTCGACCGAATTCAGATGCGCGTTGGCGATCGAGGCCGCGTCGAGCAGCCGCAGCACCTCGTCACTGGTCATCGCCGCAAAACGCTGCTCGATATGCACCTGCAAATCGTCCCTGTTCTGCATGCGCAGCGGATTGGTGCGGAAGCGGGGGTGGTCGGCAAAGGGCGCGTCGCCAAGCACGATGGCGCACAGCGACCGCCATTCCCGGTCGTTCTGGATGCCGAAGAAGATCGTGTTGCCGTCGCCGACGCGGAAAGGGCCATACGGCGCTATGGTTGCATGCTTGGCTCCGGTTCGCGGCAGCGGGCGGCCGGTACTCTGCGTGTAGAAGGCGGGATAGCTCATCCAGTCCGTGATGGAATCGAACAGCGAGGCCTGGAAGGCGGTGCCCTTGCCGGTCCGCTCGCGGCGATACAGCGCCATCAGGACGCCGTTGAGGATGTACATGCCGGTGGCGATATCGACCACCGAAAGCCCGACCTTGGCGGGCTCCGCCTCGGTGCCGTTGATGGCGAGCACGCCGGCCTCGCACTGCACTAGGAGATCGTAAGCCTTCTTGTTGCTGTAGGGTCCGCCCGCACCATAGCCCGACACGTCGCAGGCGATGATGCGGGGAAACTTTCGCAGCAGCGATGCGGCATCGAGGCCGAGCCGCTCCGCCGCGCCGGGCGCCAGGTTCTGGATGAAGACGTCGGCCTGCGGCAGCAGGGCCTCGAGCACCTCCTGGCCGTCAGGACTCTTGATGTCGATGGCGAGGCTCTCCTTGGACCTGTTGGTCCAGACGAACTGGCTCGACATCCCGTTCATCACGTGATCGTAGTCGCGGCAGAAATCGCCATCGCCCGGCCGCTCGATCTTAATGACGCGCGCGCCCCAGTCCGCAAGATGCCGGCTGGCAAGAGGAGCCGCGATCGCCTGCTCGAGCGAGACCACCGTCACCCCCGACAGCGGCAGGTCCGCCTCATTCCTCTCCATGCAATCGTCTCCGTCCCGCTCACGCTTTCGACCAGCGCAGGAGACAAGCCGACCACCCCACGCAAATTCTGTGACGATGGCATGATGCCCCTGTTTTGCCCGACGAGTCAAACTTCATTTCGTAAAATCCGCAAATCGCGATCCGCAAAGTTCAATTCCAACATGGACTTGGCTACTGTGCATGGGGTTGTTTTCGCGGTTTTTGTTTTAGGGGGCCCTGTTGCCGAGACCGCACACGTCCCGCCTTTCGCATCTCGCCTCGGTTGCCAACGAACCCCCGTTCACCCACTATCGTCTCCGACTCGACATTTGGGGGGATCGATGCCGGCGTTCCGCTTTAAGAAATCTTTCGCTGCTGCGATCACGGGGATGGCGCTGGCCGTCCTGATCCACCCGGGTGAAGGCTTTGCCTACTCCCAGGAGGAGCAGCAGGCCTGCACCCCCGATGCGATGCGGCTGTGCGGCGACTTTGTTCCGAACGTCGACGCCATCACCGCCTGCATGATCCAGAAGAAGTCGCAGCTCTCGCCGCAGTGCCGGGCCTTCTTCCGGCCGGGACCGGAGCCGGGCATGGCGGCGGCGCCCCGCGCCGGCAAGCCGACCAGCATCGCGCCCAAGAGCTCAGCCCGGACGGCGAAGAAGAGCACCAAGCCGGCCAAGAAGAAGAAAGCCAGCGAAGGCTGAGCGCGAGCACGACGTTCCCTTTTTGAAACTCGACCATGCCCGGGCCACAGCGCGCAGTGCGTTTGAAGTCCCGGGCATCTGCGTGTCCGACTCCTCGTTTGCTCGCCCCTTGAGTCAAACTGACCCAGGCATCAGCCCCACACCAGCCACCGGACTCGTTTTGTTCGCCTTCGCGTGCGGATGCTTGCGACAATTACGACCGCGCGGGGATGGAAACGAGTCGCGGAACGGTTTGCCCGGCGAGGTTGCATTCCGTTTTTTCCCGCCGCACTGCTCAAAAAACGCACGATTGCTGGCGTGAGGCCGTCGTCGCACGCAGCAGTGTGACTCAAAAGCCAACGCGCTTTGTTATTTCATGGCGCCAGCATAACTTATGATAAATTTTTCTTTCCCGAATCACCGTGGTGATTCATTTTCGCTGCCTGGGGTCAATCTGGAGGCAGAGGTATGAACGTTATTGTTTTTGCATCGCGTAAAGGTGGCTCGGGCAAGAGTACGCTGGCCGCGCATCTTGCCGCGCAGATCAAGGCGACCAAGCCGATCCTGCTCGTCGATGCGGATCCGCAAGGCTCGCTCACGCTATGGCACAAGCTGCGTGGCACCAACGAACCGCCGATCAAGTCCGCGGTGAACTCGGTCAGCGGCATCGTCTCCGCTGCCAAGCGCGACGGTTATGAATGGGTGTTGATCGACACGCCGCCGAACCTGTCGGCCGTCGTCGACGACGCCATCCGCAATGCCACCATGGTGGTGATTCCCGCCCGTCCCGGCGTGTTCGACGTCAACGCGGTGCAGGAAACCATCCAGATGTGCCGTGCGGCGCGCAAGCCCTACGCGGTCGTGCTCAACGGTGCGCCGGCGCGCCGCGACGAGTCCGAGAGCCCGATCGTCACGATCGCCCGCGAGGCGCTGGCGAAGTTCCGTGCTCCGGTGTGGGGCGGCCAGATCACCAACCGTTCGGATCTGCTGATGGCGTTGAGCCACGGCGAGGGCGCGCGGGAATATCAGGCCGAGAGTCGTGCGGCTCAGGAAATCGCAAGGCTGTGGGCGGCGATCGAACGTTCGGTGAAGGCTATTCGCGGCACGGCGTCGGCATCCGGCGCAATGCACAAGCAGGCGGCGTAATTTTTCATAAATCATTCCCCGGACGAAAAACGCGCGGACCTCCGCGCGTTTTGCGTTTTCGGGAAGATGACTTTGCCGCTAGGCTACCATCAGCATGTAGAACACGATCACCGGCGACAAAGTGAGGATCACCGACCAGATGCCGGCGGCCCAGAGAATGTCCTCGGTGGTGAAGCCCTGCTGTCCAGCGTCGTAATGCGACGCCACTTCGTTATGACTATTCACAAACGCCCCCGCGATTTCTTCGCTTATGGGCATGAACGCTACGTGAGATATTTTAAAATTCCGGGTCGCAGTTTCGCGCGCTTTCGAACATAGGTGCTACCACGGATTAACCATCCGGACGCGCTTGCGTCAGGCCAGCCAGACCCGAAACACCAGCACCGGCATCAGGCCGAGCATCACCGCCCAGAAACCGAACGACGACACCACCAGAATTCCCCGCAAGAAATCGGCCGACGCGAACATGTCTGCCGCCGTCGGGCGGATGCGCTGCCCCATGATCATTCCCCCATTTGAAAAGACTTTGAACGAAGACGATAGGCGCGTTTGCGTAAACGAGCCGTGGATGCGCCATGCGGCAGCAGCGAACGCCGTTGGGGCGCGGTTAACCACGGGGCGTCTTCCCTTCTCCCGCAAGGGAGAAGGGCGAGCATGCGTGGATCGAGAAACACTACGCCGCGACTTCCATCCGCCGCTCGATCTCGCGGTCGAGCTGGACGGCGAGTTCGCTGCCGACCTCCACCATCGGCAGGCGCACTTCGGGGCTGTCGATCAGCCCCGTGCGCCACAGCCAGTATTTTGCCGGCGCAGGACTGGGCTCGGTGAACAACAGGCGCGTCAGGTCCGCGACCTCCTGCCAGCGCGCCAGCGCTGCATCATGGTCGCCGCGCTTCAGCTCGGCATGGACAGCCGCAAACGTCGCGGTCTCGAGATGGGCTGACAGCACGATGCCGCCGTCGGCGCCGTCGCTGAGCGCCTCGAAATAATTCGCATCCTCGCCGGTCAGCACGCGAAAGTCCGCGGGCCGGTCGCGCAGCAGGGCGATGGATTGGTCGCGGCTCGCGCCGCAATCCTTCAGGCCGATGATGTTCGGATGTTCGGCAAGCCGCAGCAGGGTCTGGTTGGAGATATTGACCGAGGTGCGATAGGGGATGTTGTAGAGCGCGAGTGGCCAGGCGGCGTGATCGGCGAGCGCCTCGAAATGCGCCAGCAACCCGCGCTGCGACGGCCGCACATAATACGGGCTCGCGATCAGATAGCCATCGATCGGCCAGTCCGCGGTCGCGTCGAGACGCTCCTTCAGCCGCGACGTGTCCGCGCCTGAAAGTCCAAGGCAGATCGGAATCTTGCTGTGGCCGGTGGCCAGCTCGTCGCGCACGATGGCGACGAGGCGTTCGAGCTCGGCGTCGCGCAGCGTCATGCCTTCACCGGAGGTCGCCCCCAGGATAAAGCCGTCGACGGCCTGTCCGCTGTAATGCCGTGTCAGGCGCCGCAGCGACCTCTCGTCGAGGGCGCCGTCGCGAAACGGCGTCACCAGCGGCAGCCAGAGCCCGTGCAATTGTTCCTGTAGTCCGGTCATGTTCCATCTCCTTCTCGGGAAAAATCCTGAGACGGGGCACATGAAAAAACCCCGTCCAGGCGGCGGGGTTTTCGAAGTTTCGGCTCGCGATGACGAAGGCTGTTAGCGCGCGCAAAAATCCGAGGTCCCCAGATGGGGGCCTTTTTTCGAGGCGACTGCCTGCGACGAGATTGCGCACGACTTCGTGATCATTCGCAAATGATGCGGGGTAAGCATGGAACTGTCAATACACGCGGAGGGCGATGGCCGGATCCGCAAAAAAAAGCCGGGCTCGATCGAGCCCGGCTTAAGGTATTGGCCACGTGAGGCCGACACAATCACCTTCCAAGAGGGATTACTGAACTCCCGCGCCACTGGAGGAGGGGGACAAATGCGCAACGCGAAGGCTCAGCGTGAACAGATTATGGGCTAGCTTCGCGCCATGCATCAAGCGTCCAAGCCGCATGTCAGACATGCGGAAATCAGGACGGCCAGCGCTGCGCCTTGCTCACCACGAAGTCGCGGAACACTTGCACGCGCGCGACCGTCTTCAGCTCTTCCGGATAAACAAAATACGTATCGAGCTGGATCGAATCCGATTCGCCGAACAGCTGCACGAGGCGGCTCTGTTCTTCGATCAGATAGTCCGGCAGCGCGGCGATGCCCAGGCCCTGCTGACAGGCGCGGACGAGGCCGAGAATGTTGTTGACCCTGAAATAGGCTTCGCGCGGACCCGAGCCGTTGCGCCCCGCTTCCACTAGCCAGTTGCGGTTCTGAAGATGCGGCGCGAAGTTGCCGTCGGAGAGCGTGATGATGCGGTGGGAGTCGAGCTCCTCCAGCGTGCGCGGCGTGCCGAAGCGCTTGATGTAATCGGGCGAGCAATAAGCGTGGAAGCCCATCGCGAACAGCTTGCGCTGGATGAGATCCGGCTGCGTCGGCTTGCGGGTGCGGATGGCGACATCGGCCTCGCGCATCGAGAGATCAAGCTCCTCGTCGGTGACGATCAGCGAGATCCGGATTTCCGGATAGAGCGCGGTGAATTCGCCAAGCCTGGGGATCAGCCAGTTGATGCCGACGCCGGGCGTGGTGGTGATCTTGAGATCGCCGCTCGGCCGCTCGCGGCTGTCGGTCAGTTTCGCGCGCGCCGCCTGCAGCTGCATGAACACGTCATGGGCGGTGCGGAACAGGAGGTCGCCCTGTTCGGTGAGGATCAGGCCGCGGGCGTGGCGGTGGAACAGCGAGACCGAGAGCTCCTGCTCCAGTGCCGAGACTTGGCGTGATACTGCCGATTGCGACAGGCCGAGCTGCTCGCCCGCGTGCGTGAAGCTGCCCGCTTCCGCCGCGGCGTGAAACACCTTCAGCTTGTCCCAGTCCATATCCGTAAATCCGTCGCGTGTTCTTGCCATGATGTCTATTCCGCTGCCGCGCGCTCGCTGGCGCGCAGGGCCAAAAATCGTTCCGCCTCGAGCGCTGCCATGCAGCCGAGGCCGGCCGCCGTCACCGCTTGACGATAAGTTTCGTCGGCGACGTCGCCGGCGGCGAACAGTCCGGGCACCGAGGTGGCGGTCGAGTTCGGGGCGACCTCGACATAGCCCGACGGTTTCAGCTTGATCTGTCCGGCTACGAGCTCGGTCGCCGGGGCATGCCCGATGGCGACGAAGACGCCGTCGGTCGGCACATCGGTCAAGGCGCCGGTCTTGACGTTCTTCAGTCGCACATGGGTAACCTTGTTCGGGTTCTCGGTACCGCAGATCTCGTCGACGGCTGAGTCCCAGATCACCTTGATCTTCGGGTGCTTGAACAGGCGCTCCTGCAGGATGCGTTCGGCGCGGAAGTGATCGCGACGATGCACGATGGTGACCTGCGAGGCGTGGTTGGTGAGGTAAAGCGCTTCCTCGACCGCGGTATTGCCGCCGCCGACCACCACGACTTGCTTGTTGCGGTAGAAGAAGCCGTCACAGGTGGCACAGGCCGACACGCCGCCGCCCTGGAATTTCGCTTCGGACGGCAGCCCGAGCCAGCGCGCCTGGGCGCCGGTGGCGAGAATGACGGTGTCGGCGAGATAGACATCACCGCTATCGCAGGTCAGGCGAAAGGGGCGTTGGGAGGTGTCGAGCTTGGTCACCAGATCGGTCTTGATCTGGGTGCCCACATGCAGCGCCTGCTTCTCCATCTGCTCCATCAACCAGGGGCCTTGGATCACGTCGGCGAAGCCCGGATAGTTCTCGACGTCGGTGGTGATGGTGAGCTGGCCGCCCGCCTGGATGCCCTGGATCAGGATCGGCTCCAGCATCGCGCGCGCGGCGTAGATCGCCGCCGTGTAGCCGGCGGGGCCGGAGCCGATGATGATGACCTTTGCATGGACAGCGGCGGACATTTCGACAGATGCCTTTCACGGGGGACTGCAGCGCGGGCGCGGAACGTGCCGGGAGGCCTCGCGGAGGCGCTGAAATATCAGAGGTAATCTAAGCCTTCTGGTGAGCTATGCAAGAATTGCATTCCCTGTCGGCGGATTTTTCCAACAGGGAACAAAAGTCGATTGCGCTGCACGCGCAATAAAATTGCGCCGAGTGCGTGGTCTGCGCTATGAGGATTGCGACAGAGCCATCAATACCGCCGCAAAGGCAGGAGTTCCAATCACGTGTCGCGGAACCTAGACGAGATCGACCTGAAAATTCTCACCGAGATTCAGGCCGACGGTCGAATCACGAATGTCGAGCTGGCCAAGCGCGTCGGCATTTCGCCACCGCCCTGCCTGCGCCGAGTCCGGGCGCTGGAGGAGGAGGGGTATATCCATGGCTATCGCGGGCTCTTGGACGCGCGCAAGCTCGGCTTCGACGTCACGGTGTTTGCCGCAGTGCACCTCTCCAGCCAGGCCGAGGCGGATTTGCGCGCCTTCGAGGAGTTCGTCCGCGCCGAGCCGCTGGTGCGCGAGTGCTGGATGCTGTCGGGCGAAGTCGATTTCATCCTGAAATGCGTCGCACCCGACATGGCCACCTTCCAGGATTTCGTCACCCATTTGACCGCCGCCCCGCACGTCCGCAACGTGCGGACCTCGCTGGTGCTGCACAATTCGAAATACGAGGCGGCCGTGCCGCTCGACGTGAGGGGACGAAGGTAGCGTCTCCTCCGTCATTGCGAGCAACACGCAGATACAGAAAAGGCCGCGCAGTGCGCGGCCTTTTTCAAATCACACGCAACGGCAAATCGTTACCGCCACTCCACCTTGGTAATCTCATAAGCCTTGGCGCCGCCGGGTGCGTTGACCTCGACGGTTGAACCCTTCTTCTTGCCGATCAGCGCGCGCGCGAGCGGCGAGGTGATGGAGATGCGGCCCTTCTTGGCGTCGGCCTCGACCTCGCCGACGATCTGCCACACCGTCTTCTTTTCGGTGTCCTCGTCGACCAGTGTCACGGTCGCGCCGAACTTGATGGTGTCGCCGGACAGCTTCGAGATGTCGATGATGTCGGCGCGCGCGAGCTTGTCCTCGAGCTCGGCGATGCGGCCTTCATTGTGGGACTGCTCTTCCTTCGCGGCGTGGTATTCCGCGTTCTCCGACAGGTCTCCGTGCGAGCGCGCCTCGGCGATATGCTCGATGATCCGCGGACGGTCCTCCGACTGGCGCTTCTTCAGTTCTTCCCCGAGCGCGGCAAAGCCGCCCGCAGTCATCGGTACCTTTTCCATCTCTTCTCTCGTCCTTCGGTCGCGCGCGCCCTGACATGTCAACGCGCACGCAACTTGATTCGTCAGTCTGTCCGGGGGCTCAACGCGCGTGCCGCCGAACGTTCATATGGGCTTGGCGCCGGAACAGAACAACCATATGGCCGGACAGTTCCTCCGGCCATAGTGGCTTCATCGCCAATCACTTAGCGGAAGGTTGGGCCTCCCGCTCGCGATCAGGTTTCCGAAAAGTAGCTCTGCAGGGTCCGAACCTCAAGGTCCCCGCCCAGATAGGCGTGGATGCCCTGCGCGGCCGCCACGGCCCCGGAAAGAGTGGTGTAATACGGCACTTTATGCAAGAGGGCCGCGCGCCGCAGAGAACGGCTGTCGGCGAGCGCCTGCGGGCCTTCGGTGGTGTTGAAGACGAGCTGGACCTCGCCATTGGTGATGGCGTCGACGATGTGCGGCCGGCCCTCCAGCACCTTGTTCACCTTCTCGGTCGGGATGCCCTGGTCGGTCAGGAAGCGGGCCGTGCCCGATGTCGCCAGCACCTTGAAGCCGAGCGAATGCAGCTCGCGAACGGCCTCGGTGATGCGCGTCTTGTCGCTCTCGCGAACCGAGACGAACACCGTACCCTTGCGCGGCACTCGTGTGCCGCCGCCGAGCTGGCTCTTGGCGAACGCCACCGCGAAGGAGCGATCGATGCCCATGACCTCGCCGGTCGAGCGCATCTCGGGGCCGAGCACGGTATCGACGCCGGGGAAGCGGGCGAACGGAAACACCGATTCCTTCACGCCGACATGGTCGAATTTCGCCTTCTTCAGCTTGAAATCGGCAAGCTTCTCGCCGGCCATGATACGCGCCGCGATCTTCGCGACCGGCGTACCGACCACCTTGGCGACAAAGGGCACGGTGCGCGAGGCGCGCGGATTGACTTCGAGCACGTAGATCTCGCCGTCCTTGATGGCGTATTGCACATTCATGAGGCCGACGACGTCGAGGCCGAGCGCCAGCTCGCGGGTCTGCCGCTCCAGCTCCTCGATCATCTTGTCGTCCAGCGAGTGCGGGGGCAACGAGCAGGCGCTGTCGCCGGAATGGATGCCAGCTTCCTCGATGTGCTCCATGATGCCGACGATGAAGGTGTCCTTGCCGTCGCAGAGGCAGTCGACGTCGATCTCGGTCGCATCGGACAAATAGCGGTCGAACAGCAGCGGGTTCTTGCCGAGCACGGTGTTGATCTGGCCGGTCTTGTCGTTCGGGTAGCGCGCCTTGACGTCTCCCGGCACCAGCTCCGGCAGCGTGCCGAGCAGGTAATCGCTGAGCTGGTTCTCCTCGCGGATGATTTGCATCGCGCGGCCGCCGAGCACGTAGGACGGGCGCACCACCAGCGGCAGGCCGAGATCGGTTGCGACCAGGCGCGCTTGCTCGACCGAATACGCGATGCCGTTCTTCGGCTGCTTCAGCCGCAGCTTGTCGAGCACCCGCTTGAAGCGGTCGCGGTCTTCCGCAAGGTCGATGGCGTCGGGCGAGGTGCCGAGGATCGGCACTTCGGCGGCTTCCAGCGCGCGCGCGAGCTTGA
Source organism: Bradyrhizobium sp. URHA0013 (assembly GCF_000518345.1). Lineage (NCBI taxonomy): Bacteria > Pseudomonadati > Pseudomonadota > Alphaproteobacteria > Hyphomicrobiales > Nitrobacteraceae > Bradyrhizobium > Bradyrhizobium sp. URHA0013. The sequence goes on along the minus strand of NZ_JADK01000003.1, from coordinate 154,773 downwards.
GCGGGGTCTGGCCGCCGAACTGCACGATTACGCCATGCAGCGTGCCGTTCGTGCGTTCCTTTGCGATGATCTCCAGCACGTCCTCGGCGGTGAGCGGCTCGAAATAGAGCCGGTCCGCAGTGTCGTAGTCGGTCGACACCGTCTCCGGGTTGCAGTTGACCATGATGGATTCGTAGCCGGCGTCGTGCAGCGCGAAGCAGGCGTGACAGCAGCAATAGTCGAATTCAATGCCTTGGCCGATTCGGTTCGGGCCGCCGCCGAGGATGATGACCTTCTTCTTGTCGGACGGCGAGCTCTCGTCCGCAGGCGCGCCCGCGAACGGCGCCTCATAGGTCGAGTACATGTAGGCCGTGGGCGAAGCGAACTCGGCCGCGCAGGTGTCGATGCGCTTGTAGACGGGGCGAACGCCGAGCGCGTGGCGCTTCGCCGTGACCTCCGCCTCCGTCGTCTCCGCGATCACCGCAAGCCGGGCATCGGAGAAGCCCATGGCCTTGAGCGTGCGCATGCCGAAGGCGTTGCCCGGCAGGCCGTTCTTGCGGACCTTCGCTTCCATATCGACGATGCCGCGCATCTCACCGAGGAACCACGGATCGATCTTGCAGGAATTGAAGATCTCCTCGTCCGACCAGCCGAGCCGCATCGCCTGCGCGACCTGGAGCAGTCGGTTCGGCGTCGGCGTGCCGAGCGCGGCGCGGATCGCATTCTTGTCGTCGTCGCGGCCGAGACCTTCGATCTCGATCTCGTCGAGTCCGGTGAGGCCGGTCTCGAGCCCGCGCAATGCCTTCTGAAGGCTTTCCTGGAAGGTGCGGCCGATCGCCATGACTTCGCCGACCGACTTCATCGACGTGGTCAGCGTGGTGGAGGCGCCGGGGAATTTCTCGAACGCGAAACGCGGCACCTTGGTGACGACGTAGTCGATCGTCGGCTCGAACGAGGCTGGCGTGGCGCCGCCGGTGATGTCGTTGGCGATTTCGTCGAGCGTGTAGCCGACCGCAAGCTTGGCGGCGACCTTTGCGATCGGAAAGCCGGTGGCTTTCGAAGCCAGGGCGGAGGAACGCGACACACGCGGATTCATCTCGATGACGACCATGCGGCCGTCTTCGGGATTGACGCCGAACTGCACGTTGGAGCCGCCGGTCTCGACGCCGATCTCGCGCAGCACCGCCAGCGAGGCGTCGCGCATGATCTGGTATTCCTTGTCGGTCAGCGTCAGCGCCGGCGCCACCGTGATGGAATCGCCGGTGTGCACGCCCATCGGATCGAGGTTCTCGATCGAGCAGACGATGATGCAATTGTCTTTCTTGTCGCGCACCACCTCCATCTCGTACTCTTTCCAGCCGAGCACGGATTCTTCGATCAGCACTTCGTTGGTGGGAGACGCATCCAGGCCGCGCTCGATGATGTCGAGGAACTCTTCCTTGTTGTAGGCGATGCCGCCGCCGGTGCCGCCCATGGTGAAGGAGGGGCGGATGATCGCGGGCAGGCCGATCTCGGATAGCGCCATCAGCGCTTGGCCGAGCGCATATTCCTGATAGCGCTTGCGACGGTCGCTCTCGCCGAGCGTCCACTGCCGCTCGAGTTCTTCGAGCGCAGCGCCCGATGCCTTTGCGCGATCGGCCTGGTACTTGTCGCGGAAGGACTTCTTCAGGGCGGAGGCGTTGGCGAGCCGCGACTTCGGCGTCTCGAGCCCGATCTTGGTCATGGCCTCGCGGAACAGCTGGCGGTCCTCGGCCTTGTCGATCGCGTCCGCGGTGGCGCCGATCATTTCGACGTCGAACTTGTCGAGCGTGCCTTGCTGGCGCAGCGACAGCGCGCAGTTCAGCGCGGTCTGTCCGCCCATGGTCGGCAGCAGCGCGAAGCCGCCGGGAATGACGTGACGTTCTTTCTCGATGATTTTCGCGACGATCTCGGGCGTGATCGGCTCGATATAGGTCGCATCGGCCAATTCCGGGTCGGTCATGATGGTGGCCGGATTGGAATTGACGAGGACGATGCGATAGCCCTCTTCCTTCAGCGTCTTCACCGCCTGGGTGCCCGAATAGTCGAACTCGCAGGCCTGGCCGATCACGATGGGACCGGCGCCGATGATCAGGATGGTGGTGATGTCTGTACGTTTGGGCATCAACTCTCGCCGAAGTGGAATTTGGGCACAAAAAAAGGGCGCGCCTGCTGCGCGTCCCTTTGGCCGAGAGCGCGTTGGTCCCCCTCGCGCGCGGGGTGGGTCTTAGACCAGTTTTCAGGGCGGCGAAACCCCGAAAAACGCCCATCAACCGGCAATTTTGACGGGTTTTGGCCGGGCCTGCCAGCCGCGGGCGAGATGGACCAGAAGAGCCGCCGAAACGCTCAATCCGCCGACCCAGCCCAGATCCGCCGGGCTCCACGCCGCAAGCACGGCGCCGCCCAAGGCTCCGCCGATCGCAAAGCCGAGATACATGGCCGAGGCGTTGAGCGAGAGCGCGATCATCGAGGCCTGCGGCTCGATCCGGATGATGCTGGCGACCTGGGCCGGGTAGAACGCCCATCCCGAGATGCCCCAGAGGAAGATCGCGCCCAGCACCGCATAATGCGCCTGTCCCGGCATCAGCTTCAGGACCAGCGAATGCAGGATCAGCGCGCTGGCCATGCCGGCAAGCCCGAGACCTGCTGTGGCGAGCGTGCCGAGCCGGTCGGCCAGGACGCCGCCGAGCATGTTGCCGATCGCGGCCGCGCCGCCGAACACCAGCAGCGCGAGGCTGATCTGCGAGGCGTCGAATCCAAGGCCGTGCAGCGGGACCGCGAAATAGGTAAACACGGTGAAGCCGCCGAGCGCCCATAAAATCGTGATCAGAAGCGCGACCAGGACATCGCGGTGACGCGCCACCGCCAGCCGATCGCTGAGCGAGGCTGTGTTGCGCGGCAGGCCGCGGGGCAGGCCGAGCAGGAGGCCGGCGAGCGCAACGGCGCCGATCAGGGCGACCATGGCAAAGGTCGCGCGCCAGCCGAGCAGGCTGCCGACGAGATTGCCGAGCGGAACGCCGATAACGGTCGCAACCGTGAGGCCCGAGGTGACGAGTGCCACCGCGCGGCCGCGCCGCTCCGGCGCGGCGACGGCCACGGATACGGCCAGCGCGGTCGGCATGCACAGCCCGGAGCCCAGCGCCATCAGCATGCGCGAGGCCAGCAACAGGGCGTAATTCGACGCCACCATGGCCGCGAGGTTTCCGGCAATGAAAGTCGATAGCGCCAAGGCTAGCACGGTGCGGCGGTCGATATTGTTCAGCGTCACCGCCAGGATCGGCGAGCCGACCGCGTAGGTGAGGGCATAGGCCGTGACCAACTGGCCGGCGGCGGGGACGGAAATCGCCAGGTCGGTTGCGATAGACGGCAAAAGCCCAGCAATGACAAAGCCTTCCGTGCCGATCGCAAAGGCCGCCAAGGCCAGCCAGAATACGCTCATCAGGAAAATCCTGTTCAACGTTTATTGAACTATGGGTGGGACCGAGTCGGGAGTCAATTGGTTCAAGAACTATTGAACATTGAGGCCATTTCGCTATGATCTCAGACCATGAGCCGCACGCCTCCTCACCCCACCCGCGAGCAGATCGAACTGCCGATGGTCCTGGATTGCCTGAGCGATCCGATCAGATTGGCGATTGTGTACCAGCTCGCCCAGCAGGAACCTGTCAGCAGCGAGCTGTGCTGCGGCGACTTCAACGCGCTCAGCGGCAAGTCGAATCTTGCCTATCACTTCGCCAAGCTACGCGAATGCGGCCTGATGCAGACCCGCGTCGCCGGCACCAACCGGTTCGTGCGGCTGCGCCGCGCGGATCTGGACGCACGCTTTCCGGGCCTGCTCGATGCAGTCATCACGTCCGCGGCAAAGGATGCCGACCGGCTGCGGCTGCTGTCGGAGCACGATCTGGTTGAGGCTGATTGAGGATTGGGCGGCCAGTCCGTCTTCGCTTGCGCTTCGCTCCAGCTACGCCGGACACGCTTCGCCCCTTCGGGTCTCGCGTGGCTGCGCCACGCGTAGCCCCGCAGGGGCGAAGCGTGGAGACCCGGCCTGGATTTGAACCAGGATAAAGAGCGATGCATCGCCCTCGCGTAGACACTTCCGCCACCGGGCCGCGGCGATCATTACTGATCGGGGTGCGACAAGCCACCTCAGGCAGACGTTATGCTTAACGAACTCAGGAAGCTTACCGAATCCGAGAGGTTTACCGAACTAATGGCGGCCGCGCGACGAACGTCATGCGCCAGCTATTGTGGCCGATATTGCGGTGAGCGCGCTGGACCGTGAAGCCGGCTGTCTTGAGCTTGGCGGTGATCTCCTCCTCACTGTAGCGCTGCAGCCCGATGCGCGTGCGCAGCTGACGGTAATCCGACAATGCGGTGCTGATCAGCCCGATCAGCGCATCTTTCAGAAAGCCGTGACGAAGGCCGAAGCTGAGTAGCGCTGTGACGTCCCTGAACATGCCGACATTGGGCTGGAGGATGTCGCCGAGCACCAGCTTGCCGGAGGGCTTCAGGATGCGGCGGAAGTTGAGGAGCGCGGCGTCGAGCTCGTCCGGCGCCATGTATTGCGCGACCGAGTTCATCACGACGAGATCGATCGACTGCTCCTGCATGTTGTGAACGTCGTCGAGCGAGCGGACGCGGATTTTCGTGTTCGGGGCAAACCGCGCGATCAGCCGGCCGCGCACGCCGGGCGCGGGCTCGGCCAAAATCAGCTTGCCGCAGACAGCCGCGACCTGGCTCGCCGACAGCGCCTCGCCGCAGGCATAGTCGAGCACGGCCGCCTCGGGCGAAGAAATGTAACCGATGATGTCCCGCGCGATGATCTGGAAGTGCAAGTCGCGATGCAGCTTGCTGACATAGATCGTGTGCGTCGAGTCGTAGTAATCGATCCAATCGTCCATGGTATTCGAGGGCCCCGGCCAAACGGTTCCGCTGAAGGAACCGGCGCTGCCCGCCTGCGTTAGGGGTGCGGCGGCGCGCCGTCAATGTCTGCGTCCTAACAGGAAGGTTTCCCGTGAGCAAAGCCCCACAAAAGGTCTCGCCCGACCTCGATACACCCACCGATCTGTCGTCCCAGGCGGTCAACAAGGTTTCGGAGGCGCTCAACGTGCTTCTGGCAGACGCGTTCGCGCTGTATCTGAAGACCAAGAATTTCCACTGGCACATCAGCGGCCGGCATTTCCGCGATTATCATCTGCTGCTTGACGAGCAGTCCGACCAGATCTTCGCCACCACCGACCAGCTCGCCGAGCGCGTCCGCAAGATCGGCGGCGTCACGCTGAAGTCGATCGGGCAGATCGCCAAGCTCCAGACCATCAAGGACAATAACGAAGACTATGTCCCGCCGCGCGAGATGTTGCGCGAGCTGATGCAGGACAACAAGCATGTCGCCGCGGCAATGCGCAAGGCACACGAGGTCTGCGACGACGCCGGTGACGTCGCCAGCGCCAGCATCCTCGAAAACTTCATCGACGAGACCGAACGCCGCACCTGGTTCCTGTTCGAAGCCACAAGACAGGAAGGTGCGAACGAGGCGTAGGTGACGCTGTCGTAGGGTGGGCAAAGGCGCGCTCTTCGCGCGCCGTGCCCACCATCTATCCGCAGTTCAAACTGTTTGGTGGGCACGCTTCGCTTTGCCCACCCTACTGCACCGTCTTTGTAGCTACCGCCACAACCGCATCAACGCCCCATCCTTCCCCGTCACCGGATCGGCCGGCGGCAGCGCGACGTTTGGAATCGTCTTCAGCGCTTTCGCGTGGTTCTCCGGCGTTGCGCGGGTGATCTCCATCTTCGCACCCGGCGGATAAGCGCCGATCACGCAGAAATCCTCGCTCGCCTTGATGCGCTGGTGACCTGTGCCGGCGGGCAGGATCGCGACGTCGCCGGCCTTGATCTCCAGCTCCTGGCCATGGTCGCCGCCGAAGCGGACGCGCGCGCTGCCACGCGCAACGCCGAGCACCTCGTGCACCGTCGCGTGATAATGCAGATAATCGAAGACGCCATTGCGCCACGTGCCGCCCCAGCCGTTCGCTTCGAACAAGCGTTCGATCGTCTCTTCCGGTTGTCTGGAATCGAGCGTCACCGCGGCCTGGTAGACCAGGAAGGGGAGGATATTGTTCGGCACGAGCCCGTCATCCTCAAACACGATGGCGAGCGGCTCGGCATTGTCGCGGACGACGGACATAAGGGGCTCCTGCGTGAGCGTAGCAGGGATCAACGAAGGGAGCTAAGCGGCGTTCCTTTCACGAAAAAAGCCCGGGACCAGGCCCGGGCTCTTTGTCATGACGTTAATTGCGAAAGAGCGCGCGCGCCTTACGCGCTCTTGTTCTGCCGCATCAGATCCGCAAAACGCTGGAACAGATAGTGCGAGTCGCGCGGACCCGGCGAGGCCTCGGGGTGGTACTGCACCGAGAACACCGGCTTGCCGTCGAGCTGGATGCCGCAATTGGAGCCGTCGAACAGCGAGATGTGGGTCTGCGTCGCGCCGGTCGGCAGGGTGCTCTCGTCCACGGCAAAGCCGTGGTTCATCGAAGTGATCTCGACCTTGCCGGTGGTCTCGTCCTTCACGGGATGATTGGCGCCGTGATGGCCCTGGTGCATCTTCTTGGTCTTGGCGCCGACGGCGAGGCCGAGCATCTGATGGCCGAGACAAATTCCGAATGTCGGCGTGCCCGACTTGATCACGTCCTGGATCACGGGCACGGCATATTTGCCGGTCGCGGCCGGATCGCCGGGACCGTTCGACAGGAACACGCCGTCCGGTTTCATCGCCAGGATGTCCTCGGATGACGTCGTTGCCGGCACCACCGTGACCTTGCAGCCGACGCCGGCGAGCAGGCGCAGAATGTTGCGCTTGATGCCGTAATCGATGGCGACCACGTTGAACTCAGGCTTGTCCTGACGGCCAAAGCCCTTGTCCCAGAGCCAGGGCGTTTCGTCCCATGTGAAACGCTGGCCGGAGGTGACCATCGGCACGAGGTCCATGCCCTCGAGGCCGGGCCATTCGCGCGCTTCTTCCTTCAGGCCGTGCAGGTCGAACTCGCCATCCCTGGCGTGTGCGATCACGGCGTTGGGCATGCCCTTGTTGCGGATCAGCGCGGTCAGCGCGCGGGTGTCGATGCCGGACAGGCCGATGATGCCGCGGGCCTTCAGCCACTGGTCGAGGTGCTTGGTGGCGCGGTAGTTCGAGGGATCGGTGATCGCGGTGCGCAGGATCACGCCGCGCGCGCCGGGCGTCGCGGCCATGTTCACCGTCTCGATGTCGTCGTCATTGGTGCCGACATTGCCGATATGCGGGAACGTGAAGGTGATGAGCTGGCCGGCATAGGAGGGATCGGTGAGGATCTCCTCGTAGCCGGTCATCGCGGTGTTGAAGCAGACCTCGCCGACGGCTTGGCCTTCGGCGCCGAGGCCAAAGCCTTCCAGCACCGTGCCATCGGCAAGCACCAACAGCGCGGTCGGTTTGTGGTCCGGCCAAGCGTGATCGTTATCATGTTGTGTCATGAGCCCGGTTCATAGTCCCCGCGGGCGCCGACGTCAAAGCGGAGATGCGCCGATTCACATGCGTTTTTGCATATTTGACAGGTCGCCTTGGGCCCCTAAGCTCCGCGGCACAATTTCCGGCAAATTCGAGGGCTTGGGAGGCAATAATGGACCAGACGATGCCGATTCTGCTGGTTCCGGGATTAGCTTCCTCGGCCCGGATTTATGCGCCGGTCATCCCGTCGCTCTGGCGGTTCGGCCCGGTGATGGTCGCCAACCATATTCGCGACGACAGCATGGCGGCGATCGCCCGGCGTGTGCTGAGCGAGGCGCCGCCGCGCTTCGCGCTCGCCGGTCATTCCATGGGCGGCTACATCGCCCTCGAGATCATGCGCCAGGCGCCCGAGCGGGTGGCCAGGCTGGCATTGATCAACACTCAGGCGCGGCCCGACACGGAGGAGGCGACCGCGCGCCGCCGTGGCCTGATGGAGCGGGCCAGGCGCGGCGAGCTGCGTGCCGCGCGCGAGGAGATGTTTCCCGAACTGGTGCATCCGTCGCGCCGCGACGATGCCGGTATTCGCCAGCTCGTGCATGAGCAGGGCGAGGACGTCGGCGTCGAAGGCTATCTGCGACAGCAGACCGCGATCATCGCGCGGGTGGATTCACGGCCGACGCTTGCGACGATCAAATGCCCGACATTGGTGCTGACGGGCGATGCGGACAACACGATTCCCAACGCACTCTCGAAGGAGATGGCGGAGGGCATTGCCGGTGCAAGGCTCGTCGTTTTGGAGGATTGCGGACACCTGCCGCAGCCGGAGCAGCCCGCGGCGACGGTGCGCGCGCTGGTCGAATGGCTGGGCCCCCCGGTTGTCTCAGGGCCGCGAACGGCCTAGATCAGGCCTCGGATATGCTAGGGGAGCACGATCATGCTGCGCGACGACATCAACAATGCGGTCAAGGAGGCCATGAAGGCCAAGGAAGAGCGCAAGCTGTCCACGCTGCGCATGGTCAATTCGACCATCAAGAACGCCGACATCGAGGCGCGCGGCAGCGGCAAGCCGCCGCTCTCGGACGCGGACCTGCTCGGCGTGTTTCAGAAGATGATCAAGCAGCGCCAGGAATCGGTCGAGCTCTACGAGAAGGGCGGCCGTGCCGAGCTCGCGGCGCAGGAGCGCGAGGAGATCGCGGTGATCTCGGCGTATCTGCCGAAGCAGATGTCGGACGACGACGTCAAGAAGGCGATCTCGGATGCCATCGCCGAGACCGGCGCCGCCGGCATGAAGGACATGGGCAAGGTGATCGCCGTGCTGAAGACGAAGTACGCGGGCCAGATGGATTTCGGCAAGGCGTCCGGTTTGGTGAAGGCTGCTCTGACGGGCTAGTTCTTGCCCTCTCCCCTTGTGGGAGAGGGTGGATCGCCGCGTAGCGGCGAAACAGGTGAGGGGTCTCGCTCCGCGTGTGCCATTCTCACGAGAAGAATTTGCCGACAGAAACCCCTCATCCGGCGCTTCGCGCCACCTTCTCCCACAAGGGGAGAAGGGTGCACCTTTGATGCGGCGCCCGTTCGGTCTACTCTCTCCCGATAGACAAATCGGGAGCAACCGATGACTGCCATCAAGCCGTTTCGCATCGCCATCAGCGACGACATTCTCACCGACCTCAAGTCGCGCCTCGCCCGCACGCGCTGGCCGGAGGCGGAGCTGGTCGACGACTGGAGCCAGGGTGCGCCGCTGAAATGGATCCAGGAGATCTGCGCCTATTGGGCTGATGGCTATGACTGGCGCGCGCGCGAGGCAAAACTCAACCGCTTCGAGCAGTTCACCACCGAGATCGACGGGCTCGACATCCACTTCCTGCATGCGCGCTCGAAGGAGCCGTCGGCGCTGCCGCTGATCATCACCCATGGCTGGCCCGGCTCGATCGTCGAATTCCAGAAGGTGATCGCGCCGCTGGTCGATCCTGTCGCGCATGGCGGCAATCCCGCCGATGCTTTCCACGTCGTCTGTCCGTCGCTGCCGGGCTTTGGGTTCTCCAGCAAGCCGAACACCACCGGCTGGGGCGTCGATCGTATCGCCGCGACCTGGGCCAAGCTGATGGACCGGCTCGGCTATATCAGTTATGGCGCGCAGGGCGGCGACTGGGGCTCGGCGGTGACGACCTCGCTTGGCATGCAGGACGGCGAGCATTGCGCCGGCATCCACGTCACGCTCGCCTTCAACGCCGCGCCGAAAGTCGAGGGCGAACCGACGCCGGAGGAGAAGCGCGCGCTCGCCGGCCTCAAGCATTATGTCGACCTCGACTCCGGCTATTCGAAGCAGCAATCGACGCGGCCGCAGACACTCGGTTACGCTCTGACCGATTCGCCGAGCGGACAGGCGGCTTGGATTTTGGAAAAATTCTGGGCCTGGACCGATTGCAACGGTCATCCCGAAAACATCTTCACCAAGGACGAGTTGCTCGACAACGTCATGCTCTACTGGGCGACGGAGACGGCGACCTCGTCTGCGCGGCTCTATTGGGAAAGCTTCGGCAAGCGCCGGACCTCGCCGGTCGTCAAGGTGCCGACGGGCGTGGCTGTCTTCCCCAAGGAGATCATCACGCCGGTGCGGCGCTGGATGGAGCCGAACTTTCACAACATCACGCATTGGAGCGAGATGGAGAAGGGAGGCCATTTCGCCGCATTCGAGCAGCCGGAGCTGTATGTCGGCGAGGTCAGAAAGTTCTTCCGGACGGTGCGCTGAGACGCATTCTCCGTCAGGCCCGGGCTTGTCCCGGGCATCCACGCCCTTAAACTCGGGTCAAACAAGAACGTGGATGGCCGGGACAAGTCCGGTCAAGACGACGCTGCCGGGAAACGACCATGCTCACCGAAGCCAACACCTACGACGAACTCTACAGCAATTTCCACTGGGAGATCCCGGCGCGCTTCAACCTGGCGGACGCCTGCTGCGATCGCCACGCCGACGGCACCAGCCGGCTCGCGTTGGTCTATGTCGACGAGGACGGCGCCATCACGCGCACATCCTTTGACGAAGTTGCGGAGATGTCGCGCCGCTTCGCCAATGTGCTGAAGGCAGATGGTCTTGCCCGCGGCGACCGCGTCGCGGTGTTCCTGTCGCAGTCGCTGGAGCTGCCGATCGCGCACATGGCCGCGTTCCGTTCGGCGATGATCTCCATTCCGCTGTTCGCGCTGTTCGGCGAAGACGCGCTGGAATTCCGTCTGTCGAACTCGGAGGCCAAGGCGATCGTCACCGACAAGGCGGGCTGGGAGAAGCTTTCGAAGATTCGCGACCGTCTGCCGGAGCTGAAGAATGTCTACATCGTTGGCGAACGAACGCCGGCGGGCACGACATCGTTCTGGAATTCGGTCAAGGCTGCATCGCCCGACTTCAGGCTGGTGGACACGTCTGCTGACGATCCCGCGCTGATCATCTACACCTCGGGCACGACGGGCAATCCGAAGGGCGCGCTGCACGCACACCGCGTCGTGCTCGGGCATCTCCCCAATGTCGAGATGTGCCACAACTTCCTGCCGCGCCCCGGCGATCTGATGTGGACGCCGGCGGATTGGGCCTGGATCGGTGGCCTCATCAACGGCCTGTTCGCGTTCTGGTATCACGGCATTCCGCTGGTCGGCCACCGCGCGCGAAGATTTGAGCCGCAAGCGGCGATGCAGATGATGGCCGATCTCAGCGTGCGCAATGTCTTCCTGCCGCCGACCGCGCTGAAGCTGATGCGGCAGGCCGGCGTGACGCATTCCGGAGTCAAGCTGCGCAGCATCTTTACCGGCGGCGAGTCCCTCGGCGGCGAGATGCTCGGCTGGGTGCGCGAGACTTTCGGCGTCGACGCGCACGAGGTGTTTGGCCAGACCGAATGCAATCTCGTGATCGGCAGCAACGCGAATCTGTTTCCGATCCGCCCCGGTTCGATGGGCAAGGCGACGCCGGGTTTCGATGTTCGCATCGTCAACGACAGAGGCGAGGAGCAGCCACGTGGCCAGCGCGGCATCATCGGCGTGCGCCAACCCTGTCCTTGCACGATGCTCGAATACTGGCGCAATCCGGAGGCGACGGCGAAGAAATATGCTGGCGAGTTCCTGCTCACCGGCGATCTCGGCGTGCAGGACGAGGACGGTTACTTCTGGTACGTGAGCCGCGAGGACGACGTCATCACCACCGCCGGTTATCGCGTCGGTCCTTCCGAGATCGAGCACACGCTGATGAAGCACCCGGCGGTGGCGATGGCGGCGGTGGTCGGCATTCCCGATCCGATCCGCACTGAATCGATCAAGGCCTGGATCGTGCTGCGCCCGGGCTTTGCCGCCGGCGACGCACTCGCGCGCGAGATCCAGGAATTCGTCAAGGTGCAACTCGCCGCCCACGAATACCCGCGCTTCGTGGAGTTCGCGGAGACACTGCCGATGACCGCCACCGGAAAGGTGCTGCGGCGCGAGCTGCGAGCGCTCGGGTAGAGCACATCGTCATCTCACCGCTGCGGCGTCGACAGCGCGGATCGCAGCATCGCGGCGAGGTCTCGCCGCCGGAACGGCTTGGTCAGGATGCGGGCATCGCCGATCCCGTCGGGCGCCTTGACCGGATTTTGGCTGTAGCCGGAGGTGAAGAGCACCTTGAGCCCGGGCCGCAACTGGATTGCTTGCCTGGCAAGCTCCGGCCCGAACATGCCGCCGGGCATCACGACGTCGGTGAACAGCAGGTCGATGTCCGCGGACTGGCGCAACAAGTCGAGCGCCGCCGGGCCGCTTGCGGCCGTGATGACGCGGTAGCCGAGCGCCTTCAGCTCGCTTTCGACATAAGTCCGAACCATGTCGTCGTCCTCGACGACGAGAATGGTCTCGCTTCCTTCGCGCGTGACGATCCCTTCGGCGGGTGAGGCGTCCTCGTTTGGCGGTGCCGCCAGGCGGGGAAAGAACAGCCTGACGGTGCTGCCTTGTCTCGGTGCGGACTGCATCTGCACCAGCCCGCCGGACTGCCGAACAAACCCGTGGACCATGCTCAGGCCGAGCCCGGTCCCCTTGCCGACCTCCTTGGTGGTGAAGAACGGCTCGAACGCCCGGCTCGCCACCTCGGCAGTCATGCCGCTGCCGGTGTCGGTCACGGCCACCATGACATAGTCGCCCGGTCGCGGTTCGGCGTTGATGTCCAAGTCGGATTCACCGAGCGACACGTTGCGCGCCTCGATGGTCAGCCTGCCGCCCAAGTGCATGACATCGCGCGCGTTGAGCACGAGATTGAGCAGGGCCGTCGTCAGCTGGCCGGGATCGACGCTGGTCAACCCCACATCCGGTTCGAGCACGAAAGCGCATTCGATGTGCTCGCCCAGCGGCCGGCGCAACAACGCCTCCATCTCCTGAATCTTCTCGCTAATGTCGATGTCTCGCGGCCTCAGGGGCTGCTTGCGCGCGAAGGCGAGCAGGCTCCGCGTCAGGTCGGAGCCGCGCTCGGCGGCTGTCGCGATGTCGCCGGCGATCCGGTGCAACTCCTTGTTCCCCGCCAGCCTGTCGGCAAGGTGTTCCGAATTGCCGAGAATGACGGTGAGGAGGTTGTTGAAGTCATGTGCCACGCCGCCGGTGAGCTGACCCATGGCCTCCATTTTCTGGGATTGGCTGAGCTTCTGGTTGAGGTCCGCGATGGCCGCGCGTTGCTGCTCGAGCGACTCGGCAGTGCCATTGAGCAGGGTCATCAATCCCCCCAGCTCGCCGCGCGGATGGGGCGGGGGAATTCGCGCGCTGAGATCGCCGAGCCCGAGTCGCTTCGCCATGTTGGCGAGTCGCCCGACCTGGCGCCCGACGCTCACGGTTGCGAGGATCCATACGCCGGCCAGCAGCAGCAGCAAGGCCACCGCGAGGATCGCCATGTCCTCGTAGAGCCGGCGATTCGCCGCCGCGACCAGTCCGCCCTTGGAGCGTCCGACCAGGATGAACAGGCCGGCATCACGGATCGAAGGCGAGTGGGCGACGGCCCAGACCTGCGTGCGGCCGTCGCGATCGGTCACTTCCTGAAATGCCTTTTGATCGGGAGCCGTCGCGAAGCGGAGCAGGTCGGATCCCGCAATCGACGCGCCCACGGGCGCGGTCCAGCCGGCTGTCGAGGGGGCGACGAGAACGGTGCCCTTGGCGTCAATGAGCAGGACATCCTTCTCGGCGAGCAGCCGCTTGTGGTGATACTCGGCGAATTTACGCAGGTTGAACGAGGCGAGCAGCACCAGCTTCAGCGCGCCCGCCTCCGATCGCACCGGATATGCGATCTGGAGCACCGATATTCCGGTCAGCCGGCCGAATACCGGCTCAACCACGACGCTGCGCGAGACCAGGGCCTGCTTGAAATAGGCGCGATCCCTCAGATCGAGGGTGCGGTTGGTCCGCAGCGAGTCGCAGAACAGGCTGCCGTCCGGGTCGATGGTCAGGATTCCCGTGAACTGAGGGTATTCCTCGCGCACGTCCGATAGAAACGCCGAGCACGCCGCCTTGTCGCGCGTGTCGAGGTCGCGCGCGCGGGCCAGACCGTAGTGAAGCTGCGCGGTTCCTTGAATCTTCTCACTCAGATCGCTGGCAATGTCGTCGGCCGAGGCCGCCAGATTGGCCAGGGCGGCGTTGATTTCACTGCTCCGGTTCTGCACGAAACGGAGCCCGACGAGGCTCGCCGGCACCAGCATGGCCGCGATGACGAGTATCAGTAGCCGGGTACGCAAGCTCATCGGTCGGACGGTCCAATCTGGTCATCGCGCGCTCGTTCAAGGACCCAATTTGCGGCACCACCCTCCGCTCAGTCCATAGGCATCGGGCCGAAAAAGTCCTCGACGGGGAAAGATTTCGAGCTAGTTGCAGCACGGATGAGCTTCTCGAAAGGAGCGCCGCCGACGGCGCGATGGCTTTCCCGGGTCTGCGCCGGTGGCCTCGGGATACCGTCGTCCGGCCGTCAACTCCCGCGTGCGCGCCGGCCGCGGGGACGCTAAGATCGAGGTCATCCGCGTGCGACGGAGATCGCACCGGCTAAGGAGGAGGGAGCTGATGTCCATTTCGGGCAAGGTCGATCCGGTGGTGCGTCCCGTCGCGGCGACCGACATCGCCGAGGCGCTGGTCGAGGGCCTGCGTGATTTCCAGGCGCTGCCGCTTTACGGCCTTTGCTTCGGCGCGCTCTACGCCACCGGCGGCATCGCCATCATGCTGTGCTTCACCGCGTTCGGCATGGTCTATCTGGTCTATCCGCTGGCCGCCGGCTTCGCGCTGCTCGGGCCATTCGTGGCGATCGGGCTCTATGAAGTCAGCCGTCGCCGCGAGCGCGGCGAGCCCGTCTCGCCCGGCGCGATCTGGTCGGCCGTGCGCGCGCGCAGCGAGATCGGCTGGATGGCCTTCGTCACGCTGTTCGTCTTCGTGGTCTGGATGTACCAGGTGCGGCTTCTGATCGCGCTGCTGCTCGGCCTGCATGCCTCGTTCTCGAGCCTGCAGGAGTTCATGACGGTGGTGCTGACCACGAACGAGGGCTTGCTGTTCCTCGGCATCGGCAACGCGGTCGGCGCGGTGCTGTCGCTGATCTTGTTTTCGCTGACCGTGCTGTCGTTTCCGCTGCTGCTCGACCGCGAGGTCGATTTCGTCACGGCGATGGTGACAAGCGTGCGCGCGGTCGTCGCCAGCCCGCTGCCGATGATTGGCTGGGCCGCGGTGATCGTGATGGTCCTGATCGTCTCGGCGCTGCCGTATTTTCTGGGGCTGGTGGTGACGCTGCCCGTGCTCGGGCACGCGACCTGGCATCTTTATCGGCGGATCGTGGTGCCGGTGGCGTAACAGTGAGCCGGACGCAACGGCAGCGAACTATTCGCCCGTTGCCAGCCGGCGCTCGCCTGATGAGGTCAGTTCGAGTTCACCGAGGCGCCTGACCGCATAACCGAGGTTGGTCAGCCGCTCGCCGTGCGCTTGCGGAATTTCGCCTTGCGCCTTGCCCTTGCCGATCTCGGCCAACGACGCAAATTCATCTGCGCTAAGCGCAACGCTACTGTCTGTCATCAGGCAACTTCGTCGGTCCATACTTTGAAATTGAGCAGCTTATTCGGACCGAAGGTCTGGGTGATCGGGACGTCCGCGGCATCGCGTCCTTGCGCGATCAGCACGCGGCCGATCCGCGGCGTGTTGTTGCGGGGATCGAACATGTGCCAGCTTCCGCCGAGATAAGCCTCGAACCATCCGGCGAAATCTCCCACGGCCCAGGGCTTCGGCGTGCCGATGTCACTGAGATAGCCGGTGCAGTAGCGCGCCGGGATGTTCATGCAGCGGCAGAACGCGATGGCAAGATGAGCATAGTCGCGGCACACACCCTTGCCTTCGTCGTAGACTTCCCGCGCCGTCTTGGTTGCGCGCGCGTGCTCATAGCCGAAGGCGATGTGACGATGAACGAAATCGCAGATGGCCTGGACCCGCGCCCAGCCGGGCGGCGTGTGCTCGAACAATTTCCATGCGATATCCGACAGGCGATCGGTCTCGCAGTAGCGACTGCCGAGCAGATAGACGAGCGTGTCGGTCGGCAGCGCCTCGACGGCGTGCTGAACTGCGTTCGGAAACGCCGGGTCGGGCAGGCCGCTGTCACTCACGACCCCATCGCCGGCAAGGCGAAAGGTACCGGCCGGCGCTACGATACGGCTGCACCAATTGCCGAAGAGGTCGCGATAGGGAGTGATCGGCACCGAGGGTCTGGTGGTCACCAGGTCGGGCACGATGACATCGGAGGCGCGGGTGAAGTGCGTGCCCAACACCATGATCATAGGCGTGGGCTGCGGGAATTCGTACAGCATCTCAAACCCGACGCGGAGCTTCATACGTTTTTCCCTTGGCTAAGCTCCCAACATGGCTACGAAGCGGCCGATCACAAGGCTTCGACGGCTTATTCGGTCGCGAACGGCAATTAGCGCTTCAAAAGCGCGGCACGGGCGAGAAAACGATAGCTAATTGCGGCGATTGCGCGCACGGTGCCGACAACGTCGGAAAGAACCTGTCGTCTCTGCGCATATGCAGCGCCACGACTATTCGCGCGACGTGAAAGCGCCTCATTCCCTCGCACTGGCGGAGCCGACTCATCGCGACGTCGCAACAGCGGTCGTTGCGTATATTGCCCGCTCCAGCGGTGAGGCGGACGCGGCACGCCCGTGCCACGAACGCCTGAAGGTTTCACCGCGATTCGATCACAAGATCGAACGCCAACCGAAAGCACCCGATGCAAACTCAACCGATGCAAGCTCTCTCGCCACGGCACGTCAAGACAGAAGAAGCGCTCCGGCTCGGCGTCGAGTCGGGCTGGTACGCGATCAAGGTCAGCGGGACCTTTGTCTCGGGCCCGCACGTTTCGGAAGCGGATTGCAGTCGCAAGATCGACGAAATCAATCCGCCGGTGAAGAAGAAGCGGTGACGGCGCAGGGTTCGTCCGCTACGGCGTCTTGATCCCCATCGCCCTCAACGCTTCCAGCATCTGCGCCGGCGGCGCCATCTTGATCTGCGGCGCCTTGCCCGTTTCCAGCAGGCTCTTCAGCCCCGACAGGATTGCGGGCCAGCCGGTGCGGCCGCCGGAAAGGATGTCGTCGCTGAGCGGGCGGTCGTGACGTTCGCTCATGGTGAGGCGGACGGCCTCGCCGGCTTGTTCGATCTCGTAAGTGACAAGCGTGGTGCCGAGCTTCGCGACGAGGTCGGGCCAGTTGACGTTCCACGTCACCGTCAGCCTGTTCGGCGGATCGTATTCGAATACATCGCCCGAGATGTGTTCCGACCCGTCAGGCGCGCGCACGATGAATTTGCCGGCGAGTCTGGGCTCCATCTCAACCGCAAAGCCGGAAAAGTATTTGCGGCTGAACTCGGCGGAGGTCAGCGCCTCCCACACCTTGTCCGGCGTCGCGGCGATGTAAATCGTGTAGACGGTGAGCGGCTTGAACTGATCGAGGTTCATTTTGCATCAAATCCCTTGTTGAGGGCTGCGCGCGGAATGGCCAGCACTTTGCCGCGTTCCAGCAGACTCTTGAGGCCGGACAGGATCGCCGGCCAGCCGTTGGAAACGGCGCCGAGATATTTGCCGCCTTCGACGAAGCCGTCATGCAGCACGGTCAAACGCACGAGCGAGCCGAACGGTTCGATGGTGAACACGACGCGCGAGATCGGTTCGCCGCGCAGCTCTTCGTATTTCTGGTGCTTGAAGCTGTAGGACAACCGCCGCGGTGGATCGGCTTCGAGTATCTCGCCGGAATCGGTGGTCTCGCCGTCCAGCAGCAGCGCGAAAGGGGAGCCGATTTTCCAATCGGACCTGACCTCGGCGCCGAACCAATATTGCATGGTGAACTCGCTTGATGTCAGCGCCTCCCACAGCCTCGTTGGCGTGGTCTCGATGTAGGTGACATAAACGAATTGCGGCTTACTCATCACGTTTCTCCAACTGGCGTTTCAACTCGCCGAGCGCGGCGAGCTTGCCGCGCTCGAATTTCTTGATCCAGCGCTCGCCGATCTGATGGATCGGAACCGGATTGAGATAGTGCAGCTTCTCGCGGCCGTGCCTGATGGTCGTGACCAAGTTGGCCTGTTCCAGAATCGCAAGGTGCTTGGTCACCGCCTGGCGCGTCATCGCGAGACCTTCGCAGAGCTCGTTCAGCGTCTGGCCGTTCCTGGTGTGAAGCCTGTCGAGCAGCGACCGTCGTGACGCATCGGCGAGCGCTTTGAAGACCTCATCCATGGCGACGATCATATGCAACCAAATGGTTGCTTGTCAAGACGGTGATGCATCGCGCGCGGCTCGTGTTCCGGCAGACACCGGAGATGAAGACGTGGGAGCTGCGGCGCTGGACGGACATTAAGTGTCATGCATTAATGCTCCAAACCGCTCTCAGCGAGTCCTCCCCATGATGTCTCTGCAAGCCTATCTCGCCTTCCTTGCCGCCTGCATCGCGCTGGCGCTGCTGCCGGGGCCGATCGTCACTCTCGTCATCGCCAACGGGCTGCGCCACGGCACGCGTGCGGCGCTGACCAATGTGGCCGGTGCGCAGGCCGGTCTCGCCATCGTCATCGGCATCGTCGCGGTCGGGCTGACCTCGCTGATGGCGACCATGGGCTACTGGTTCGACTGGGTGCGCTTTGCCGGCGCCGCCTATCTGGTCTGGCTCGGCATCAAGCTGATCTGGGCACCGGTCGAAGGCGTCAATGTCGACCAACCGCCGGCGCCGCCGCGCGGCGGATTCTTCCTGCAAGGTTTCCTGGTGCTGCTGTCGAACCCGAAGGTGCTGGTGTTCTTCGGCGCCTTCATCCCGCAGTTCATGGACATGAATCGCGACCACTTCCCGCAGGTCGCGCTGCTGGGTGCAACCTTCATGGTCACTGCGGTGATGACGGACGCGCTCTACGCCATCGCCGCGGGGCGGGCCCGAAAGTTCTTTTCGGCTCGCCGCACCCGCATGATGTCGCGCATCTCCGGCGGCTTCATGATCGGCGGCGGCATCTGGCTGGCGCTGACCAGGGCAAAATAACCGCCATCGGGCTAGTCGATAAGCCTCTCTGCCCGCAACTCCAGCTCGATCTCCGCAAAAATCCTCGCCAGACGCTCGGCCCATTGTTGCTGGCCGGACTGGTCGGCGATCAGATCCTGGCGGATCTCGATGCCGGTGTTGACGAGGCCGCGGGCTTCGCCATGCACGGGGATGGTGTAGTCGGTGAGGTCGTTGACCGCGTAGGGCTCGTTGTCGCCGACGACGAGATCGCTCTCTCTGCGCAGATGCCTGAGCAGCAGCTGCGGCAGCACGGTGTCGCGATTGTAGAGCGCGCCGATGTGCCAGGGGCGCGCGACGCCGGCGTAAACGGGGGTGAAGCTGTGCAGCGAAACCAGCACTGTCGGCCGCTTGTCGTGCACGCGGCGGTCGATCGCGGCCTCGATACGGCGGTGGTAGGGCTCGAAGATCTCACGCCGGCGCGCTTTGCGCTCCTGCTCCGAAATTCCCTCGTTGCGCGGGATCGCGGTTGCTTCGGAAATCAGGGGGATAGAGCTCACGGCGCCGGGCGGGCGGTTGCAGTCGATCACCAGCCGCGAATAGCGCTGGGCGATCAGATGTGCGCCCAGCATCTCTGCGAGCCGGTCGGCGACCCCCGCAATGCCGATGTCCCAGGCGATATGCCGCGTCAGCTCGCCTCCCGCGACGCCGAGATCGCCGAGCGCACGCGGCAGGACCCGTCCGTAGTGGTCCGAGGTGAGCAGAAAAGGCGATGTCCCTTGCGCATTCACCTCGTGCACTGGGGGGACGTCACCCTCGCTGAGGAGTTGATTGGTCGCCTCGATTGTGTCTAAAGCCATCCTGATTGCCTAATGAAACAGCAGTCACCCCGAAGAATCGGGCGGGATTGCTATAGATTGGTCCGCCCGACCTCACCATGATTGCCTGACGATGCCGCTGCTGACGATTCATCACAAGACCGAATATCGCTACACCCGCCCGGTGGCGTTCGGCGAACACAGGATCATGCTGCGTCCGCGCGACGGGCATGATCTGCGCGTGCTCGACTCCAGGCTCGAGATCTCGCCCGAGCCGATGTCGCTGCATTGGATCCATGACGTGTTCGGCAATTCCGTCGCGATCGCGAATTTCGACGAGCGCGCGGACACGCTGGTCTTCGACTGGCACGTCACCGTCGAGCACAATCCAGTCGAGGAGTTCGCGCTGACGCCGGACGACTCGGCCTATTTCTATCCGTTCGCGTATGATGACGAGGAATTTCCCGACCTCGTCCACTACATCACGCCGCAATATACCGATCCCGACGGCGAGATCGCGGAATGGGCGCGCGGCTTTCTCGACGAGGACGCGCCGACGCCGACCTTCAAGATACTGAGCGGCATGACCCACGGCATCCGCGAGCGGTTCAAGTATCGCAAGCGCCACGAGCTGGGCACGCAGCATCCGCTCGACACCTTGCAGTCCGGTAGCGGAACCTGCCGCGACTACGCGCTGTTCATGATCGAGGCGCTGCGCCATCTCGGCATCGCCGCACGATTCGTCTCCGGCTACATCTTCCTGCCGGAGGATATCGAGCAGCGCCATGTCGGCGGTGGTTCGACGCATGCCTGGGTGCAGGTCTACCTGCCCAGCGCGGGCTGGATCGAGTTCGATCCGACCAACGGCATCGTCGGCACCCGCGACCTCATCCGCGTCGCGGTCGCACGCGATCCGCGCCAGGCGATCCCGCTGCATGGCGTCTATATCGGCCCCGCGGGCGCGTTCGACGCCATGGACGTGACCATCAGGGTGGTGTCGGACGAGCAACGCAACGGCGAGGAGCTGGAGGCGGAGGTTTCGTAGACGCTCACCGTCGTCGTCCTGGCCTTCGCCAGGACGACACTGGAAGGTGTGGCGCTGTCGCTCTGCATCATTCGCAGCTATAGAGCCCCCATGACCTCCGATCGTCTTTTCGTCTACGGCACGCTGATGCGCGGCTTCGACCATCCGATGGCGCGGTTGCTTGCGGGCCATGCGGATTTTCTGGGTGAAGCGACCTGCCGCGGCCGGCTCGTTCTGGTGAAGCATTATCCGGGGCTGCTGCTCTCAGATGTGCCGTCCGACCGCGTCCACGGCGAACTCTTTCACCTGGGCGTGCCCGACGAGCTGTTGCGCGAGCTCGACATGTACGAGGCCTGCGGCGAGGGCTTTCCGGCGCCGACCGAATATCTGCGCCAGCTGGTCGACGTGACAGGCCCGGACGGCGCGACGGCACCGGCCTGGACCTACATCTACAACTGGCCCGTCACCGATCTGCCGCGCATCGAATCCGGCCGCTTCCTCGATCACTAGGCCGACAGCACTTCCTTCACCGCGCGGACGTCGACCTCGCGCTCGACATAACTCCACTCCTCGGTCCGCCTCAGCATCGCAACCAGCTCCTCGAACAGCGAGGCGTGCGCGGGCGCGAATTCGAACCAGGTCAGAAAATCGAAGGGCCCGCCGAGGTCGCGGCAATGATAGAGCTGGCGCGCAATCGCAGGCAGGAAGCGCAGGCTGCTCGCGATGTGATGCGACTTGTCCTCGAAGATCCTGCGTCGCTCTTCCTGGGTCAGCTCCCACCAGGCCTGCGACTTGCGGATCGGGATCAGCGCCGCGCTGGTCGCTTCCAGCCGGCCGAGGCCGGCCTGCACGGCCGTGAGCTGCTGCTTCTCGGCGCGCTCGGTGTAGCGCAAGTTGCTCGCGGCGCCGACCAGCCGCCAGGCATTGCGCGAGGGCACCAGGGGCAATGCGATGGCCTCGCTGTCGGTGACCGACAGCGCCGGCATGAAGGCGAGGGGTTCGCCCGTCACAGGCGAAATCGAGGTGATGCGCCAACCCCCACTCTGGCCGCCTCGGAAGGTCCTGAACATCGCCCATGGAAGCGTGGAACCGAGGCGGGTTCAAGGCCTCTGGCAGTCGGGCTCACACTCCGCGGGCCCCGGGATGACCGAAGGGCTGTGAACAGCGCGTATAAGCCTGACAAACCTGACTTCTGGACGGGCCGTCCCTATATCCCTGATCCCTTCGCCCGACTCACACGGTTTCGCGTTACACAGAGCCCATGCGCTTCACGCCCCAATTCCTCGACGAGCTGCGTGCCAGGCTTTCGGTCTCCGAAGTCGTGGGCAAGCGCGTCAAGCTGAAGAAGGCGGGGCGGGAGTGGAAGGGGCTGTCGCCGTTCCAGCAGGAAAAGACGCCGTCCTTCTACGTCAACGACCAGAAGGGCTTTTACCACGACTTCTCCTCGGGCAAGCACGGCGACATCATCAGCTTCATGATGGAGACCGATGGCCTGCCGTTCGCGGAGGCCGTGGAGCGACTCGCCAATATGGCGGGCCTGCCGCTGCCGGCGGTGACGCCGGATGCGGCGCGTCAGGAGCAGCGGCGCCGCTCGCTGCACGACGTGATGGATCTCGCGGCCAAGTTCTTTGCCGAGACGCTGGCCTCGCGCGTCGGCGCCAAGGCGCGGGGCTATCTCGCCGACCGTGCGATCTCGCCGGCGACGCAATTGCAGTTTCGGCTGGGCTATGCGCCACCAGATCGTTTCGCGCTGAAAGAGCATCTCGGTAAGCTCGGCGTCTCCGTCGACGACATGGTCGAGACCGGCATGCTGGTGGCCGGCAACGACATCCCCGTGCCCTATGACCGCTTCCGCGACCGCGTGATGTTTCCGATCACGGATTTGCGCGGCCGCGTCATCGCCTTCGGCGGCCGCGCGCTGGAGAAGGACGTTCCGGCCAAGTACCTGAATTCGCCGGAGACGCCGCTCTTCCACAAGGGCGACAATCTCTACAACCACCAGACGGCGCGCAAAGCCACCCATGACGGCAGCGCCCTCATCGTGGTCGAGGGCTATGTCGACGTCATTGCCATGGTCACCGCGGGCTTTGCCGGCAGCGTGGCGCCGCTCGGCACCGCGCTTACCGAAAACCAGCTCGCGCTGCTCTGGAAGATGGCGGACGAGCCGATCCTCTGCTTCGACGGCGACCGCGCCGGCCAGAAGGCCGCTTATCGTGCCGCGGATCTCGCCTTGCCCTTCCTCGCACCCGGCAAGAGTCTTCGTTTCGCGCTGCTGCCGGAGGGGCAGGACCCCGACGATCTCGTGCGCTCCGGCGGTCGCGGCGCAATCGAGGAGGTGATCGCGGCGGCGCGTCCGCTCGCCGAGATGATCTGGTCGCGCGAGCTCGAAGGCGGCAATTTCGCCACGCCCGAGCGCCGCGCCGCGCTGGAGGCGCGCATCAAGGAGCTCTCCAACGGCATCCGCGACGAGGTGGTGCGGCGCTATTATCGGCAGGATCTTGCCGAGCGGCTTCAGCGCGCCTTTGCCCCCGAAGGCGGGCGCGGCGGCTTTGGCGGCCGTGGCAATTTCCGCCCCGGCTCGGCTGGCCGTCAGTTCCAGCCCCGCGGTGGGGGAGGCGCGAATCGATTCGGCGGCCAAGGATTCGGCCAGGGATTTGGCGGCCGCCGCGGCCCGCCCGGTCCGATCCAGCTGCCCTCGGGGCCCTATCAGGCGGCGAGCGCGCAGCTCGCGGCAAGCCCGATCATGCGCGGCCAGCGCAGCGCCATCTCCCGCCGGGAGGCCCTGATCCTGCAGATCCTGATCAACCACCCCTGGCTGCTGCACGATCACCTCGAGGAAGTCGCGGCCCTGGAGCTCGCCCATCCCGAGGTCCATAAGCTCAGGGCCGGCATCATCGCCGCTTTTGCCAACGACCATCACCATTCGCCGGACCCCGGCGAGCTGGCCGAGAAGATGCGCAGCGACCTCGAGAAGGGTGGATTTTCGCAGGCTCTTCAAAGGGTTGAGGGCGGCATCACGACGGCGGCGGTGTGGGGCGCCCGCGAGGGCGCCGCACGGGACGACGTTCTCTCCACCTGGCATCAGCTGGTCGCCTTGCATCGGCAGTACCATTCACTACTTAGAGAGCTGAAAGACGCCGAGCTGGCCTTGGGGGATGATCCCAGCGAGGCCAACATGGCGTGGCTGCGCGACGTCAAGGCTCGGATAGGCGAAGTCGACGGCACCGAGGCCCTGATCGAGGGTTTTGGCGAGCTGTCAGGCCGGTTCCAGAAGAGCGTGTGATGAAAGAATCATGCGGACGGCCGAGGCCTGAACCGCTAAAAGACTCGCCAAATCCGAGGTTTGGCGGCAAAAACAGGGTTAATCGAGGCTTAACGGTCTTGTAGCACTTTGGCCACCAGGCGGCCGCAGGCAGAACAGACGCGTCAGGAATGAATCCGCGCAATTGCTGTTGGCACTACACCTGCATCCGCTGCGACAAAGAGGCTCTACGAAGCGTTAGGCAAATCCGGCGAGTGAAAGGTCGGGGGTGGCGACAAGAGGTCCGCGCCGCCCTTTCCGTGTCGAGATCTGACGAAGCGAGAGCATCGAGCAACAGGTTCAAGTGATTTCACGCGGGCGCGGCGAACGTCTGTGTGAAACGCGTTTAGGAGCAATGGATGGCCACCAAGGCAAAGACGCTGCAGGCGAAGGACAAGGAAAAAGACGACAAGGCAGCGGACGCGCCGGAGAAGGACTCCCAGGACGCGCCCTCGCCGTTGCTCGATCTGTCCGACGCGGCCGTGAAGAAGATGATCAAGCAGGCCAAGAAGCGCGGCTTCGTGACCTTCGATCAGCTCAACGAAGTTTTGCCGTCCGACCAGACCTCTCCCGAGCAGATCGAGGACATCATGTCCATGCTCTCGGACATGGGCATCAACGTCACCGAAGCCGACGATAGCGAAGGCGAGGAGGACAAGGACGAGGGCGGCGAGGACGAGACCGACAACGAACTCGTCGAAGTCACCCAGAAGGCCGTCACCGAGGTCAAGAAGAGCGAGCCGGGCGAGCGCACCGACGATCCCGTGCGCATGTATCTGCGCGAGATGGGCACCGTCGAGCTGCTGTCGCGCGAAGGCGAAATCGCGATTGCCAAGCGCATCGAGGCCGGCCGCGAGGCGATGATCGCAGGGCTGTGCGAAAGCCCGCTGACCTTCCAGGCCATCATCATCTGGCGCGACGAGCTCAACGAAGGAAAGATCTTCCTTCGTGACATCATCGATCTCGAAGCCACCTATGCCGGGCCCGATGCCAAGGCCGGCATGAACAATGCGATGATCGCCGGTCCGAACGGCGAGACCGGTGAAGCGACGGCCGAAGGCAGCCAGGCCACCGGTGCCGCGCCTGCGCATGTCGCCCCGCCCGCCGCACCGCCGGCGCCGACCCCGTTCCGCGCCGCGCCTGCGCCCGGCAATGCCGGCGACGCCGCGAAGGATCCGGCGGAGTCCGCCGCCGAAGCCGACATGGACGAGGACGACGAGTTCGAGAACCAGATGTCGCTTGCGGCGATCGAGGCCGAGCTCAAGCCGAAGGTCGTCGAGATATTCGACAAGATCGCCGACAGCTACAAGAAGTTGCGCAAGCTGCAAGAGCAGGACATCCAGAACCAGCTCGAGAGCACCTCGCACGGCCCTTCGCTCTCGCCGCACCAGGAGCGCAAATACCGCAAGCTCAAGGACGAGATCATCGTCGAGGTGAAGTCGCTGCGCCTCAACCAGGCGCGTATCGACTCACTCGTCGAGCAACTCTACGACATCAACAAGCGCCTCGTCTCGCATGAGGGCCGCCTGATGCGGCTTGCCGACAGCCACGGCGTCGCGCGCGAGGACTTCCTGCGCAACTACACCGGCTCGGAGCTCGATCCGCGCTGGCTTAACCGTGTCTCGAAGCTGTCGGCCAAGGGCTGGAAGAACTTCGTCCATCACGAGAAGGACCGCATCAAGGACCTCCGCCACGAGGTGCATCAGCTCGCGGCGCTGACCGGCTTGGAGATCATCGAGTTCCGCAAGATCGTGCACTCGGTGCAGAAGGGCGAACGCGAGGCCCGTCAGGCCAAGAAGGAGATGGTGGAAGCCAACCTCCGTCTCGTGATCTCGATCGCCAAGAAATACACCAACCGCGGCCTGCAGTTCCTCGACCTGATCCAGGAAGGCAACATCGGCCTGATGAAGGCGGTCGACAAGTTCGAGTACCGCCGCGGCTACAAGTTCTCGACCTACGCCACGTGGTGGATCCGGCAGGCGATCACCCGCTCGATCGCGGACCAGGCGCGCACCATCCGCATCCCCGTGCACATGATCGAGACGATCAACAAGATCGTGCGCACCTCGCGCCAGATGCTCAACGAGATCGGCCGCGAGCCGACCCCGGAAGAGCTGGCCGAAAAGCTCGGCATGCCGCTGGAGAAAGTGCGAAAAGTCCTCAAGATCGCCAAGGAGCCGCTCTCGCTGGAGACGCCCGTCGGTGACGAAGAGGATTCACACCTCGGCGATTTCATCGAGGACAAGAACGCGATCCTCCCGATCGACGCCGCGATCCAGTCCAACCTGCGCGAGACCACCACGCGCGTGCTGGCCTCGCTCACCCCGCGCGAAGAGCGCGTGCTGCGCATGCGCTTCGGCATCGGCATGAACACCGACCACACGCTGGAAGAAGTCGGTCAGCAGTTCAGCGTGACGCGCGAGCGTATTCGCCAGATCGAGGCGAAGGCCCTGCGGAAGCTGAAGCATCCGTCGCGGTCAAGGAAGCTGCGGAGCTTCTTGGACAATTGATCGCGAACATCGATTCAAAGCAAAACGGCGGGCCAAGGCCCGCCGTTTTTGTTTTAGCTTCCGCTCTCGCCCCGTCATTGCGAGCGAAGCGAAGCAATCCATCGCGCAGCATGTGGAGACGTGGATTGCTTCGCTTCCCTCGCAATGGCGGGGATGGGGCTGAACCTACTTCTTCTTCGCGCCGACCCGCTCGAGGTTCTTGATCTCCAGCGCCGGACGGCCGGATTTTTCGGCGATCTCGCGGTCCTGCTCCATGATGTAGGCGCGGGCCGGCTCGTCGCCCTCGAGGCCGCCGAGCAATTCGGCGGGGACGCGCCGGTTGGAGCGTTGGGAGCCGTCTTCATAGAAGACGTTGAAAAAGGCGAATTCGCCCTTGGGATTGGTTCCGGGTTTTTTGGCCATGGCCGGCTTTTCGTCGATCAGGGGGCCATAGTCAAATGACTTTGGCAGGCTTCCGGAGGCCGGTGCCCGGCCCTGCAGCGGCAGAACCGCCTGCGATCGATCGACGAGCCCGTTTGCGAGGCGCCTGGCTGTCGGGTGGAACGTCCAGCGCTTCGTAAAACCCGATGCGCTCCTTCGAGGAGACCCTTGTCTCACCCTTGCCTCAACAAACGGCGGGCCGCGAAGCCCGCCGTTTATTTTGGTCTTCAGTGTCGCCCGGGGCTGGCGGGGCGACAACCTAGAATAGAAGTTTATAACCGGCGCCATGCCGTGGCAAGGCAAATCGTTGGCGCTGCGATGTCGTAGCGAACGCATCAGATATGCAGCGGTCGCGACATCGCGTTTCGATCAGCGCCAAAGCAATTGCTTGGATGGCCAAATCACTTTGTTCATATTTCCTGCTCTCGCAATGAGACCGGCGCGCGCCTTGTTAGAAAACGCGTTTGCCTGCACGTATTTCCGCGTGCGTGCAGAAGTTGCGCCGACTAACATAATCCGTTTTCGCCTTCACATTGTTCCCATCATGCTGCGCGCGCAGCATGCACCAATCTCACGGCGCCACCAGCTCCACGCGCCGATTGAGCGCGCGGCCGGTGTCCGTTGCATTCGGGCCGACCGGCGCCAGCAATCCAACGCCGGCTGTGCGCAATCGCGTCGGCGCGATGCGAAAGTTCTTCACCAGCTCGGCTGCGACGGCTTCGGCGCGGCGCTTCGACAGGTCGAGATTGTACTCATAGGCGCCTTGGCTGTCGGTGTGGCCGACGATGAAGACGTTGAGCTGCGGCTGGCTCGTCAGCAGTTTTGCGATCTGCTCCAGCATCGGGCGGCTCTCCGGTTTGAGCACGGCCTTGTCGGTGTCGAAATAGATGCCGTAGAGCGCGATGTGGCCGGTCTCGCCGAGCCCCTTCGCCATCGCGGCGGCGTCCACCATCTTGTTCGCGATGGCGCCGAGCTCGGCGACGGTGACCTGCGCCGTGATGTCCTGATTGTTCTGGCTTACCAGGACGCTGGCAAAGGTCTCGCGCCCGCCCTCGGTCTTGCGGCCGGCGTAGTAACGATAGTTGAAACCATCGACCCACATCTGCGGGACCGGCAGCGTGTCGACGGCTTCGGTAAAGGGAATGGCGCCGCAGGCATCGGTGTCGCAGGCGAGCAGGGTCTCGAAGCCGGCTTTCGCAAGCTGCGTCTCGAAATTGCGCGACACTTCCAGGATCGAGGGGCCGGGATTGGTGCGATAGGCGATGCGAAAGACGCGGCCCTCGAGCCGCCGCGCATCGACGGGCTGGCCGTCCTTGAAGGGAGCCGCCTGCATCCGCGCCGCGTCAAAATCCTTCATCACATAACCGGTGATGACGCTGCCGGCGAACCGGCCGATGCCGGGATAGTCGCGGCTGCCGGCGACATCGCGCGTCTGCGCGGAAGCGGCCATCACGGTGAGGCAGAGCAAGGCGAGGACGGCGAGCATCCGGCGCGACATGGACATGAGCATGGAGATCCGCATAGGCATGGTCATCTCGATCGGTTGGGGAGGGGGCGAGCGCATTTGATTTGTCGCAGGCAGGCAGCGATCGGTTCTGGCGAGGATTGCCGCTTTGACGCGAATCCGGTTCCCGGGCATGATTGCGCGCTGCTCCCCCGCCCATTCCCTGTAGGATTCATCCGAATGTCGAAATACGCCTTGGCCATCGCCTTCATCGCCTGTCTGGCCGGCGGATCGGCGCAAGCCGCGCGCTGCGGCGGCGACTTCAACAGCTTTGTCGCCAGCATGACCGCGGAAGCGCAAGCTGCCGGCGTCTCGGCGAGCGTGACCAGCGCGGCGCTCAGCGGTGTGCAGCAGGATGGCGCGGTGCTCGCCTTCGACCGGCGCCAGCGCTACACCTTCAACAAGAGCTTCGAGCAGTACGTCTCGACCCGCGTCGGCCCCGGCCGCATCAATGGCGGCAAGGCACTGCTGCAGCGCCACGCCGCGCTGCTGTCTCGCATCGAGCAGCAGTTCGGCGTGCCCCGCTATATCCTGGTCGCGATCTGGGGGCTGGAGAGCGATTTCGGCAAGGGTGACATCGGCAAGCTGCCGGTGGTCCGCACGCTGGCGACGCTGGCGCATGATTGCCGCCGCACCGAGCTATTCCAGGGCGAGCTGCTTGCGGCGCTGAAGATCGTGCAGCGGGGTGACCTGCCGCTGCGCGACCTGATCGGCGCCTATGCCGGCGAAATCGGCCAGACCCAGTTCTTGCCGTCCTCCTACATCAAGTACGGCGTCGATTTCGACGGCGACGGCCACGTCGATCTCCGCCACAGCGTCCCCGACGTGCTCGCCTCGACCGCGAACCTTCTCCACACCAGCGGCTTCAAGATGGGCCAGTCCTACGGCGAAGGCACCGCAAATTTCGAGGCCATGCGCGAATGGAATAGAGCGGTGATCTATCGCAAGACGATCGGGTATTTTGCCGATCGGCTGGCGGGGCAGTGAGGGGGAGCTAACCACAGTCGTCATTGCGAGCGCAGCGAAGCAATCCAGAATCTTTCCGTGGAGACGGTCTGAATGCTTCGTCGCTGCGCTCCTCGCAATGACGAGCGGAGACAGTGCCGCGCCCCTGACCTACTTCGCCAGCCCCTTCGCCATCCTCTCCAGCTTGCGCTGCAACGGTGCCCAGTACGTTGCCGGGCGGAAGCGCTGCAGGAGGTCCATGAAGCGGGCGTCGTTGCCGATCAGGATGCGCGGCTCGTTTCTTTCGATGCCCTTGATGATGCGCAGCGCGGCATCTCTCGGCGTGGTCTTTGCCGCGTTCTCGAACCGCTCGATCGATTGCGACCGGCGTGCGTTGTCGGTAACGCCGACCCCGGTGCGCGAATTGCGGGCGATGGCGGTGGCGACGCCGCCGGGATGCACGACCGACAGCCTGACAGGGCTGCCCGCGACTGCAAGCTCGTGCCGCACGCTCTCGGAAAAGCCGCGCACCGCGAATTTCGCCGCAGCATAGGCCGACTGTCCGGGCGGGGCGATGATGCCGAAGATCGAGGACAGGTTGACGATGTGCGCCTCGCCCAGCGTCTTCAGATGCGGCAGGAAGGCGCGCGTGCCGTGCACGACGCCCCAGAAATTGATGTCGAACAGCCAGTCCATCTGCGCCTGGTCGATCTCCTCGAACGAGCCCATCAGCGCCACGCCGGCATTGTTGACGACGATGCCGAGCGCGGGATGCGCGATGGTCGCCTCACGCGCGAACTGCGCGATGTCGTCGGGCTCGCCGACGTCGACGCGATGCAGGCTGACCTTGCATGCGGCTCCGATCTCGGCCGCGAGCGTCTTCAGCCCGGGCTCGTCGCGATCGGCGAGCGCGAGATCGCAGCCGCGCCGCGCAAGCTCGGTCGCCAGCGCGCGGCCGATGCCGCTTGCCGCTCCGGTGATGGCGGCGGCGCCGCCGATTGCAGTCATGATGATCCCCCGTCGAGCGCTCTCCAGCGGAACTATGATTTACATTTTTTCATATTGGAACCGAACCGCATGGCGGTTCCCACCTTAACCTACGTTACTTCATGAAGACAGGCAGCATTGGGAGCCGCCGATGGGACAAGCACAGCCATTTCGCGCCACCGCACTGATCGTGGAAGACGACCTCATGCAGAGGGAGATGCTCAGTCTTCTTCTCGAAGAAAGCGGCTACGACGTCATTCAGTGCGAGAGCGCCGAGGCGGCCGAGCTTGTGCTGGAGAAGAGCGCCGGCGCGCTCTGCCTGATGATGACCGACGTGCAACTCGCCGGCCGCATGAATGGGGTCGAGCTCGCGCATGTCGCCAAGGACCGCAACCCGAAGCTCGACATCGTCGTCACCTCCGGCCGCCCCTTGATGCAGCCCTTGCCGAACGGCGCAAAGTTCTGGGCCAAGCCCTGGGCGCCGCTCGACGTGCTCCGCGAGGCCGAGATCGCGCAGCTGTCCTGACGGTCGATCCGGCAGGCCGGCTTTCGTGGTCCGGAGCGCGGTGATAAGGTCGGTCCATGACCTTGTCCTTCCTGCTCACCTCGCTCATCGTCGTCGCCTCGCCCGGCACCGGCGTGCTCTACACGCTGGCCGCCGCGCTGACCCGCGGCTCGCGCGCGAGCATCGCGGCTGCCTTCGGCTGCACCCTCGGGATCGTGCCGCACATGACGGCCGCGATGCTGGGGCTCGCCGCCGTGCTCCACACCAGCGCGCTCGCCTTCGCCGCGCTGAAATGGTGCGGCGTCGCCTATCTGCTCTACATGTCCTGGCAGGCGCTGCGCGAGACCGGGGCGCTGGCGGTGGACGGCGAGATCCGCGAGCGTTCGGCCGGCCGGGTGATCGTGACCGGCTTTCTGATCAACATCCTCAATCCGAAGCTGTCGATCTTCTTCCTCGCCTTCCTGCCGCAGTTCATCGCCGCGGACGAGGGCCATGTGCTGGCGCGGATGCTGGAATTGAGCGGCGCCTTCATGGCGATGACGTTTGCGGTGTTCGTGGTCTACGGACTCTGCGCAGCCTCGGTGCGCGAGCGCGTCATCTCCCGCCCGCGCGTCATGGCTTGGCTGCGCCGGAGTTTTGCCGCCGGCTTCGCCGCGCTCGGCGCCAAGCTGGCGTTCGCGGAGCGATAGCTTCTCCAGCCAATCAACGCGGGAGCCAATAAAAAAGCGGGCCTTGCGCCCGCCATCTTCCAACTCACAACTTCCACCCGACGCCCGGGCGGAGCGAGCTCCACCCGGGCAAAGAATAAGAAGCCTCGTTACTTCTTCTTCGCTGCCTTCTTGGCCTTCTTCTTCGTCGCCTTCTTCGCCTTCTTCGCTTTCTTAGCCATAGGATCCTCTTCAGGGTTAATGGTGAAACGCGACACGAGGGATGCTCGGCGGAGGGCCAGCCTCGCAACATCCTCGACGACAAGCTCAGCAGATTCGCGCGCTTCTGCCCCGCGCTGTCACATCGGTGTCATCGCGTTATCCACAGCTCAGATGCGTTTTTGGGTGATTTTGGTTCGCAAATCCGGCGTCGCCGGCATGCCTAACGATCCGACAATGCGCCGGCCGTTCATGAATCCAAAACCAAAGGCATGCTTTCGCGGATCGCAGTGAGACTCCGTTAAGCGCGACGGCCGCATTGTCTCCGCAAGAAAACGGGGACGGGGTCATGGACGGACAGCTGGCAGGGACAGAGGGCGCGATGCTGCGCTTGTGGCGCGCGCCATGCTGAACGTGCCGACACTCTGGACCGTGTTCGTCGTCAACTTCCTGGCGCTCGGCCTGATCTGGGCCTACGTGACACGCTCCTATCCGAAATTCGCGGCCGCGCGGTTCTGGATGGCATCGTGCTTCGTCGGCGCGACCGGCACGATGGCGGCCTTGATCCGCTTATTCGTCGTCTCGCCTGTCCCGCTTCTGCTCGGAGCCGCCGGCGTCATCGCGGCGAGCTGCCTTGCCGCCATGGGCATTCAGCGCTTCTACGGTCAACCGGTCTCCTGGCGCGTCATGGCCGCGACGGGAATTCTCAGCCTTGGCGGCGTCGTGTTCTTCATGGTCGCATTCGATCACATGCAGCTGCGCATGCTCAGCTACTCGCTTGGTCAGGGGCTGCCGCTGGCGCTGTCGCTGCGTTTGCTGCTGTCGCCGCCGGAAGGCCGCGCCAGCCCGGGAGCCCGGCTCTCCGGCATCGTGATCATCACCATCATCGCGATCTTCGCGGCCCGTGCGATCGGCAATCTGCTCGGTGGCGATTTCTCGTCGGTCGCCGGCGGGCAGTCTCATGCCGTCATGGTGCTGGGCCTCCTGTTCCTCTCGATGACGCTCAATTTCGGCTTCCTGCTGATGGCGATGGACCGCCTGCGCAACGAGGTTGCCGACCTCGCGCTGCTCGACGATCTTACCGGTGTCGCCAACCGGCGGCACCTGTTGCAGCGGCTGGGTGAAGAATGCGCCCGCTCGGAGCGCAGCAGCGAGCCGTTCTCGCTGCTGGTGATCGATCTCGACGGCTTCAAGACCATCAACGACACCCACGGCCATGCCGCGGGCGATGCCTGCCTGCAGCACTTCACCCTGATGGCGCAGACGCGCTTGAGGCCCGGCGACATGCTCGCCCGCACCGGTGGCGACGAATTCTGCGTCGTGCTGCCGTCGTCGACCTTGCGCGAGGCGGCTGCGATCGCCCGCCGCGTGCTCGAGGTCTGCCGCCAGGATGCCGTCAACTGCACCGGCATCGACATTCCGATCGCGATCTCGATCGGGGTGGCGCAGTGGGACCGCGGCGTCGGCCAGTTTCCGGACCGCCTGATCGCGCATGCCGACCACGCGCTCTATGCCGCCAAGAAGAACGGCAAGAACGACTTTGCCGTCCACGATCCGGCGCCGCCGCTCATGCCTGACCCGGTCGGTCCCGGCGAGGCCTTGCGCAAATTCGCGTAAGGGCGTGCTAACGTCAGGTCCGCACTGGACCCGCATGATGATCTCTCGCCTGCTCGCGGCCGTTCTCGCCGCTCTCATTCTGATCGCACCTGCCGCTGCGACCGACACCGAGCTCGCTAAGCTCGCGCGCGCCTCCGGCACGCCCGACATTCCCGGCCTGAAGATGGTGTGGCTGGCGCCATGGGGCGACGTCGGCAACGCAAAACCGTGGCGTAACATCATCGTGCACCAGACCGAGGGACCGGCCGGCTCGGCGCGGGGCGGTGCCGAGGTGCAAGCGAAGAATCCCACGCGTCGCGGCGTCACATTGTGGGTCGAGACCGACGGCACCGTCTATTGGGCGGTCGCGGAAAACCTGGTACCGACCCATGGCGACGGCGCCAACCGCAACGACAACAAATACATCGACAACAAGCCGACCTATCGCCAGGTGGTGCGCGACAATTCGATCGGCGTCGAGTTCGCCGGCAACTATCCCGACGTCACGACGGGACCGACCGCGGCGCAGGTCGCGGCATGGAAGATCCTCGTCCAGATCCTGCGCGCGCGCTACGGCATCCCGCTCGACCACGTCTATGCGCACAATTGGATCGACTACAAGGACGCCCGCTATTGCGAAGGCTGCTGGCTCGCGACGCTGGCGCGGATTTGGGGGGAGTGACTAGCTACACCGGTTGCGACATCCAGCCGAACAGCCGCCGGATCAAGCCCGGTCGCCGCGGCAGTTCGGGTGGGTCATCCACCGCCAGCACGCGTTTGAAGAAGTAGTCCAGGAACACCATGTCGTTCGGCTCAGTGACCGTGAATGTCTCGTCGCCGAAGTAGACGCTGTAATTGAAGAAGAACGGACCCATGAGCGGGATCGTCGCGGTCGAGGCGTAGTCCTTCGAGATCACGAACTCCGACGGCTCGAGCCCGTGGTCGCGCATGGCCTGCTCGACCAGCGGCAGCTTGCGCATGAACTGGGCGGAGAAGCCGCCGACGGTGGATTGCAGAATGATCGACACGGGTGGTGTCCGTTCTCTTGATGCTGTCGGCCCGATGCTTTTGGTCGGTCGACCGGCAGCGCGGGTTCAAGATGCCTGGTCCGCGTCCCCGCGAACATGCTGCGCCTCACACGCAAACAAAAAAGCCGGCGTTGCCGCCGGCTTTTTGTCTCTTGTCGATCCGCCAATCTCTGGCGCTAAAAACCTCGCGCTTAGAGCGCGGCTTCCAGCGCGGCCTGTTCGGCCTTTGCGATCGTGCCCTTGACCGCGGACTGCACCTTCTCGAAGGCGCGGACCTCGATCTGGCGGACGCGCTCGCGCGACACGCCGAACTCGGCAGCAAGGTCTTCCAGCGTCATCGGCTCATCGGCGAGGCGGCGCGCCTCGAAGATGCGGCGTTCGCGCGGGTTGAGCACGCCCATGGCGCCGTTCAGGGCGTCACGGCGATGATCATACTCCTCGTGCTCGGCCAGCATGGCTTCCTGGTTGGGCGAATTGTCGACCAGCCAGTCCTGCCATTCGCCGGCCTCGCCGTCGTCGCGGATCGGAGCGTTGAGCGACGCGTCGCCACCGAGGCGGCGGTTCATGTCGACCACGTCCTGAGCCGTGACGCCGAGACGCTTGGCAATGATGGCCACCTGGTCGGGGCGGAGATCGCCTTCGTCCAGTGCGGAAATCTTGCTCTTCGCCTTGCGCAGGTTGAAGAACAGCTTCTTCTGGTTCGCGGTGGTGCCCATCTTCACCAGCGACCACGAACGCAGGATGTACTCTTGAATCGACGCCTTGATCCACCACATCGCGTAGGTAGCGAGACGGAAGCCCTTCTCGGGCTCGAATCGCTTCACTGCCTGCATCAGGCCGACATTGCCTTCCGAGACGACCTCGGAGATCGGCAGCCCGTAGCCGCGATAGCCCATGGCGATCTTGGCCACGAGACGGAGATGGCTGGTGACGAGTTGGTGCGCGGCGTCACGATCATCGTGCTCGCGCCAACGCTTGGCGAGCATGTATTCCTGCTGGGGTTCCAGCATCGGAAACTTGCGGATTTCGCCGAGGTAACGGGAAAGGCCGGATTCGCCATTAAGGACCGGCAGGGTAGCTGTACGGGCCATAGTGCGCCCTCCAAACAGGTTCAGGCCCCCGATAGCGGCGGGCCAGGCAGACGACCGCTTGGTTAAAGCCGATCGGTGCTGCGATGTTCCGCGTTGGTCTTCAACGCAAGCGCAATATACTCCATCGGGAGGCAAAAAGGGAAGGATTGCTGACGTCACGTCCCCGTGTGGCAGCTATAACTTTTTGTAATGTAAGGCATTTCTGAAGCGGCCTGCGTCATAGCGCCGCTTTCAGGGCCCCTTGGAGGAGAAGCAAATCCTCCGGCAGAGGCGCCTCCCAGTGGAGTAATTCTCCAGTCCTCGGGTGCTCCAATACCAGCAGGTAAGCGTGCAGGGCCTGCCGCCCCAGCGCGGCCAGGACGGCCTGCGACTCAGGGCTCAGCTGGTTTGCCTTGGTCTTGAAATGCGGGCCGTAGACGGCGTCGCCCATCAGGGGGTGGCCGATATGGGCAAGGTGGACGCGGATCTGGTGGGTGCGCCCGGTCTCGAGCTCGCAGGCGAGCAGCGTCGCGATCGGCTTGCCGTCGCGCCCGGCAAAACTCTCCAGAAGCTCCCAATGCGTCACCGCCTCGCGGCCGCCCTGGCGCACCGCCATCTTCTCGCGCGCATGCGGGTGGCGGTCGATCGGCGCGTCCACGGTGCCACGGTGGCGGCCCGGCAGCCCCCAAGCGAAAGCCATGTAGCCGCGCCGCATCGGCCCGGTGCGGCCGTGGTCGGCGAATTGCGCGGTGAGCGAGGCATGCGCGAGGTCGTTCTTGGCGACCACCATCAACCCCGTGGTGTCCTTGTCCAGCCGGTGCACGATGCCGGGCCGCCGCACCCCGCCGATGCCCGACAGCGATGAGCCGCAATGGGCGATCAGCGCATTCACCAGCGTGCCGGTCTCGTGGCCGGCTGCGGGATGCACCACCAGCCCCTTCGGCTTGTTGAGGACGACGACGTCGTCGTCCTCGAAGACGATGTCGAGGGCGATATCCTCGCCTTTCGGCTCCGGCGGGGCCGCTTCCGGCACGTCGATTGTGATCGTATCGCCGGATGCGACGTGATAAGCGGGGTCCCGGATCGCGGCGTCCCTGAGGCTCACCGCGCCCGCCAGAATCAGGGCTTTCAGCCTCGATCGCGACAACTCGGCAAGGTGCACCGCCAGCACGCGGTCGAGCCGGGTCGAGCCCTCGGAGCCTTCGACGACAACCTCCAACCGCTGCGCAGAGCCAGAATTTTCCATGACGACGTCTGATACCGTTGTTCCCGAACCGAGCCCCGAGCAGGCCGCGCTGTTCGCGCGGGTGCGGCGGATGATGCTGATCGCGGGGCTGACCACGGCGCTGGCAATCTGCGCCGTGCTGATCGCCGTGGGCTACCGCCTTTTCAAGTCCGAGGGAAGGGCGCCCGAGCCGGCAGGCGACGTCATTGCCACCCTGCCGAAGGGCGCCAAAATTGTCTCGAGCGGCGTCGCCGGCGACCGGCTCGTGATCACGCTCGACGTCGGCGGCGTCACCGAGATCCGCACCTTCGATGCCCACACCTTGCGGCCGGCCGGAAAGCTGAAATTCGCCAATGAGCCGTAAGGCGGGGCTGGGGCGCGGAACCCGCCTCATCCGTCGTCCTGGCGAAAGCCAGGACCCATAACCACCGAATCGGGTTGCGTGAACGAGATCGTTGCTCCGATCTGCCTTAACCATCGCCACACGGGGCGATGGGTCTGAACTTCGCCAGGACGACGCCGATTGGGCGTTTGAATCCCCTCGATCCCCGCTTGCCGCCGGCAAAATTCGAGGCTATGTCCTCTCCCTCACGCTCCCTTCGTCTAGCGGTTAGGACGCGGCCCTCTCAAGGCTGAAACAGGGGTTCGATTCCCCTAGGGAGCGCCATTGTCTCTCAACCCATTGAAATATCGAAAGCTCCGATATATCAGGCGCTTGCTAACTGCCGTTGCTACACGAACGTGCTACGGCAGGGCGCTACATGGCATTTCGGATGACGCACCTGGTATGGCGGAAGGGCTGGGCCTACTTCCGCTTCAAACTACCTGACGATCTCGCTGGCAAACCCGTCCCTAGCGCTTGGCCGGATGACTTAAATCTGCTGGTCAACACTGCGCGTCGCATGTTCAAGGTCGAGATATGGAAATCGCTGAAGCTCGCCAAGAAGGATGAGCAGCGAGCAAAGCGCGCCGTCGCAACCAGAATTGCAGAGACCACCAGCCTGATTGACGAAGCACGTTTGCTCTTGGCGCGTGGCCCAGCCGCTGGGATCAGTGACGAGGACATTGCCGCCATCGCGGCCCGCGTCCATGCTGATCGCCTCGCCCATGACGAACAGTTGCGGCTACAGGGGATAGGGCTCCGCCTTCCTCGTGCAGCCGATCTTCTTCGCATACCATCAGCGGGCCATCGCACCGCCCCCGCAACCGAGGAGCCCGGCCTCACTGAAGATGATTTGGGCCTGCTGCGGTTCGCCGCCGAGAAGGTCCACAAGGAGCTGCAAGAGGCGGCGGTGCGGATGCGGCCACCGGCTGCCGTGAAACAGCGGGTTGCAGAGGAGCTTGCGAAGCGCGGTGCGGAATTAGCACCGGACGAGCGACGGAGGATCGAAATCGAGGTTCTGAAGGCCGAGTTACGGGCCTCGAACGACATCCGAGCGCGATTAGACGGTGAGATCATTCCGACCCCAATTGTCGAACCGATCGTGCCCACGGGAGGGCAGGACCCGATGTTGAAACAGGCGTTCGCCCTTTGGAAGGATGGCGCTGGGGTTCGTGGCGGCAAACTTCCGAGTAGGAATACGGCCCACGAAGCAGAGGTTGCTGTGAGGCGTTTTGCGGAGCTGCACGGGAATCTGCGGGTGTCCTCGATCAAACGAGGGCATGTCCGGTCGTTTCGTGATGCGATGATCAAGCTGCCGAAGCACCTGCCTCACGCACTCCAAAAGCTGCCCCTACCGCGCCTCCTTGAACAACTGCCCGGAGGGCTGGCGAAGCGTTCTGCGCGAACAGTCAACAAATCGCTACGGCTACTGTCCGCGATCACCAATGCAGCTGCAAACGAGTACGATTTTGCCGAACGTCCCGGGGGTTGGCGCAATCCATTTCACAGGATCGCGATTATAGTCGATGAAGGCGAGGACGACAGGCTTCCTTTCACCATCGCAGACCTCAAGGCTGTCTTCGCGTCGCCCGTGTATGCAGAGGCGAGGCGGCCTACAGGGGGAAGGGGCGAAGCAGCTTTCTGGTTTCCTCTGATCTCGCTGTACACCGGGGCGCGGCTAGAGGAGATAGCGCAGCTCTACGTGCGCGACCTACAGCAAGTGCCGAATGAGAATATTTGGTTCTTTAACATCACAGATGTGGGTACGGGTCAGCGCCTCAAGGTGGGGGCAAAGAACCGACGAGAGGTGCCGGTTCATGCTGAACTTGTTCGACTGGGGCTCGTGGCATGGCGAGTGAAGCGGCAGGCGGAGGCCGGCGTTGATGCCCTGTTGTTTCCCGGCTTTGAGCCCAATCGGGCCGAGAAGAGATCAGGAGCGTGGTCGAAATGGTTCAATCGCTATCTTCGCAACGAGTGCGGCATTGGCGATACTCGGAAGGTTTTCCATTCGTTTCGACATACGTTCAAGGACGCCTGCCGGAACTCCGACGTGGCTGAGGATCATCACGACCAGCTCACCTCTCACGCTGCGCGCGGACGAAATGCCGGGCGAGGTTATGGGGTGGGCCTTTCGCTCGACACACTGAACAGGTCGATCCAAAAGGTGCGCTACCGGGGCCTTGATCTGTCCGATCTTTATCCTGCAACTAAAGGCCAATAGAGACATAGTGCCTAGGATCGTTCACCCGCAGCTCATTTCTGCAAGAATTGATTTTCTAAAGCCCTTGAGTGTGCTTAAGTTGTCACTGGGGATGGGGACAACCAATGGCACTTTACGAGGGCCGGGACGAACTTGAGCGCGGCAGTCATTTGCTGACCGTCAAGCTGTCAAATGGACGACCTGTCGATCTGATCGATCTGACGACAAGTCTAAATGCGCTAGCTCAAGATTTCGAAGACTTCGCCAACAAAAATCTGCAAGATCCCATACCCAGCAATCTCAAGCTTTATGTTCGTGAGATAAGGTCCGGCAGCATCATTGCTGATTTGATGCCGTTGGGTGAGCAAATATCGTGGATCGTTGACCACAAGGATCTACTTGGCGCGTTCGTTGGCCATTTGAACGATCTAGCCCAATATTTTCTGGCAAGAGGCGATGCAGATAGCCCGCCTAGCCGACAGGATGCCGAACGGCTTTCGCAAATTCTGGAGCCGGTTTCGAAAGACAACAGTGCGCAATACAACATTCAAGCTACCGACCAGGCGAAGGTTGAAATACACAATCATTTTCACGTCGGGTTTGTTGAGGCAAATGCCATACAGAATGGGGTACGGCGCTTTCTGGGGCCCGCGATCCCTGCTATCGAGATTGTTCGCGATCGTCTTTTAACACTTGAGCAGGTGAAAAACGTTGCATCCGCCAAGACAGGGGACCGCGGTATCATAGAATCCGTATGGCCAAAGGCGGTGAAGCTGCAGTTCCTGAGCGACATGGCCAAACAGCAACTTCTGTCCCTCACAGAAAACCCCTTCCAGCGTGTCTTCTTAGTTGATGCCGAGGTTCACGCGGCAAATGGCCGGCCAGCCCTGTATCGCATCATCGAAGTTAAAGACATCATAGAAACCTGATGCGGCCCGTGCAATGACGAGGTATGCAGCGCTCCGATAGCCGCGCCAATAAAAGAGAACTTGATGCCCGCGCAGACCTTTCGCCGCAGACGATGACAATTACACCTGTCGAAAGAGATCAATTAGGCGTTCCGATCTGGTTCGGTGCTCAAGCGGATGAGCTTCGACTCTTGGCCTTCGGCTTTCGGCTGGCAGGCGGCGGAGCGCACCAGTCAAAGACTATGATGCTGGAAGAGCTTGAGGCGCTACTGCGCTCGAGTAGTACAAACGGCGAAGCGCTGAAACTCGCTGCTATCGAGGAAAACGCGCTTGGTAAGTCAACGGTCAACTCTCGAAGGCTAACCTTTGGTCATTTGACATCGCTCTATGGACTGATGGAACAGCCGCCTCTTACAAGGGCGCTTTTCAAGTTGTGGAAGTCTGATCCCGACGGCCACCGGCTCCAGGCTCTCCTAGTATCACTCGCCCGCGATCCGTTGCTACGTGAGACGGCCAAAGTGGTTTTGAGCCAGCCGGTCGGCCAGATTTTAGAACGCCCACTTTTTGAAGAAGCCTTATCGGCGGCTTTTCCGTCTCGTTTTAGCGAAAAGATGGTGCGTTCCATGGCGCAAAACTGCGCGTCGTCCTGGAGCAAAAGCGGACATCTCCAAGGCTTTGCTAAAAAGGTTCGTCGGCGCATCTTGCCAACCCCGTCGACGGTCGCCTTGGCAGCTTTGTTAGCAACCGTAAGCGGATTTGGAGGCCCGGCGATCTTGAGTTCGGGCTGGATGAAGGCCCTAGACTTGTCCGTCGATCAGGCGCTCGATTCCCTGCGTCGCGCAGAGGCGATCGGTTTGGCCCGGGTGCGGTCGACGGGAGATGTCACCGAGATTCTTGTCAGACAGGCGATGGCCTCAACGCTGGGAGTGAAAGAGCTTGAACACGTTTGATGATATTCTAACAGCGTATATCAAACAGGTTGGGCTCCCGTGGGCAGCAGACGTTCCGCCAGCCGGACGCATTTGGGTTGTATGGTACGAAAAGAGCCTTCAAAGCAAGTTTACGGGTCGTCTTGGCGATTTTGAGCAAGCGACATTAAAGGCCGGCCATGGCTGGCATCAAATCAACCTCTCGCCCTGGTTCGGCAAGTGGATCGCGCAGCATGAGTTCTTCGATGCACTGGTGGAGCAACCGAAGGAATTGCGTGGTTTGCTCCCGGAGATCGAAGACAGCATTGTCTTGCTTCTAAAGCAGGCGCTCGACGCATGCTCGCCGAACGACATCCTCGCAGTTGATGGATGCGGTTCGCTATTCGGCGTTGCTCGCATTTCGAGCTTGATAAGCCGTGTGGCTGATTTGGTGCCGGGCCGCCTACTCATCGGCTTTCCTGGGAAGCATGCAGGGGGCGTTTATCGCCTTCTCGATGCACGGGATGGCTGGAACTATCACGCAATCCCGATTCCCCCCGATAACGCTTTGTGAGGCACGGTATGTCCAACACCATTCTCAACCGTGAGACATTTTATACCGATCCTGCTGATTACAAGCTTGCGAACCAAGGCGTGGCGAAGATCTCCTTCCCGCCTGCGCTGGAGGCTATGGAAACGCTTAAAGGGGAACTTTCTACTTTCGTCTGCGATGGCGCTTACGCGGACGGGTTGTCTCGCATCCTTCAAGCTTTCCTTGGCTCGGTTGGAAATGCGGGAAGCTCACCTGCCGTTTGGATTTCAGGCTTCTATGGTTCAGGTAAATCGCACCTCGCAAGCATGCTGGCCGCGCTTTGGACGAATATTGAATTTTCGGACGGTGCGACTGCTGAGGGGCTAATCAAGCATTTGCCGCCGGAGGTTCGCGCGCCGCTCATAGAGCTGCGAACCGCAGCCAAAAGGGCGGGCGGTGTGGTCGCCGCTGGAGATACTTTGGGTACCGGCCCCTCCGATCCCGCCGAAGCTGCGCTTGGCATTATTCTTCGAGCAGTCGGTTTGCCGAGTGACTTGCGTGCGGCTCAGGTGGCGCTTTGGCTCGCCAGCCTCGACATTCTCGATGCCGTGCGTAAGGATTTAGGTGATAAATTTCTTACGGACATCAGGAATTTCATTCTATCTCCTCGCTTTAGCGCCGCGGTATTGAACGCGAAGCCGGAACTGGCCAGTTCAGCGAAGGCATTGAGCAGCCTCCTGCAGTCACAGTTTCCGGAGCCGCCCCCTGTGACGGTCGATTTACTCGAAACGATGGCTCGGCAGGCGCTTACTCTTGGACGTAAAGAGATGCCGCTTACGCTGATTGTACTTGACGAAGTGCAGCAATTTATCCGGCAGGACCCCGGCCTAACCTTGAAGATTCAGACAATGGCGGAACGGCTGTCCAGTCGTTTTGACGGCAGGTTGTTACTGGTCGCTACGGGCCAGCAAGCCCTTAGCGATGTCGACAATCTGCAAAAATTGCTTGATCGCTTCCCTGTCCAGATTGCCCTCGGTGAAGCTGACGTGGATGCAGTCATTCGCAAGACCGTTCTACTCAAGAAGACGGAGAAAGAGAAAGACATCCGTGGGATGTTGAGCGCCAACGCCGGCGAAATCAGTCGACATCTGCGCGGCAGCCGGCTGGCTCATACGGTACAAGACGAAAACGAGGCAATCCTTGACTGGCCTCTTCTGCCCTCGCGTCGGCGCGTGTGGGAGCGAATTTTGCGCGAGCTAGATCGCACAGGCCTGGGCGGGACGTTGCGGGGCCAACTCAGAACAACACTCGATGCCGCGCGCACCTATGGGAAAATGCCGCTCGGCTACGCCGTTCCTGTGGATTTTCTGTATGGTCGCTTCGCGACAGAAGCTTACAACGCTGGTCTCCTACCGAGCGAAACTCGCAATCGAATCGAAGCTCTCAAGGGCGGCGACGATAAAGACAAGCTGAAGGCCCGTATTCTAATGCTCGTTTATATGCTGGGTCGGATCGCGCCCGAGGCCGACCATCATGGAGTTCGAGCTCAGCCAGAAACAATCGCTGACCTTCTGATCGTCAATCTAGCAGGAGACGATGAGATTCGCCGCAGGGTGCCGGATCTCCTTGAAGAGCTTCGAGCAGATGGGGCGGTGATTGAGGTGGGCGGCGAATGGCGCCTCCAAACCAAGGAAAGCGCCGAATGGGAGGCTGCTTATCGAAGTGAGGAGAGAACGATTCTTGCTGATCAATCGGGACTAGGACGCACCCGGCGTGATCTACTTAGTGAATCAATCGAGACAGCCTTGTCTGGAGCAGCCAGCGTTACCCAGGGCGCTAGCCGCCAACAACGTCGCATTCACCGCTTACAACTGGACGAGAAAGCGCCTGGCGACGGTATCGCCTTACGCCTTCGAAGCGGATGGGGCGAGGACATGGCCGCCGTCGAGAAGGAAATCTCCGCAGCGTCAACTAGTGACGCTACCGTGCATCTGCTAATATCGCGGCATCCAACACGAGACAACGAGCTGACTACCGCCCTGACCACATGGCGGGCGGCCGAACATGTGCTTCAGCTTCGAGGGGTACCACAGACAGATGCAGGGCGCGAAGCGCAATTGGCCATGTTGTCCCGAGCAAACAAAGCTCAGGTAGCAGCGAAGGACATCATTCGAGAAGCGGTGGCACAAGCCCGAGTGCTCCAGGCGGGTGGTAAGCAGATCAACGGGGCACCAGCCGACGCAGTGAAGGAAGCGGCCACAAACGCGCTTGCAAGGCTCTATCCGCAGTTCGCCGACGGCGACCACGCTAACTGGG
The DNA here is from genome assembly GCF_000518345.1 of Bradyrhizobium sp. URHA0013. Lineage (NCBI taxonomy): Bacteria > Pseudomonadati > Pseudomonadota > Alphaproteobacteria > Hyphomicrobiales > Nitrobacteraceae > Bradyrhizobium > Bradyrhizobium sp. URHA0013. Next base: position 110,783 of record NZ_JADK01000003.1, on the reverse strand, counting down.
ACAAGGTGCGCGATCGCGCGGTCCGCAAAGACCCCGACGCGATGAAAGCTGTTGACCACGTCGGCGCCCCTGAGAACCATCCTGTCTGCAAGGCATTGCTGGCTGATCTTGGTCCCGGCCGCAAAGGTTCAGACTTGCGGGCGAAATTCACCAGTCCACCGTACGGATGGTCGGGAGACGTAGTCGATGGTGCTCTGCTCGTTCTCGCGAATGCAGGTTTGTTGCGCGTGACGGGCGATGATGGGAAGCCTGCGTCGCTTCCTGATATCCCGCGCCAGAAGATCGGCACGTGCACTTTCCGAGCGGAAACAATCATCATCACCATCGCGCAGCGCATGCCGGTGCGCGGTCTGCTGACCGACACAGGGATCGCATTTGAAAACAATCAGGAACATTTGGCCCTTTCGGCCTTGCTCGATCGCTTAGAAAGCGCGGCCCTCCAGTCGGGTGGCGATGCGCCCGCTCCGGAGGCTGAAAAAGTGCCGAAGCTTGCCGCATACAAAGGAATGTCTGGCAACGACTTACTAGCCGCGCTGGCGGTGGACGCGACAACACTGCGCGATAGGCTAAAGGCATGGAAAGCCGCCGGCGAAAAAATATCGAGACGGCTCCCGAGCTGGCAGTTGGCGGAGAGGCTCATTCGTCTTGGAGCGACGGAGCAATCAGGGGACCTAGAGAGCATTCGGATGGGTCGTCGGTTGCTAGCCGAACCCGACGCGGTGCCGCCTCTCTTGGGAGCCGCCTCGGACAACTTGCGCATGAAGCTAAATGCCGCTTACGCGGCGTGGGATGCCGCCTGGACCACAGGGGAGCAGCGTCTCGCCGGGGAGCAAACCTGGGCCAAACTGTCGCCGGAGCAGAAGCGCAGCATTCGCCAACAGACCGGGCTCTTATTGGTTGCCAAACCAACCGTCGATACCCCCCAAAGTATAGTGGATACACTGTCCCAGCGAGGACTGTCCGAGTGGGAGCATATGGTGAAAGCTCTTCCGGCCCGGATCGATGATGCGCTCGCTTCAGCCGCGACACTGTTGGAGCCCAAAGCTCGAACGGTCTCGCTGCCTGCCGTAATGGTGAGGACGGAGGCCGAAGTCGATGAATGGTTGAAGAAGGTCCGCACTAAGATCATGGCAGCACTTGCCGATGGACCAGCTGTTCCGAGGATCTAGTAGCATGACCAACCGCTATGTTTCGGCGACGCTGCGCGCTGAGCTAGAGAAAAAAGTGAAGAGCGCACGGCTGACCGCCGAAGAGGGTGCGCGAGATGCGATCCACCGCCTAGGTGCAGCGGACGCAAAGGCACCAACCTACCTGAGCGATTCGGAAAAACATTTGCGCCGCCGCCTTCGGGCTCACGCGAGAGCGCTCGGGGACACCTTCGATCGCGCGACGGATACGCAGGAAACCAAAGGGCTGATTGAAGCAGCGGCCTATGCCCATTGGCATCGAATGTTGTTCGCGCGTTTTCTCGCGGAGCGCGGACTACTTCGTCATCCTGAGCATAACGTTCCTGTTAGCCTGGAAGATTGCCGGGAGCTTGCTGAAGCGGAGGGGGGAACAGATGCTTGGGCGGTGGCAGAGCGTTACTCGGCGGCAATGCTGCCCGCAGTATTTCGCACCGACGATCCGGCGCTTGCGCTGGACCTCGACCCCGTTCACTCGCAGAAGCTCAATCGCTTGGTGAAGAGTCTCGACAGCGAAATCTTTCAAGCCGAAGACAGTCTCGGCTGGTCGTACCAGTATTGGCGTGCAGCTGAGAGAGAGGCGATCAACGAATCAGGCGTAAAAATCGGGGCTGACGAATTGCCGGCGGTTACCCAACTGTTCACCGAGCCGTACATGGTGAAGTTCTTGCTACACAACACCCTAGGAGCTTGGTGGGCGGGCAAAATACTGGCAGCTGACCGAACACTCGCTTCAACGGCGGAGCATGAGGACGCCTTGCGGGCCGCGTGTGCCCTGCCGGGCTACAGCTTCGATATGCTGCGCTTCGTGCGCGAAGGCGATGAGAGCACGTGGCGCCCAGCCGCGGGTGTCTTTGCTGACTGGCCAAAGGAAGCCAAGGCTATCACCATGCTTGATCCCTGTTGCGGATCGGGGCACTTTTTAACCGAAGCTCTGATCATCATTGCGAGGTTTAGGCAAATGGAGGAAAGTCTAACGCCCGCCGCTGCCGTCGCTGCAGCCTTGCGTGACAATCTATATGGATTGGAGATCGACGGCCGATGTGTGCAGATCGCTGCCTTCGCAGTCGCGCTAAGTGCATGGCGGCTTGGTGGATGGCAGATGTTACCACTACCGCATATCGCCTGGGTTGGATCGCCACCGCCCCTTCCAAAGCAGGAGTTCTTAGCTCTAGCGGAAGGCGATCTTGAACTCGAATATGCGCTTTCTGCTTTGCACGATCTATTCTCACAAGCTCCCATACTCGGCAGCTTGCTACAGCCAACAGGCGGCGACTTATTCGAAGCAGAGAAACTGCGGGAAGTTGAACGACTGCTTGAACCGCTCTTTTTGAGAGCGCGTCGCGCGGAACCCGAACGCATTGAGGGGGTGATCGCGGCGCGTGGCATGGCTGACGCCGCCGCAATGCTCCACAAGCGCTTCAGCCTTCAGGCCACGAACGTTCCCTTTCTTGGCTCAAGCGAACAATGTGAGACACTATCCAATCACTGCAGTGATCGCTTCAGTTGGGCGAAAACCGACCTCGCAACAACTATGCTCGCGCGAATGTATAGTTTTGCTGCTGACGGTGGTGCCGTTGCGTCGGTATCAAAACAAGAATGGCTATTTCTTGAGTCCCACCGCCGCTTTCGCGAAAATGTCTTGCAAGAATATACTTTCTGCTCGGTCGTGAATCTTGGAGAGGAAGCCTGGCAGGCGTTCGGTATGCGAGGCCCCTTAGCGACGCTTTCAATATTTGAACGACGCCGTTCAACGGAAAAATCTCGATACTTGGCAATAGATGCTACCACTGACCCGACGATCGAAGGCAAAATCGAGCATCTTCGATTAGGCGAAGTTGAGCTGATTAGTCAAAACCAGCAACGCAACAATCCTAGCGCTCTAATTTCTTCGCACGACGTAGACTATTCTTCCACCTTGTCGAAGTTTGCAATGTCGGCGCAAGGGTTGGTGACCCGAGATTCTGCTCGGTTTATTCGCAGCTTTTGGGAGCTTTTCCCGATCAGCTCTGATTGGAAGCGATATCTATCATCGCCAAACTCGACTGCGCCGTTTTCAGGACGTTCATTTTGTGTCCATTGGCAAGAGGGTCGAGGTGGCCTCCATCGAGAAGGATTGGCGCATAATTTTCCTTCCCCCCGGATTACTAGCCGGCGAGGTGTCGCAATCTCTCAGGTCAGGACTTTTAGAGCAACCTATTATGACGGGGAAGTATTCAATGATGGATGCGTGCCGATTGTGCCCATCAACCCAGACCACGAAGCGGCTATTTGCGCGTTTGTGGAAAGTGAAGAATTTTCGACTTCGGTCAGGAAAGTTACGAAGGCCGTTCGGGTAACAAACGATTATTTTTTGAAAGTGCCTTTCGACTTGATGCGTTGGACGCAAAAGGCGCGAGATCAGTTTGGGCCCTCTGGCATTCCGGTGCCGTACTCAGACGATCCTACACAGTGGTTGTTTCACGGGCACCCATCTAAGACCGATATCGGGTATGCTCTACACGTAGCACTTGCTCGCCTCTGCGGTTATCGTTGGCCTGCTGAATCGGACCCCTCGATTCGCCTGTCTGAGGATGCTCGGCGATGGATTGCTCAGACTGCCACGCTTCGGGGCGGGGACAACGATGGATTGCTCGCCTTGCCAGCCGTCGCTGGCGAAAAGCCACTTGCTGATCGGTTGCGTACTTATCTTGGCTCCGCGTTTGCAAATTGGTCTGATGACTTGGAGCGCCAATTGGTCTTCGAGGCCGATCAGAAGCTCGATAAAAAGGTGGGGCGCGATGGTTCGCTAGAAAGATGGCTCAGAGACCGTGCCTTTCGCCAACACTGCGCGTTGTTTGGGCAACGACCATTCCTCTGGCACATTTGGGATGGAATGAAGGATGGTTTCTCAGTCTTCGTTCACTATCATCGGTTTGATCAAGCGGCATTGCGACGGCTTACCTATACTCTGTTGGGAGATTGGCTCGCTCGAGCCAAAGCAGAAAGCAATGTGCTGCGCTACGAGAAGGGGCGAGAGCTGCAACAAGCCCTCGAGAGTATCCTAGAGGGTGAAAATCCGCACGATATTTTTGTGCGGTGGAAACCGCTCGATGAGCAGCCGATTGGCTGGACCCCGGATATCGACGATGGCACACGACAAAATATTCGCCCCTTCGTCACCGCTGGCGTTCTAACTCACGATCTAGCTAAGAGTCTAAAGGACAAAGACAAGGGAAGCGACGTCAGTTCAGCCGCTTGGCATTCTGTTTTTGGTGGCGAGCGACGCAATAACCACCACACAACATTGGCCGAAAAGCTAACTGCCCGAGCCGGTGGGAAGAAGCGAGCGGAGGCATTGTGAGCACGCCACTCGATGCGCTCATCACCGCCTTACATGAGGCTGCCAGCTACAATGCCGCTGCCGAAGCCCCGCCAGAGGCCGTCGTGTGGTGCGATGGAAATGGCGACTTTCTTCCTTTGCTTCCGGCTTTGCGTGAACGCCTGCCCGAACTGCTGACCTGTGGTGATGTCGACGTGACGAACCGAACGGGGCCAGCAATCTGGCTGCGCGCCGCCGCGGTCGGGGCAATCTCTTCTATAACCTGGCCGGCAAAAGCGACACCGATCATCTATATTCCTGGAGTGGGGCGGGAGACGTTGAAAGGGGCGGAGGATTGTCCCGCCCTACTTCAGCCTTTGGTCTGGATGACCGTTTCCGGAAATTTCTTCGGTCACGTGAACGGCAAAGACTGGACGCTTCGCGGATTCCTCGCCGCCGAACGTGGCGCGTTGAAACTCAACATTTCTGACGATCTTGCGACTCGGACGTCACTTACGCACTGCGCGATTCGTTTCTGCACACGCTCTGTCGAAGAACTGCGTGGCAAGCGCTGGGATGCTGACCAGCTTAATGCACTGCTCGCGCCCGACCTCGCCGCCGACATGCTGGATTGGATTGACGGAGTGTTTTCGGAGGCAGCAGACGCTGGGCGTTTTGCCGCTTTTGCCAGTATTGCAACGAAGGACCTGAAATTCGATCCGCGCAAACTATCCCGACAGGACGCGACGAAGCGGCTGGCTAAGCGCGAGGGGCGATGGGCGGAGATATGGACACGCTTTTCGGCCTCAACAGGCTACGGTGGCGTCGTTAGTCTCCTAGGATTAGAAGAACCTGGCACGCTGTTCGAGCATCAGGACTCCTATCCGAAGTTGAACAAAAAAGCAGAAACCAAGCTTCGCGAACAGCTATCGGGAATCGCCGCACTATCCACTGATGCCGCCCGAGCGCAGATCGTCGCCTTGGAAAACGAACACGCCTGGCGCCGGCTGTCTGTTTGGGCCAGGCGGGGCGATGCGCCGCTGGCTCAAGCCCTGACCCATCTAGCCGTGGTGGCGAACGCGAAGGCGCTGCCTGCCCATGATGGGGCCGCGCTTGCTGAGGCCTATGTCGCGGAAGGCTCGCAGGTTGATTGGGCGGCTATGTCCGCACTCTCGTCCGCACCGCGTGAACTCGATCGCATTGCCGTGACTGCTGCTTTACGCTCGATCTATCTTCCGTGGATGGAAGCAGGCGCGTTGGCACTTCAGGAATTGGTCCGCTCGGGTAGGGTAAAGCTTGCTTCAGGTGCAATGTCGCAGTCAAAAGCGGCTACAATTCTATTCGTCGACGGATTACGAATGGATTTGGCGAGAGAGCTGGCCAGACGCTTGGAGTCGGAGGGTTTGACAATCAAGTTCGACTGGTCATGGTCCGGCTTTCCAACTGTAACCGCCACCTGCAAGCCCATGGTTTCACCCGCCGCTTTCCTGCTCACGGGCCCGAGCACCACTTCGGACGTGCTCCCACTTTCGCCGGATGGAAAGCCTGCGACGAAGTCGGTGTTGTTTAAGCTGATGCAGAGTGAAGGATGGGATACCGACGGCGGGTTGTTGCCATCAAAAAAGCTATGGGTCGAAACGGGTCGATTCGATGAAGAGGGACACGCATTAGGTTCACGTCTTGCGGAACGTTTATCGGCCGGTATTCGTGATGCGGCCGACCGCGTTCTCCAGCTTGTGCGCAGGGGACTTAGCGTCCGCATCGTGACCGACCATGGGTGGCTTTTAATGCCTGGCGGATTGCCGGTTGCCAATTTAGACGTCGGGTTGGTGGAACCGAGCGGAAAACGTATACGGTGCGCTATGGTGAAGCCGCATGCGACCAGTTCCTACTTACAGGTCCCATGGTCTTGGAATCCCGAAGTGTCTATTGCAGCAGCGACGGGAGCGCGATCCTTTTTTGCTGCTTACGAATACGCGCATGGCGGCATCAGCCCCCAAGAATGCGTGCTGCCCGTTCTAGAGGTTACAGGTAGTGGCGCCCGACAGGAAAGTTCAATCAACAAGGCGAACTGGGAAGGGCTGCGATTAAGGATTGAAGTGGCGGGAGGCGCTGATCTGAGGGTAGATTTGCGATTGGGCACGGAGACCAGCGGCGCATCCCTGGTCAAGGGCGGCCGTGTACTAGACGAAAGCGGGCGCACCTCTTTTCTAGTTGGTGATGAACACGAACGGCAAGATGCCTGCCTAGTGGTACTCGATGAGGACGGGCAAGTCGTCGCACACCGCACACTGACCGTAGGGGGGGCGTGAGATGGCCGCGCTTGATGAACTAGACCGTAAAGCAGCGGCGGCCTTCCCCGGTCACATTGTTCGAAAAGATCTAGTACGCCAGTTCCGTGGTCAATTTCCGGTGCCGACATATGTTGTTGAGTTCATGCTCGGCCGATACTGCGCGAGCACTGAGCTCTCCGAGATCGACGAAGGTCTCAAGATGGTGCAGTCGCAACTATCGGACCGAACGGTTCGAGCTGGTGAAGAGGAACTGTTCAAATCGCGGGCGCGAGATCGCGGATCGGTACGCATCATAGATATCGTAACCGCAAGGCTCGACGCAAAAACAGACAGCTATCTCGCGACCTTGCCTAGCCTCCGCCTAAACGACGTACGAATTGGGGACAAGATAGTTCTCGATCATGAGCGTATGCTCACCGGTGGTTTTTATGCCGAGGTTGAACTTGGCTACGACGCCAGCATCGCGCAAGAGAAGGGCGGGCGACCGTTCGAGATTATGAGCCTGCGGGAGATACAACTCTCATCCCGTGACATCTTGGACAAGATTGCGACCGGTCGAGCTCAACTTACGAGTCAGGAGTGGAAGAGCTTCCTACTGCGCAGTATCGGGCTTGAGCCATTGAAGCTCGATCACCGCGCCCAAGATGCAATGCTGCTTCGAATGGTTCCGTTCGTTGAGAGCAACTACAACATGGTGGAACTTGGGCCGCGCGGGACGGGCAAAAGCCATCTCTTCCAGCAGGTCTCACCTTACGCACATCTGGTTTCCGGCGGCAAAGCAACAGTAGCGCGAATGTTCGTTAATATGGCTAACGGTCAGCGCGGACTGGTCTGCCAGTACGATGTTGTTTGCTTCGATGAAGTTTCGGGCATTTCCTTCGACCAGAAGGACGGCGTCAACATCATGAAGGGCTTCATGGAGTCAGGTGAATTTTCACGCGGTCGCGAAAGCATCCGGGCTGAAGGTAGCATCGTGATGGTAGGCAATTTCGATGTCGACGTTCAGCATCAGCAGCGTGTGGGACACTTGTTCGGGCCAATGCCACCTGAAATGCGGAACGACACTGCGTTCATGGATCGCGTCCATTGCTATCTTCCGGGATGGGAGATCCCCAAGATGAGCAAGGACCTGTTCACTGATCAGTTTGGCTTGGTAAGCGACGTGCTGGCGGAGTGTTTCTCGCGCCTTCGCTCTCAGAGCCGGGTGAGCGTCCTGACTGGCCGGACGCATTTTGGTGGAGCCCTCTCTGGACGCGACCAGAACGCTGTTAACAAGACAGTCTCGGGGCTACTTAAATTGATGTTTCCCGATTCGACAACTCCGGTACCCGACGAAGAACTCGAATGGGCAATCCGGCTTGCACTCGAAGTTCGTAGGCGAGTTAAGGAACAGCAAAAGCGCATCGGTTCCGCTGAGTTCCGGAATACTCAATTCAGTTATGCGATTGGGCTCGACGGCGTCGAAAAGTTCGTGTCCACTCCCGAGCTCCAAAGCGAGGACAGCATAGGGTCAGATCCTTTGCCGGCCGGGCAAGCGTGGGCGATTAGTCCGGGTGGGCATGATGAGGGCGCTGGACTTTTTCGCATTGAAGTTACGGAAAGCGCGGGGAGTGGTGTTCGGATCTTAAATCAAGCCCCCCCGGGACCCTTTCGGGAAAGCGTGCGAATTGCTGAACAAAATCTCTATGCCCGCTCACGCGAGCTTGTCGGAGAACGGAATCCTCGGGAGCATGAGTTCGCGGCCCAATTGCGCTCATTCGATGCCGCCAAGAGTGGTGAGCAACTCGGGGTCGGCGTACTTGTGGCTCTCTGTTCAGCACTCCTTGGCAAACCCTTGAAGGGCGGTATCGTCATCTCCGGGGGCATCACCTTGGGTGGATCAGTGGAGCCGATCCACAATCCTATCGATCTCGTGGAGCTTGCGATGGAGAAAGGCGCAAATGCCGTGCTGGTGCCAGTCTCAAGCCGCCGGGCTCTGATCGACTTGTCTGACGAGGTGGCTACGAAGGTTCAGGTTCTATTCTACGCGGACGCCTCGGACGCACTGCGCAAAGCGCTGCATGATTAGGTAGTGATCAGCATGCTCGAAAAATGCTAGGCGATAGTTCCAGGGAAGGTGAACGCGAGGGCGGTGCTAGGTTCTAAGCGTCACTGGTGGCGGATATTCGACCAAAAAATGTGAAGGACCAGTCGAGTTGATCCTTGAAACAGAATCCCCCCGTGCCGGCCCGTTCAAAGGCGAATGCGTGGCAACCGTCTAGGTTCTCCAACATCCGATCTCCAACAAGCGTTTGATCCCATGAAATGTTCTATCGCTTCGCGGGCGAAGCTGCAGAACATGCAGTCGTTCCAATGCGCGACACTGCAACCTCTTCTCACGCGATCTTGTTTTCCAAGTTCGTAAACAAAGCCACGGTAAGGATCGAGCCGCCATTTTTTGTGTTTCAGCAAGTGACCGTGCGGCGCACTCGGGAACGTCGCCTTTATGCTATTGCCAAAAGCTACTGGAACTGAAGACTTTGCCGCGCCTGAAGATCGGCCCAGCCGTTCTGAACAGGAAACTGAAAATGCAGAGGCACGTCAGGTGCAGCCTCGTGTCTCAATGGCCCCTGCTTGTGTGAGACCTTCGTCGAGTGAGTCAATGTGACTCATAGACGTTGGGTTGGAGTTTTGAGACATGCTGTCTCTCATGGTCCTTGAGGCTAGTGGGAGATACAACAATGCTTGTCGGTTACGCGCGTGTCAGCACTGTCGAACAGGATGCGGGCTTTGCCGCGCAGTTGAACGAACTGACGAGGGTCGGTTGCGAAAAGCTCTTCTCGGAAAAGGTGTCGTCGGTAGCCGCGAAGAGGGCACAACTCGATGCTGCCCTGGAGTTCACCCGCGAGGGTGACGTGCTCGTAGTCACCCGGCTCGATCGGTTGGCTCGTTCAGTCGCCGACTTCGTTCGCATCAGCGATGCCCTGGATCGAAAGAAGGTGAGCCTCAGGGTTCTGGCGATGGGGCTCGACACCGGAAATGCATCCGGGCGCTTGATGCTGAACGTCCTCAGTTCCGTCGCCCAGTTCGAGCGCGAAGTGATGCTGGAGCGCCAGAGAGAGGGTATCGCGAAAGCAAAGGCTGCTGGCAAGTACAAGGGTCGAACGCCAACCGCGCGAGCGAAGAGCGCCGAAGTCATTGCGCTGTTCAAAACGGGAGAGGGACCGTCTGCTATCGCCAAGGCAACCGGCATCGGCCGCGCATCTTGTTACCGAATCCTCGCGGAGGCCGGCTTGATGCAAGCCAACAGGTCGCGGGGCGCGAGTTCTGAAAGCACCCTCAGTTCCAACTAAAGGAACACTTGAATGGCGCGAGCGAGTTGTTGACAGCGGCTCGCCAGCTTGATTTTCAGTGCTGAAGCAAAGGTGACAAGAAGACGATAAATGAGTTTGGCTATCGACTATTCGGCTGACGAAGACACCCAAGACGCTCGCAAGCTGCCAGCAATCGACTCCCCGAAGTTCATCGAGGAGGACAAGCGGATAAGGGCCGAGTTGGCCCAGAAGTTTGCCTGGACGGCCCAGCAGGGCGGGATCGTGTACCGTCTCGACCCGTTGAAAGGGTCGCCAATGCAGGATCACGTCTTCAACAGGGTTTCGCGGTTCGGACATTCCTTCCGATACCGAGATGAAAAGGGGCGTGCGAAGGTCTGGTTCTACAAGATGGACGACGTGCTTGCGGTGCTCGACGATCCGACCTTGGACTTCGGGTTCATCATGGCGGAGGCACTCGCGTTTTCACCTGGGCAACCCGAAATCAGCCAAGATGAGTTGGGGCGAAAAGTTCTCAATTTGTGGCGTCCGCCGGGCTGGCAAGAGGTGTCCCTGAATAAGGAACCTGCGCCGTTCCTTGAGCATGTGAAATATCTCTTCGATGGCGACGAAGCAGCCATCGATCACATCCTCAACTTCTTGAGCCATCTTGTGCAGAGGCCTCAGGAGCGTGTGAACCACGCCATCCTTCTCACGAGCGCCACGAAGGGCATTGGCAAGTCCACCTTTGGCACCATCGTCCGGCGCTTGGTCGGCGAGAACAACAGCCGCGTAGCTCAAACGAAGGACCTTAAGAGCCAGTTTGACGGGTGGCTCATGGGGAAGCTCCTGGTTCAGGTCGATGAGATCTACGAACACGGCAACTGGGACCTTGCCAACAAGCTAAAGCCGCTCATTACGGAACCTACAGTCAGCGTCAACGTGAAGTATGGTCCCCAAGTTGAAGTCTCCAACTTCGCGCGATTCATCATGTTCTCTAACCATTCGGCGCCCTTGGATATCGAGGACGGGGATCGCCGCTATTTCATTTTTGAGAGCAAGGCAACCGCCCGCGATGACAGGTACTATGAAGCCCTAAACGCCTTCGTCGGCAGTGCCGAGGGGATGAACGCGATCTACTCATATCTGATGCAGCGCGACCTCCGGTCATTCAGACCGTTTGCGGCGCCACCAATGACCCAGGCAAAGCGGTCGATCATTGATGTCAGCGGCAACCCGCTTCGGCAGTACATTATCGACGCGGCTCTGAGTGGCCACTTGCGCGACGAGGTGGGTCCGGAGTTCAGCCTCGATCAGCTTCAGAGGCAACTCTCACGAGATGGCTACGGGCAACAATCGAAGAACCTGAAAGAGATCGGTGCGGCGCTTGAAGCGGCCGGTGCGGTCAAGGCGCGGCGAGGCGCGAGCCGCCAGCGGGTATGGGTCCTGCCTTCGCCTGCCAGCGCTTCGCCAAGCCCAGACAATCCAGATTTCTGAAGTAGGGAAAGTGTTGGTAGTGCCCGGTCAGCCTGGTCGCAGGTGCAAGAAGTGCTGTTTCGTAGGGTTTTCATGCGCCCAAGGTTCGACCAGGAAGCGGCGGACACTGGTCTGCATGGTCGCCTTTGGGGTTCTTGCGGCGGGGTACCGAGTTTGTGCGCAAAAGTGGTTCCAGCAGTTCCGCCGATTGCGTGAAGACATGGATACGAGATGACCCCTGAGCAACTCCGATTTGCCTATTGCCGGCTCTTGCTAAGGGGGCGGCACTGGGTCCCGATAGGGTTGAACGCTGAACTGAAGCCGGAACACCGGTCAACGGATGGGGGCCCTGTGGTGACCGCCTTCTTGACCGCGATCGTTTCTGGAACCCAGTTACTAAGCTGGCCCGAGAGACGGAACAGTCGGGCCTTCACGGTCCAACGGGTGATGCCCGACGGGTCGGTGGAGCAGCCAGACTATTCATCCGTCATGGCTGACGTGTTTGCAGAAGATCAGGACGAGCAAGCCAAACAATTGGGTGTCGTAGGGATCAATCAAATCCTCGCGCGGCGAAGGGTCGCTGCCGAGGCGGCCGACATTCCCAAAGAGCTGAAGGACGCAGCCTTCCAACGCGCGGCGACGCAGATCATGGACAAGCTCCACGGAGAGCGAGCGCCAGGCGTCTATCTTGGTCAGGTCCGCGAATGACTTTGCCCCGGAGGCAACACCGGAAGCGTGAGGTCCAAACGAGGGCCTCTGAACCGAGCCACATGTTCCGACATTGTAAGGTGGTTGGATGCAGACGGCCTGCGCGGGCCGGGACTGCTGACGGGCTCGACACCCGATTCTGCCGCGCTCATGCCGATCACCGAGCACGACACGGAAGCCCCTACAGCCGCAGCTTCAGAGCCGCAGAAATAAATCCCTTTAGGAGGGCTGCGATCGGGTGGCTCTTGGCCCATCAAAACGATCGGTGGGTCAGCAACGCCGTCGAGCGCGTTACGGGACTGTATAAAAGTGCAGGCCCTTACGAAGAAGCATTCCGGCTGCGCGGCCTGCCGCCCCGCCAAAGGGCTTGGAAGGCCTGGGCGCGGCTGAGGCATCACAAGGTGGACCCGCATCTCGTACTGGCCGCATGGCTAGCGGTGGAATTGATCATCGCAAACGATCCGCGGAACGAGGATGGGCAAGAGTTCAAGCGGGTCCAGGCCGCCAAGATTGTCCATCGGCTTGCTTCCGGTACCCATAAGGTTTGGTCCGGCGCCCAGGGCCGCAAGACTGAATTGCACGTGTATCCCCCAAGCCGAGGGCTCGTTCTCCGCCACCTGGGCAGAGATTTGGAGCTAGCCGTCGAGCTTCTCTGTGACCACCACCTTCGAGCAATTCAGTTGCAAATGAAGCACATCAACAAGAAGTCACCTCGCGCCATTCCTCGTGCGCTGTCAGTCCGCCGAAGGGCGCCACGAGATGCACATTCGTCCCCGGCGGCCAGGAGAAAAGATGTCTGAGTTCAAGCCCACGCTCACCGAGGAGGAGAAGGCGTTTGCGCGTTCCCTCATGTTGGCGCTAGAGCCGTTTCGGGAGATACGCTCCACGATGCCCCTGCAGTATGTCTATACGTTCCTCCAAGTGGCATGTGATGAAGGGAGCGGTGTCACGGAGTACGCCAGATCAGCGGGGGTGAGCCCCACTGTCATGACTCGTCATCTGTTGGATATTGGTGATCGTAATCGCAATCGGGAGGAAGGGTTCGGACTTGTCACTCAGGAACGCGACCGTAATGATCTGCGCCGCCACCACGCGCGGGTGACGCCAACGGGCAAGGTCCTGATGCGCCGTATAATCAATGCTCTGAAGACGATTCCAAGATAATGCCAAGGATAGAAATGCGCCTGATTGCCCTGCTGGCCCTGCCGCTGCTCGCTGGCTGCGCCGCGCGCACGGCGTACGTCGAACCGCCGGTCGTCGACATGGCCGGTGTCGACCAGAACCGCTACAACAACGATCTCTCCGCCTGCACCAACGAGAAGATCGCCCGCACCGCGGACACACTCTGGACCAACGACATGATCTCACAGTGCATGGAGCGGAAGGGGTACAAGGTGCTCGCGCATAAGGGCTGATCCATCGGAGGGTTGCCCCCCGCTCGCCCAACTGCTACCTGACTGCAACCCGTGACGGCAAATTCGCACGCTATTCCAATTGGTTGGTTGGTGCACCGGTCCTTCCCCTAGGGAGCGCCATTTTCCTGCCAGACTGGGCACTTCGAAAACCGGCCGTTTCCGCTTGTAGCCCCAACCGGCGTGCGCAGTTCGCACGGCTCGGCGCGGGGTCTCTCCTAAGCGATCGTGCCGTCGATCGAGCGGCGGATCACCCGCTGTACTTCTGCGTTCGACAGAAACAGATCGTGGTTGATGATGCCCCAGCCCTCCTGCGAAGCATCGACCACGCGCACACCGAGCTGCGCGATGACGGCTTTCTCGGCGGCGCCGACCCTGGTCATTCCACCTGCGATCTGTCCCGACAGCGCCAGGGCGCGATCGTTCGTGGAGGCGATCACGGTGATCTTGCCGGCAAGCGGACCGATGCGGTGGATCGCCGACGAGAACACGTCCATGTCGATATCGGGCGCGGCAAACACCACCGCGCCGATCTTGCTCGTCACTGTGTCGCCGTATCGCGCATAGAGCTGACGCAGGCTTTCCAGCGACAGCATGGTTCCCATGCTGTGCGCAACGATGTTCACGCGGCCGGTGCCTGGCGCCGACACGAGTGCGGAAAGCACGCGCTCAAACTCGTCGCGGGACCACATCGCACTGTCGCGGTCATAGGCATAGTCGAACAGTCCTGCCTTGGAAGGCCAGGAGAACACCATGGTCCGGCCGCGGAACTTGATCCCGTCGGAGAGATGGGCGCCATCCAGCACCGCCGTCTCGAACGTCTGCTTGAAGCCGTGCACATAGATCAGCACATCTCCTCCACCGGCCTGCGCGACGAGATCGCCGGCGTCGGCCGACACCGGTTCGACCCGATCAAGGCGCCAATCGCCAAGTCCAACCGAGGCCAGAGAAAGGCGGCTCTCGTCCGGCGCCACCAGCTTCGCCCGCGCGACTGTCATGGTCGTCGCGCGCTCCGGCCCGAACCAGGGCTTCGTGCGACCGCCGTTCACCGGCTTGCGCGTGGTGGTGACGAGCAATGTGGGGTCAAGGGATAGCGATGACGCGTCGAAACGTGCCCCGGTTGCTCCCAAGCCGGCGCATCCGCCGAGCGCGAGGGCGGTCCCTGCCGACATAAATCCGCCGAGGAGAGCGCGGCGCGAAACAGAATGACAGGGGTCGCGTTGCGGAAGACGTCGAACGATCACACGAAACCTCTGGGAACTTTGTCCACCGTAGCGCCCCACTACATCCCTGAATGACAATGGGGGCGAGAAGACGGCGGAGCTGCTTCGCGGTCCATTGCACGGTCGTGGCGTCCGTCGTCTCCGACGGCCGGACGAAACAGACGCAAACGCAAGTCAACCCGTCATATCAAAATATTACGCTTTACCGAAATTCGGAATTGTCGTATATGTCGACGATCCCGGCCCGCAAAAGGGGCGGTCGTACGTCGTCACGAACGCGGGTTGGGAGTTGCGGTGGACGCGGGCGGCGTTAAAGGCGGGTGAGTAGCGTGCAGGGCGAGATGAACCTCGTGAGCATGTCACCAACCGCATCGACGGACGGCGCCCATGCCTGCGAAGTCTTTACCGAAGCAGGACCATGTCCTGCGAAGCCTTGAGGCGAAGCAGGAAGCCTGCGTACGGCGAAACCGTGTGGTCCTGGCCGTCGTTGCTACGGTCAAGCCTTTGCGAAGGCGTCAGCGCGTCAACCGGCGCGGTGCCGTGCATTTCGTGGAGGTGACGGAGGCAAGAAGGAGCTCGTTTCCGGGGAGAGCGCGGCATAGGCCGTCAAACCATCGCGCAGGGAAGGCCTGGTCTCGGCTGCCCTGTGTCTCCCCTGTGCATTGCGTGTGCAATCAGTTCGCATGGGGTTTTTTATGGGTGCCAGCCGGCGCCCGGTCTTCCCTGCGCCCTTTCTTCTCGAGGGGTGAAGCGAGAAGCATAGCTCGGGCAAACCTGCCGCGAGACTGCGAGCGCGTATCTGCGACCCGCATGTGAATTGACCTCCCTTCGAGCCTCCCTTTCGAGCCTCACTTGCGAGCATGATGCATAGGCATCGGTGGAGGTGGTCGTATCTCACGGAATCTGCCTTGATGCGAATTCAGCGTGAGGGAGCGACGATATGAGCGGCTTGGTGATCTCTGGCGGCCGGGTGGTGGATCCCGCCAGCGGAATGGACGCGATTGGCGATGTGGCGGTGGTGGACGGCAAGGTCGCCGCGGTCGGCGCCTCGCTCGGCGACGCCGAGCGGGTGATCGACGCGACCGGGCTCGTGGTTGCGCCCGGCTTCATCGACCTTCATGCGCACGGCCAGTCGCTCCCCGCGGATCGCATGCAGGCGTTCGACGGCGTCACGACGACGCTAGATCTCGAAGCCGGCGTGCTCCCGGTCGGGTCCTGGTATGAGCGCCAGGCGCGGAAGGGACGCGTGCTGAATTACGGCGCCGCCACCAACTGGGCTTTCGCGCGCATCGGCGCGATGACGGGCTCCAACGCCGAGAGCTCGCTGGAGGCGTTCGGCAACGCCATGCGCGATCGCCGCTGGATGGACAACGTGGCGAGCGATGCGGAGGTCGCCGGCATTCTCGAGCGCCTTTCGCGCGGCCTGAACGAGGGCGGCATCGGCATCGGCATCTTGAACGCCTATGCGCCGGGCGCCGGCGTGCAGGAGCTGACCGCGGTCTGCCAGCTCGCGGTCGCGCAGGACGTGCCGACCTTCACCCACGTCGCGTATATGTCGCGCGTCGACCCCGAGAGCGCGGCGGAAGCCTATATCCGCCTGATCGGCTATGCCGGCGCCACCGGCGCGCATATGCACATCTGCCATTTCAACTCGTCGAGCAAGACCGACGTCGAGCGCTGCCGCGTGCTGATCGCGAAAGCGCAGGCGCAGGGCCTGCCCATCACGGTCGAGGCCTATCCCTACGGCACCGGCTCGACCGTGCTGGCGGCCGCCTTCTTCAGCGACCCCGAATTCGTCGAGCGCAACGGCACCGGTTACGATTCCGTGCAGCGGGTCACCGACGGCCATCGCTTCAGCGATCGCGAGGAGCTCCTGAAGGCGCAGGCCGACGAGCCGTCCTCGCTGGTGCTGTGGCACATCCTCGACACCGAGAACAACGCGCATCACCGCGACCTGCTCGACATGTCGGTGCTCTATCCCGGCGGCGCGATCGCCTCCGACGCGATGCCGTGGACGACGTCGGACGGCAAGACCTACACCGGCGATGCCTGGCCGCTGCCGGATGACGCCACCTCGCATCCGCGCTCGGCCGGCTGCTTCACGAAGTTCATCCGCGAATGGGTGCGCGAGCGCAAGACCGTGTCGCTGCTCGAAGGCGTGCGCAAATGCGCGCTGATTCCGGCGGAGATCCTGTCGCAGAGCACGCCCGCGATGCGCGCAAAGGGCCGGCTCGCGAAGGATGCCGATGCCGACATCGTCGTATTCGACTACGAGAAGCTCTCGGACCGCGCGACCTTCACGGCGATGAACCGCCCGTCCGAAGGCGTGCGGCATCTGATCGTCAGCGGCGAGATACTAATCAGCGATGGTGTGCTGGACGTGGCGGCGCGGCCCGGCCGTCCCGTGCGCCGTCCCGTCGTCGGGGGCTAACACATGCCGGTCCCCATTCTCCTGGTGACGGGCTTTCTGGGGGCCGGCAAGACCACTGTCGTCAACCATCTGCTGGCGCATGCGGAGGGGCGGCGGATCGCCGCTGTAGTCAACGATTTCGGTGCGATCAACATCGATGCCGAGCTGATCGCGGGTGCGAGCGACGGCGTGGTCAGCCTCGCCAATGGCTGCATCTGCTGCTCGCTCGAAGGCGACCTATTGCGCATCCTCTCGACGCTGCTGCGGCGTGATCCGAAGCCGGAATACATCGTCATCGAGACCAGCGGCGTCGCCGATCCCGCCGAGATCGTCCGCAATTTGATGGATCCCGTGATCCTGCGTGAGGCGCCGCTGGAAACGGTGCTCTGCGTGATGGACGCGGCGACAGCGCCGGCCGCTCTCGACGATGCGCTGCATCGTTCGCAGCTGCGCGTCGCCGACATTGTGGCGCTGAGCAAGCTGGATCTGGCGGACGAGAGCGCGGGCTCCCGGATGCGCGAGGCCATCCGCGCGCAGCGCGTTCCTGCCGTGGTGGTTGATGCGCCGCACGGCGAGATTCCGGCCGCGCTGCTGTTTCCCGCGACCGTCGATCGGGCCCCCGCGCGACGCGAGCCCGGACCGCGACGGCCGGCAGAGCAACGCTTCGAAACGCTGAGCTGGACCTCGGACCAGCCGATCTCGCTGCCCCGCCTGCAGCAGGCGATCGGCCGGCTTGCGCCAAAACTCGCGCGGGCAAAAGGCCTGTTCGAGACCGTCGAGCAGCCCGGGCGCCAGATGGTGTTTCAATTCGCCGCCGGCCGCGCCACGCTGGCGCCGGGTGAAGCCGGGCTCGCCGTTGGTGATGCCACCGCTCTGCCGCGCGCGCGGATCGTCTTCATCGCCGAACTCGGGGTGCTCTCGAAGGCGGAGCTCGACGGGATCATGGAGACGTGCGTTGGATCGGTGAAGCTATAAGCTCAAGCGAATTGCGCAACGCCGTGGCCGACGGACCAGTTCTCCGCGGGCGCATCGAGGACGTTGACGAACACGTCCTCGGGGCGGATGCCCGGGTTTTCGCCGAGCAGATCCGCGATCCGCCGGTACAGGGCCTTCTTCTGCTCGGGTGTGCGCGAGGCGAATACGGTGATCTGGATCAGCACGGCATCGTCGCTGCGCGTGACGCCGTAGGCGTTGCCGCAGCGGAAGTTCGCGGGCGAAAGCTCGCTGATGGTCATGAACTCGTCGCCTTCGGGGACGTTCAGCGCCTCGCGCATGGCGCGGTAGAGGCCGTCGAGGATCGCCTTCCGGTAGGCTTCCGGCTTTCCGGCGCGCATCGAGATGTGGAGGAGAGGCATCGCGAATTCCTCATTGACGAAGGGCTGCGTAGGTACCAGTTTGTTTTTGACGAGGCGTCAAGAAATCATGTTTTTGACACCGTGTCAAATACGCCTGACGGGAGCAAAGCTTGAGGCCGCGCGAATTCGACCATGACGATGTCCTGCGCATCGCCTTCGACCAGTTCTGGCGCAAGGGCGTGCGCGGCACCTCGCTGTCGGACATCGCGCGCGACGCCGGTGTGCAGCGCGGCAGCCTCTACAACGCCTTCGGCACCAAGGAGGCGCTATTCCTGCAGGCGTACGAGCGCTATGCGGGAGACTATCTCGTCGCTTTGCAAAAGGCGCTCGGTGCGGGCAGCTTGCGAAAGCGCCTCACCGCGTTCTTCGACCTGACCATCAGCAACTTCCGCGCGGGCTCGCCGCCGCGGGGATGTCCGACCACGCGCGGCTTGATGGAGCTCGGCGCGGCAGAAGGCGAGGGGCTGGACGAGGAGGCGCGGCAGGCCTTCGCGAACCTCATCTCGCGCATCACTGTTCTGGTTCAGGAGACGTTGTCGGCGGGTGCGGCGCGCGGCGAGTTCAGCGGCAATTCCGCGGCCGCGGCACTGCACATCATCACCGTGACGCGCGGCCTCGCCGTGCTCGAACGCGCCTTCGGCGACGAGCCGCAGCTGCGCAAGATCGCGTCCCACACCATCGATCTCGTGCTCGGCAAGAAGGGCGGCTAGGTGTCAGCAGACCGCGAGCGCGTTAACCGCCTTCGTTGTCGCAATCCCGTTCTCGTTGCCGACGAACTGGCAAACGGCAGATTCGAGCTCACCCGGCTGGTTGCCGCGCGCCACCGCCAGCAGTCGCATCAATTCTGTCTCGTCCTGCGACAGGCGCCGGCACGATGGCGGCATGAAGCACAATTGACATGGCCGGCCCCTGCGCAGGATTCTGACGAGCGCGGCAACGCGTGCGACCAGCAGCGGGCTGTCGGCGATGCCAGGCGCCTCGTCGGCAAAGCGATAGGCCGCCTCCCAGCAATCGGACGCGCCGGTCGCATAGGCGGCAGCGATGAACCGGAACAGCGAGAGCGTGACGCGGCCAAAATCATCGTAGCTCTCGAAGTCAGGCCGCGTCGCAAGCGCGACCCGAAGCGGACAGAGCCGCGCCTGGCCGGCTTCCGTGACAGACACAGCGCCGCAACTGTCCTGCATCATGCGCGATCTCGTCAGTGCAACGTGGGGCTTCCGACCAGCCAGCTCTTCATCGCCATTGTCCGGTCGTGGTCGAAAGACGGAACGTGTCGGTCGGGCAGGATGAGGCCCGCCATGCGGAAGATCGTTGCAAGCCCGCGCACGGGTGCGAGAGCCCAATCGGCGCCGACCGGCGGCAGCCAGCATTCGAACTGTTCGCGCGCGATATCATCGCGCTCTTTCTGCGCGGCGGCGATTGCCCGCAACATCCCGTGCTCGCTGTCGGACATGCGCGGGCAGGTCGGGCAGTGCACCGCGATCGCCGTATGCGCCGTGCAGGCAAAGATCTCGATGATGGATTCCAGCGACGGCACGGCGTCGCCCACGCGAAAATGGTCGTACACTTGCTGGATGTCGGCCGCGGTGGGAACAGCGCTTCCGCTGCGTGCCTTGGCCCGAAATCCCCAGATGAAGAGCCGCTCCGCCGCGCTCAGCGCCGGAAGGTCGAGGGACCCTGTCGATGTCGATTGATGCATTCTAGCCTCTGGCCTCCGGCTGCGCCCGCGCCCCGGCTGGCGCTGATGATCTGCGCCGATCGTTCGGTCAGAGCCCCCTGCAAGTCAACGCTCGGAGGGGCGATGTCGAGGTCTTCTAGTTTTGAAGAGTTCGCATCTCGGATGCAGCCCGCCTCGTGAACCTGCCAGGTGTCCGAGGCATGCCGGTAGGATCCTACGGAGTTTGCGGGGTTTTGCGGGAACCCGAATCCTTAAAGCTTTGCTAAGGGACGCGGGATAAACTGGCATATCAGCCCTTCCAAATCTTGCGAGCCCCGATGTTTTTCTCCCGCATCAGTTTCAAGCTGGTCCTGATTGTCGGCATCAGCCTCCTTGGCATGATCGCGCTGGCGCCGATCGCGCTTTCGACCCTGCGCGCGCAGATGATCGCGGACCGTGAGGCCAAGACGCAGCACATGGTCGACGTCGGCTACGGCATCCTGGCGCACTACCAGAAGCTCGAGAGCGAAGGAAAACTCCCACGCGAGCAGGCGCAGGCCGCCGCGATCGCGGAGGTCAAGAGCCTGCGCTACGACAAGGTCGAATATTTTTGGCTGAACGACATGACCCCCAAAATGGTCATGCACCCGATCAAGCCGGAGCTCGACGGCAAGGATCTCTCCGGGATGAAGGATCCGTCCGGCAACGCGCTGTTCGTCGGCTTCGTTGACGTCGTCAAGAAGCAGGGGGCGGGCTTCTACAGCTATCTCTGGCCGAAGCCCGGCTTCGACCAGCCGGTCGGGAAAATCTCCTATGTGAAGGGCTTTGCGCCCTGGGGCTGGATCATCGGCACCGGGATCTATCTCGACGACGTCGACGCCGTCTTCCGCCAGAATGCGATGACCTTCGCCCTGGTGTGCCTGGTCGTGTTCGTGCTCGTGCTCGGCGCCTCCTTCGTGATCGGCCGCAGCGTGACCCGGCCGCTGGCGAAGATCACCACGCTCACCGAGCGCCTCGCCTCCGGCGACAGCGCGTTCGACGTGCCCCATACCGACCGTCGCGACGAGATCGGCGGGCTCGCCAAGGCGCTCGCCGTGTTCAAGGACAATGCTGCGGAGGTCGGCCGGATGCACACCGAACAGCAGGAGACGAAGCAGAAGGCCGACGAGGAGAAGCGCAGGACGATGACCGATCTCGCCGGCAAGTTCGAGGCGAACGTTCAGGCCGTCGTCCGCGACGTCTTCAATGAGGCGCGCGCGATGCAGCAGGCCGCGCAGGGCATGTCCGAAACCGCCAACAAGGCGACCGACCGCGCGAGCTTCGTCGCCACCGCCTGTCAGCAGGCTTCGAGCAACGTGCAGACGGTGGCCTCCGCCGCCGCGCAGCTGTCGTCCTCGATCACCGAGATCAGCCAGCGTGTCGCGCAGGCTGCAACCGTGGCCGACAAGGCCGCTGCCGACGGTCAGCGCACCAACGACACGGTGCAGGGGCTGGCGGCGGCCGCGCACAAGATCGGCGAGGTCATCGACCTCATCAACCAGATCGCCTCGCAGACCAATCTGCTCGCGCTCAACGCCACCATCGAGGCAGCGCGCGCCGGCGAGGCCGGCAAGGGCTTTGCGGTGGTGGCAAGCGAAGTGAAGTCGCTGGCGAGCCAGACCGCGAAGGCGACCGACGAGATCGGCGCGCAGATCACCGCGATCCAGGCCGAGACCAACCAGGTCGTCGGCAACATCGAGAGCATCCGCAGCACCATCATGGAGGTCAACGAGATCTCCTCGTCGATCGCCGCAGCGGTCGAGGAGCAGGGCGCCGCGACCGCGGCGATCGCCCACAGCGTGAGGGAGGCCGCCTCCGGCACCGACCAGGTGTCGCAGAACATCTCGGGTGTGACCGATGCGACGGCGGAGACCGGCCAGGCCGCCGGCCTCGTGCTGCAATCGAGCGGCCGGCTGTCGCAGAAGCTGCAATCGCTGGAAAACGAGGTCAGCGCTTTCGTTGCGGGGGTGCGGGCGGCTTAGTATAGCAGGGGGATGGGCCAAACTTCCGATCGGCGCGCGCGCATTCTCCTGATCAATCCAAACAGTTCCGTGGCGACCACCGAGATGATGGTCGCCATCGCGAGGTTGGCCGCTGGCGACGGCTTCGACATCGACGGCGCGACCGCAACGCGCGCGCCGCAAATGATCGTGACGCCGGATGCGTTGGATGCAGCTTCCACCGAAGTTCTGGAGATCGCGCAGTCGAACCGGCATGCATGCGACGGCATCATCGTCGCGGCGTTCGGCGATCCCGGATTAGCCGGGATCAAAGCCGCGATAGAACTGCCCGCGGTCGGCATCGGTGAGTCCTCGATGCTCGCAGCTGCCGAGAACAGCCGCCGCTTCGGCGTGGCGACCACGACGCCGCTGCTGGAAGCGAAGATCGACGCCTTGCCGGAAGCGCTGGGGCTGCGATCGTATTACACCGGCGTCCGCTTCGCGGAGGGCGATCCGCAGGAGCTGATGCGCGATCCGGCGCGGCTGCGCACAGCGCTCGCCGGCGCGGTCGAGGCCTGCATCGCGCAGGATGGCGCGGAGGCCGTCATCATCGGCGGCGGGCCGCTGGGCGAAGCTGCGCGCGAGCTTCAGCCGATGTTCACCGTGCCGATCATCGCCCCGATCCCGTCTGCCGTGGCGCGGATTATTCGCCTCATCACGGCGCAAGCGACCGACTGAAATTCCGGCCCGCGGGAACGGTCGTCGCGACCGGCGTTCTTGCCCTTGACGGCCTCGGCTAAAGTGACGAAGCAGAACCATCGGACCTGCCGACCCGCGCCTGGGCACGCGGGCATGGAGACGCTGCATGTCGTTCAAGAAGCTCCTGATCGCCAATCGCGGCGAGATCGCCATCCGCATCGCGCGCGCCGCAGCCGATTCCGGCATCGCGACGGTCGCGATCCATCCCGCGGACGATGCGCTGTCGCTGCATGTGCGGGTTGCCGATGAGGCCGTTGAAATCCCCGGCCGCGGCGCACGGGCCTATCTCGACATCGGGGCCGTGGTGAAGGCGGCAACGGCGTCCGGCTGCGACGCCGTGCATCCCGGCTACGGTTTCCTCAGCGAGAACGCTGCATTCGCCACGGCCTGTGCCCACGCTGGCCTTGCCTTCGTCGGGCCGAAGCCGACGGCGCTCGAACTGTTCGGCGACAAGGTGGCGGCACGGCAACTGGCAAAGCGCTGCGGCGTGCCGATCATTGCCGGCACCAGCGGGCCGTCCTCGCTGGAGGACATCACGGCGTTCTTCGTTTCCCTCGGCAGCAATGCGGCGATCGTGATCAAGGCGATGGCCGGCGGCGGCGGGCGCGGCATGCGCGTGGTCGAGCGCGCTGCCGATCTCGCGGAGGCCTACGCGCGCTGCCAGTCCGAGGCCAAGGCCGCGTTCGGCTTCGACGGCGTCTATGCCGAGCGGTTGATCCGGCAAGCGCGCCATATCGAGGTGCAGATCATCGGCGACCGCCACGGTGCGATCTCTCATCTTTGGGAACGCGAATGCACCATCCAGCGCCGGCACCAGAAGCTGATCGAGGTGGCGCCCAGCCCGTCGCTCAGCGACGGCTTGCGTGGCCGTATCATCGAGGCGGCGAAGGAACTCGCCGTGGCCGCGTCGTACGACAATCTCGGCACGTTCGAGTTCCTGGTCGACGGCACCGCCGACGACAGTTTTGCCTTCATCGAGGCCAACCCGCGGCTTCAGGTCGAGCACACAGTGACCGAGGAGGTGCTCGGCCTCGATCTCGTCCGCGCCCAGCTTGCGGTTGCTGCCGGTGCCTCGCTTGCCTCGCTCGGCCTGGCGCAAGGCTCGATCCCGAAGCCGCGCGGCTATGCCATGCAGCTCCGCGTCAACATGGAGACGCTGGACGAGCTAGGGGCGACGCACCCGACCGGCGGCGTGCTTGCCGTGTTCGAGCCGCCGTCAGGCCCCGGCGTCCGCGTCGATAGTTTCGGTTATGCCGGCTACAAGACCAGCGCCGCCTTCGACTCGCTGCTGGCAAAGGTCATCGTGCATACGCCTGGTGAAGCCTGGCACGACGTCGTCGCCAAGGCTTCGCGTGCCTTGCGCGAGTTTCGGATCGACGGCGTCATCACCAATATCGGCTTCCTCCAGGCCGTGCTGGCGCATCCCGACCTCCGGTCCAACCGCATCGCGACAGACTTCATCGATCGCAACATCGGCAAGCTCGTCGAAGCCGCGGATGGCGCGGCCAAACCACTCTATTTTGCGGCGACGGAGCGAAGCGGCGGTCCCGGCACCGAGGCGCATACGGCACAGACCGTGCCCGAAGGGACGGTAATGGTCGCGGCGCCCCTGCAAGGCACCATTGTCACTATTCAGGTGAAGAAAGGCGAGGTCGTGCGCCCGGGCCAGCAGCTCGCCGTGATCGAATCCATGAAAATGGAACATCTGGTCATGGCCGAGCAGGGCGGCCGCGTCATGCAGCTACTCGCCGGCGACGGTGACACGCTGATGCATGGCGAGCCGATCATGTATTTGGAGCCGCTCGACGTTGCGGCGGACGCGTCGGCAACGGAAACCGATATCGATCTCGACCAGATCCGTCCCGATCTCGCCGAACTGATCGCGCGCCAGGCCAACACGCTCGACGAAAATCGCCCTGCTTCGGTCGAGCGCCGCCGCAACACCAATCAGCGCACCGCGCGCGAAAATGTCGCGCAGCTCGTCGACGACGGCTCGTTCATGGAGTATGGCAGCCTTGCGATCGCGGCGCAGCGGCGGCGGCGCAAGCTCGACGATCTCGTCAAGAACACGCCGGCTGACGGCCTCGTCATGGGTGTCGCGACCGTCAACGCCGAGAAGTTCGGCCCCGAGGGCGGTCGCTGCATCGTCGTGGCCTATGACTACACCGTGCTCGCGGGCACGCAGGGCCACATGAACCACAAGAAGATCGACCGCATGCTGACGCTCGCGGAAGATTGGCGCGTGCCGCTGGTGTTTTATGCCGAAGGCGGTGGCGGCCGGCCCGGTGATACCGATCGGCTCGGCATGACCGGACTCGATGGTCCATCCTTTGTGCAGTTCGCACGGCTCTCGGGTCTCGTGCCGGTCATCGGCGTGGTCTCCGGTTACTGCTTCGCCGGCAATGCCGCGATGCTCGGCTGCTGCGATGTCATCATCGCCACCAAAAACGCCTCGATCGGCATGGGGGGCCCCGCGATGATCGAGGGCGGCGGGCTCGGCATCTATCACCCGGCCGAGGTCGGTCCTGTTACGTTCCAGTCGCCGAACGGTGTCATCGACATCCTCGTCGAGGACGAGGAGGAGGCGACGCGTGTTGCGCAAAAATATCTGTCTTATTTCCAGGGGGCGGTGACGGACTGGCAGGCCGCCGACCAGCGGCTGCTGCGCCGCGCCATCCCCGAGAACCGCCTGCGCGTCTACGACATCCGCAGCGTGATCGACCTCGTCGCCGACAAGGATTCCGTGCTGGAGCTGCGCCGCGACTACGGTGTCGGCATGATCACCGCGTTGATCCGCATCGAGGGCAGGCCGTTCGGCCTGATCGCCAACAATCCGCGCCATCTCGGCGGCGCGATTGACGCAGATGCCGGCGACAAGGCCGCGCGCTTCCTCCAGCTCTGCGACGCCTTCGATCTGCCGATCGTCTCGCTGTGCGACACGCCCGGCTTCATGGTCGGTCCGGAAGCCGAGAAGACGGCGATCGTACGCCACGTCTCGCGCATGTTCGTGACGGGCGCGAGTCTGACCGTGCCGCTGTTCGGCATCGTGCTGCGCAAGGGCTATGGGCTCGGGGCGCAGTCGATGATCGGCGGCGGCTTCCATGCCTCGTTCTTTACCGCGGCCTGGCCGACCGGCGAGTTCGGCGGCATGGGCCTGGAGGGTTACGTCCGCCTCGGCTTCCGCAAGGAAATGGAGGCGATCGCCGACCCCGCCGAGCGCGAAACTTATTATCGCAACAAGGTCGCCGAGCTCTATGCCAACGGCAAGGCTGTCTCGATCGCCTCCGTGTTCGAGATCGACAACGTCATCGATCCCGCCGAGACGCGGCGTTGGATCATGGCGGGCCTGCGCTCGGTGCCGAAGCCGCCGGCGCGGAATGGGAAGAAGCGGCCGTGCATCGATACGTGGTGAGGGCGGTGCAGCAATTCCGATTTGCGCTTCGCCGCCTTCCTGGTTCCCGATTGACATCCCCGCCTGCGGTGCCAGACTTTGCACAATAATACAGGGTGGAGACGTCCGCGATGGCCAGCCTTTCGGCCTCGAACCATGTCGCCCGCGTCTTGTCCGTCGCCAATCACGTGGCCGACGTCGATGCCTCTTCGCGCATTGCCAATTCCTGGCGGCGTTGCCTGGTCAGCCACAAGCTCGATCCCGCCCGTCAGGGGCCGCCGCAGACGCTCACCGAAGCCGAGATCCGTCACGTCGCCGAACCGATGGAAGAGACGATCCGGCTCGCAACGCCGGAGCTCGACGACCTCGCCCGGGTGCTGCGCGATGCCGGCTATTGCGTCAATCTGGCAGACGTGAACGCAACCATGCTGTTCAGCCGTCTGCCCGGCGAGGCCGACGCAAGACTGTTCATGGACTGGAAGATCTACACGGGGTCGAATTTTTCCGAGGCTTTTGAAGGCACCAACGGGCTCGGTACCGCGCTCGCCGAGCAGAAGCCGATCCTGGTGCATCGCGACGAGCATTTTCGCGCGCAGTGGCACATGTTTTCCTGCGCCGTGACGCCGCTGTTCGACCAGGCCGGACGGCTCGCAGGCGCCGTGAACATCACTTCCTGCCGCGAAGACCTCGAGCGCACCGCGCATCAGCTCGCGCTCGCGGTGACGATGGAGGCGACGCGGCGCATGGAGGGTGCGATCTTCCGCGGTCATTTCCGCAACGCATGGATCGCGACCGTACCGGGCGATGGCGGCAGCGGCCTGCTCGCCTATGACGACGATCGCCGCATCGTCGGCGCCTGCCGTTCGGCGCGCGCGCTGCTGGGTCTCACCGACGGCTTGATCGCATCCGGCATCGATCTGTCGCGCTACGTCAAGTTCGACCATCCCGCCGCGCGCGACGCAGACGATCTCGTCGAGCTGCGCCGGGCCGATGGCACTCCGTTGGGGCATGGCCATGTCGCGCCGCCGCTGCGAGCGAGAGTCTCGAGCCGCCCGCTCGCGCCGCGCCGCGATGCACAGGTCGATCGCTTCGATGCTCTGCAGCGGCTCGCCGGCCGCGATCCCGGCCTGATCAGGAGCGTGAAGCGACTTAGAAGCATCGGCGATCGCAATCTGCCGGTGCTGCTGCACGGCGAGACCGGCGTCGGCAAGGATGTGTTCGCCCGTGCCATTCACGCAGCCGGCAATCGCGCGCGCCACAACTATGTCGCACTGAACTGCGCGGCGATGCCGGAAAGCCTGATCGATGCCGAGCTGTTCGGTTACGAGGCCGGTGCCTTCACCGGCGCGCGCCGCGACGGCTCGAAGGGTCTGATCGTGCAGGCCGACGGCGGGACGCTGTTCCTCGACGAGATCGGCGACATGCCGATCGCGCTGCAGACGCGGCTGTTGCGCGTGCTGGAGAACCGCGAAGTGTGGCCGCTCGGCGCGCTGAAGCCCGTGCCGGTCGACATTCGCCTGATCAGCGCCACCCATCGCGATCTCGGCCGCATGGCCGAGGAGGGCGCCTTCCGCACCGACCTCTATTTCCGTCTGCGCGGCATGGAGGTGCGGTTGCCGGCCTTGCGCGAGCGCGCCGACCGCGACGACGTCATCCGCCACATCGCGCGCGAGGAAGCGCCGAACTGCTCCCTCTCGGACGAGGCCTGGGCGCAACTGGCGGCCTATTCCTATCCCGGCAACATGCGCCAGCTCCGACATGTGCTGCGGCTCGCCGGCTGCACGGCGGAGGACGGCGTGATTACCGATGCCGATCTCGATCTGCCACCGTTTGGCGGAAGGGCGGTGGAAGCGGATCTGGCCGCGGCGGAGCGCGCCACGATCGTGGAGACATTACGCAAGCATGGCGGCCGTGTAACTGAAGCGGCGCGCGCACTGAGACTCAGCCGGGCCACGCTCTATCGTAAGATCAAGCTGTTGAAGATCGAGACGACGCAGTAGTCCTCAACTGCGTGCGGCGCACATTCGTCCTTCTCCCGCAAGGGGAGAAGGAAGAGCGCACCATCAACGCCGCCGCTCCTACGAAAAATCGCTCCAGCTCAGATGTCGTGAGTCGAGATCGCCGACGGTTACGGTGCCGCGGATTTCGTGAGGGACGTGGAAGCTGCTGCGCAGATACACCAGCGGCGCCGCGCCGTCGGAATGCGATGCGCCGCGCACCTCGCCGACGAAGATCGAATGCGTCGTCGTCTCGAATTCCTGCGCCAGCACGCAGTCGAATGCGGCGACCGCGTCGCTCAGCACCGGCGCGCCGGTCACCCCGCGCGTCCACTCCCCGAACGCAAAACGGTCGTCGCCATTGACGCCCTTCTGGCCGCTGAAGGTGAGCGCCAGGAGAGCGTGGTCCTCATGCAGGAAGTTGATCGCGAACGCGCCTTCCTCGCGGATACGCGCGTGCGCACTGGCGTTGCGGTTGACGCAGACGATCAGGGATGGCGGTGAGTCCGACAGTGAGCAGGCCGAGGTGACCGTCAGCCCCGTGCGATTACCGTGCTCGGCACCGACCGTCACCAGCGCCACGGCGCCCGCACACTGGCGCATCGCCTGCTTGAATTCCTTTGCGTCCACCGTCACGCGGAAATCTCCGAAATGGATGCGGGTGCGGCACGATCGCGCCGCACCCGCGTCGGGTCAAGCCGCCTTCTGCGCGGAGCCGAGATGCTTCAGGCGCGGCATCACCTCGTTCCTCAGCAGCGACAGCGAGTGATGCCAGGCTTCCGCCTTGTGCTTGTAGTCGAAGCCGAACACCAGCAGCACGCCGAAGCCACCGACCTCCTCGTAGATCTTCTCGATTTTCTCGGCGACGGTCGCGGGCGAGCCGACGATCCAGTTCCGCTTGGCGCAATATTCGACGGTGACATCGCTATCGGGCACGTCGGGCGCGTGCTTCAAATAGTCCTTGAACCCGAAATGGCCGAGCAGCGGCAGGAAGTACTCGCCCATCATCCGGCCCATCATGTCGCCGGTCGAGAGCCTCCACGCTTCCTCGTCGGTATCGGCGACGAACACCTCGCGCACCAGCCGCCAATCCGCGCGGTCCGGCTTGCGTCCGGTCTTGGCGGCACCTGCTACGACCGAATCCCAATGACTGCCGACATAGGCGGGGTTCAGGTTGAGGCTCATCGGGATGAAGCCGCGCTCGCCGGCGAGCTTCAGCGTGTCCGAATTCTTCGAGAGTCCGGCGACGCCGATCGGCGGATGCGGCGTCTGCAACGGCTTGATGTGCGGCTTGAGGAAGTCGAACATCGTGTCCGGCTTGGTCACCGTCCAGAACTTGCCCTTGTAGGTCCAGGGCGCGGGATCGCTCCACATCTTCAGAATGATCTCCAGCGCCTCGCGCGTCATGTCGCGGTTCTGTCCGCTCATGCCGTCAACGTTGAACATGGCCCAGTCGCTTGGCAGGCCGCTGGCCGCAACTCCGAAATTGAGTCGTCCCCCGGAGAGGTGATCGAGCATCGCGACGCGGTTGGCGAGCTCGGCCGGGTGGTGATAGGGCAGCAGGAAGCCGCCCGGTCCGATGCGGATATTCTTGGTCTGCATCAGCGCCTGTGCGATCAGCAGATCCGGCGTGGGATTGGGTTCCCAAGGCGCGGTGTGGTGCTCACCGACCCAGGCCTCCTGATAGCCGAGCTCGTCGAGCCAGCGCATGACCTGCAGG
The DNA here is from genome assembly GCF_000518345.1 of Bradyrhizobium sp. URHA0013. Taxonomy (NCBI): domain Bacteria; kingdom Pseudomonadati; phylum Pseudomonadota; class Alphaproteobacteria; order Hyphomicrobiales; family Nitrobacteraceae; genus Bradyrhizobium; species Bradyrhizobium sp. URHA0013. Next base: position 80,627 of record NZ_JADK01000003.1, on the reverse strand, counting down.
TCCCAGTCGTTCCCTTCCTTCAGGCCGCACTCCGGCGGGTGCGAAGGCATCGTGAAATAACCGATCTCCATGGGTTTCCTCATCTGATGTTGACGCGTCTTGTTGCGCGGTTCACGGACGTGAGCGGGAACGCTTTAGCAAGCGGTGTGCCACCTCTTCGCAAGCGGTGTGCCACCGCGAACGGCGCCCCAGACCCGCGAAAAAAGGCTGGTTTGCGGCAGCAATAGCCGATATCCCGGGGCAGATTTGCGGGGCCCCGTCTCATTGTCGCGAGACGGCGTCTCGGCGGTGAGACGAGGATACGCGTTGAGATGACCGAACCTGCCTATGTCGCGGTGGACTGGGGCACCAGCAGCTTCCGGCTCTGGCTGATCGACCGCGCCGGCGAGGTGCTGGCTGAGCGCCGCAGCGACGAGGGCATGCTGGTGGCGGCGAAGGCCGGCTTTGCCGCCGTGCTGCAATCGCATCTCGCGGCAGTCGAGGCGCCCGATCATCTGCCTGTCCTCGTCTGCGGCATGGCCGGCGCGCGTACCGGCTGGATCGAGGCCGGTTATGTCGATACGCCCGCGCCACTCTCCGCTGTTCTGAAGCAGGCGGCGCGCGTGTCCGGCGAAGCGCGCGACATCCGCATCCTGCCGGGTATCGCGCAACGCGATGCAAAAGCACCGGACGTGATGCGCGGCGAGGAGACGCAGCTGCTCGGCGCGCTCGGGCTTGATGCCGCCGGTGAAGCGCTGGTCTGCATGCCCGGCACGCATTCGAAATGGGTACGAGTCAAGGACGGCACAGTCGCGCATTTCTCCACTTTCATGACCGGTGAGCTCTTCAGCGTCGTGTCGCGCGAGACGATTTTGTCGCTTGCGGTCGCCGGCGCCGAAGATACCGAGGATGTCGCGAGCTTCCAGGCTGCGGTGAAGGCCGCGTACGAAGCACCGGCCTTCGCCGCCAATTTCCTGTTCGGCGCGCGGTCGCGTCAGCTCCTGTTCGGGGGCACACCGGCCGCGGCGCGCGAAACGCTGTCGGGCACGTTGATCGGCGTCGAACTGGCGGCAGGGCTCTCCGGGGCGATGCCGAAAGCTGGAATCACGCTGATTGCCTCGGGGCGGCTCGCGATGCTGTACAGGCTGGCTTTCGACGCGCTGTCGGTGACCGTGATGCCGGTCGACGCCGATGAAGCCGTCCGCCGCGGACTGTCAATGGCGGCTGCGGCGATCTGGACGAAATGAGAGGATAGTCGAGATGAGCGTTCCCTTTCCGGCGATGAAACGGCCACTGGTCGCGATCCTGCGCGGCATCAAGCCGGAGGAGGCCGAGGCCATCGTCGGCGTGCTGATCGAGGCCGGCATGACCGCGATCGAAATCCCGTTAAACTCGCCCGATCCGTTCCGCTCCATCGCCGCCGCCGTCAAGCTCGCGCCGGCCGGCGTGCTGATCGGCGCCGGCACGGTGCTGACCACAGCGGATGTCGATCGGCTCAACGATGTCGGCGGCAAGCTGATGGTGTCGCCGAATGTCGATACACAGGTGCTCACGCGTGCGCACCAATACGCCATGGTCACGCTACCGGGCGTATTCTCGCCGACCGAGGCGCTGCTTGCCGCGCGCTCCGGCGCCTCTGGCCTGAAATTCTTTCCGGCCAGCGTGCTCGGCGCGTCCGGCATCGCCGCGATCCGTGCCGTGCTGCCGGCCGGCGTGATGATCGCCGCCGTCGGCGGCGTCTCCGACCAGAATTTCGCGGAGTATATCAAGGGCGGCGTCACCGCGTTCGGGCTCGGCTCCAGCCTCTACAAGCCCGGCATGACGGCAACGGACGTTGCCGCTCGCGCAAAATTGACGATCGCGGCCTACGATCGGGCGATTGCGAAAGACTGAAGCAGCAATAAACAAGCCGTGATGCCGTCACTGTTGCGCGTTATCCTATCTTGCCGCAGAAGCGAGATCAGGAGACCGACATGGCAATCAACAACGTGGCCGATCTGTTCGTGGCAACGCTCGAACAGGCCGGCGTAAAGCGCATCTACGGCATCGTCGGCGACAGCCTGAATGCGCTGACCGAAGCGCTGCGGCGGCGCGGCACGATCGAATGGATCCATGTCCGGCACGAGGAGGTCGCGGCCTTCGCCGCTGCCGGGGAAGCGGAGATGACGGGCAGCCTTGCGGTATGCGCGGGCTCGTGTGGTCCCGGCAATCTGCATCTGATCAACGGCCTGTTCGACGCCCATCGCAGCCGCGTTCCTGTGCTGGCGATCGCCGCGCAAATCCCGACGGCCGAGATCGGCAGCGGCTATTTCCAGGAGACGCATCCGCAAAACCTGTTCCGCGAGTGCAGCCATTATTGCGAGCTGGTCTCCGATCCGAGTCAGCTGCCCTATGTGCTGGAAAACGCGATCCGCGCGGCGGTCGGCATGCGCGGCGTTGCCGTCGTCGCCATGCCCGGCGACGTCGCCTTCCGCAGCCCACCCAAGCGCGCACTGTCGACGGCGCGTGGCCTTGCACTGTCGGCGCCGAAAATCGTGCCGCAGGCCGATGAGCTGAAGGCGCTCGCAGACCTCTTGAACGGCGCCGAGCGCATCACCTTGTTCTGCGGCCGTGGCTGCGCCGGTGCGCATGCGCCGTTGATGCAACTCGCGGAAGCCTTGAAGAGCCCGATCGTGCATGCGCTCGGCGGCAAGGAGCACGTCGAATACGACAATCCCTACGACGTCGGCATGACCGGCTTCATCGGCTTCTCCTCCGGCTATGCTGCTATGCACGCCTGCGACGCGCTGGTGATGCTCGGCACTGATTTTCCCTACAAACAGTTCTTCCCGACTGATGCGAAGGTCGCCCAGATCGACATCCGCCCGGAGAATCTCGGTCGTCGCTGCAAGATCGATCTCGGCCTCGTCGGCGACGTCAAGCTCACCATCGAGGCGCTGCTGCCGCTGCTCAAGGCCAAGACGCAGCGCAGGCATCTCGACGATGCGATCGCGCACTACAAGAAAGCACGCGAGGGCCTGGACTCGCTCGCGAAGGGCACGCCGGGCAGCAAACCGATCCATCCGCAATATCTCGCCAAGGTCATCAGCGACCACGCCTCTGATGATGCCGTGTTCACCGCCGATGTCGGCACGCCGACGGTGTGGGCCGCGCGCTATCTCGAGATGAACGGCCGCCGCCGGCTGATCGGCTCGTTCGTGCACGGCTCGATGGCCAACGCCATGCCGCAGGCGATCGGCGCGCAGGCCGCGCAGTCCGGCCGCCAGGTGATCTCGCTCTCCGGCGACGGCGGCTTCACCATGCTGATGGGCGATCTGATCACGCTGACGCAGATGAAGCTGCCGGTGAAGGTGGTCATCTTCAACAACGGCGTGCTCGGCTTCGTCGCACTGGAGATGAAGGCGGCCGGTTTCGTCGACACCAATGTCGATCTGGAGAATCCGGACTTCGCGGCAATGGCGCGCGCGATGGGCATCTTCGCAAGGCGCGTCGAGGATCCCGGCGAGCTCCCGGGCGCGATGAAGGAGATGCTGGCCCACAACGGACCGGCGCTGCTCGACGTGGTCACGGCGAAGCAGGAGCTGTCGATGCCGCCGACCATCACGCCCGAACAGATCAAGGGCTTCAGCCTCTGGGTCTTGCGCGCCGTGATGAACGGCCGCGGCGACGAGGTCGTCGATCTCGCCAAGACCAATTTGCTGCCGCGCTAACCCCGCTTGACCGACGGCACGGGCAGCCGCTCATGGCGGCGCTGGAAGCGTTGCCAGTGCAGCACGATGCCGATCAGCAGCGCCGGTACGAAGCCGAGCGCGATCAGGAAATGCGGCAGCTGCGCCGGCGAGATGAACGCGATGCCGATGTCGGAGATCAGCCACAGCGCGGCGAACATCACCGCGAAATCGGTGCGCGGGCAGCGCAGATAGTAGAACACGGCGGTGATGACGACGGCGGGTCCGATGGCGATGCCGATCATCACCGTCGTCAGCTCCTTCGGCGTCAGCGCGTCGAGCACCATCGCTGCCAGCAGCCAGAGCGCGGCGAACATGGCGACGATGTCGAGCGGATGCCGCAACCCAATACCTCTCGCGGGAACATGCTATCGTTGTGGCCCAGACCCTGGCCGTCAAGGGAAAATGCGCCTATTCCTCGTCGTTTCCGGGCGTCGGCCGCAGCATGAAATGGCCGAAGGCGGTGGCGATCGGCTTGTTCGCATCGTCCTGCCAGGCCCGCGCCTCGAAGGCGACGATGCGCCGGCCCTGTTTCACGATCGAGACGTTGGCGAACGTGTCGAGCGCGCGGCCCGAGCGCAGATAGTTGACGGTCAGTCCGATCGGCTTGGGCAGCGCGGCTGTGCCGAGTTCGCGCGCCACTCCGAAGATCGCGGTGGTCTCGAGGAAGGCGCCGGTCATGCCGCCATGGATCGCAGGCAGGATCGGGTTGCCGATGATCTTTGGCGAGAACGGCATCGTCAGTGTGTCGTCGTCGTTGGCGCGAATGCCGAGGCAGCGCGCGAACGGGCTGTTGGCGAACGGGCCTTCCGGATCGTCCGGCGCCTCCAGCGTCGGAATGTTGCGGGAGTCCATCCTGCGGTCCGCGAGCATGTTGGTGCGGTTGGCACCGATCATGAAGCAGGCGGTGGCGGTCGCGACTGGATCGTCCTCGGAGTCCTGATAGGCGGTCGAGCGCACGAAGGCGATCGAACGCGTGGTGCGGTAGCAGACCGAATGCGCCTTGATGTCGAGGCCCGGCGTCGCCGGCTTCTGATAGTCGATGCGCAGATCGAGCGTCGCGATCGCGCTCGTGCCGTCGAGCGCAAGTTGCACCGCCATGCCGCAGCTCTCGTCCAGCATCGCGGTGACGACACCGCCATGCAGCACGCCGGTCTCGGTATCGCCGACGAACACTGGCCGGTAGGGCAGGCTGGACCAGGCCTCGCGAGGCGCGAAGCGGTCGAGTTGGAGCCCGCTGATCTGGCCGTAATCGGAGCGGCGACCCTTGATCGCCTCGGCGAGGTCCTCGAACGAAAGTGTGGTCGGTGAGCTGGACATGAGGACGTTCTAGACCAGTGGCGGGCGCGGCGCAAAACCCCGGATGCGCGTCCCACGGCAGGTGCCGGGGCGGTTTGGCCTCGACAGGGCGGGCCGAAGCAACGATGGTGGGCGCCTCGTTCGTTCGACTAGCCGCAAGGAGTGCCCATGGCCGATCCCGAAACGCCCGCCACCAGCCAGGGGCCCGTCATCATTTCGACCTCGAGCTCGGAGCGGGCGCCGATCATCTATTTCGACGGTGCATCCTGCTTCGGCCACCACAACGGCGCGATCCAGATCGAGCTTGCGGCCAATTTGTTGATGCCGGTCGGCGCCGCCGTCAGGGTCGACGTCGTTCAGACCGCGCATCTGCGTTGCAGCGTGGCCGCCGCGCTGGCGCTGCGCGAAGCGCTCGAAAAGGCGCTGGCAATGTACCAGCAGGGCCAGCAGCAGCCCCGGCCGGAGGAAATTCCCTCGGTGAAGAACTGAGGCAGTTAGCGGATCGCAAGTTAATGCGATCAACTCACTCAGCTCACATGCACCTTCGGCTTCCTGCCGTCGTTCCACTTGCCGTCGAGCGCGCGCTCGATCTGGGCGGCGAGTTGCAGCAGCAGGCCGTCATTGGCCTGTTTCGCAATCGCCTGGATGCCGAGCGGCAGGCCGTGTTCCTGCGTGGCCATCGGCATCGAGATCGCCGGCATGCCGCAGAGATTGGCGAGTGGCGTGAAGGCGAAGAAGCGCCAGAGATTGCCGAACCAGTCGAGCACGTCAGGATTGTCGGAGATGGTGAGATACTCCCGGGTGCCCACCTTCGGCGTCGGCAGCGCAGTGATCGGGGTCAGGATCACGTCCCACTGCTCGAAGAAAGCGCCGAAGGCGCGCGAGGTCGTGTTGAACACGCCTTGCATCTTCGCCCGCTCGGCGAAGCTCGTATGCCGGCCGGCTTCCCAGATCCTGATATTCATCGGCTCGATGAGGTCTTCCGGCGGCCGTTCCAGTCCGCGCGCGGCGAGCATGTTCGAGATCACCACCGCAAAATTCGAGATGTAGCAGGTGGTCTGCGCCTCGAACGCGGCGCGGAAGTCGAGCTCGGGCAGGGCGTAGTCGACGTGATGGCCGAGGCCTTCGAGGAAGCGGCCGGCCTTCGCCAGCTCGGCGGCGATCTCTGGCGTCGCGGTGTAGTCGCCCCAGCTGTGCGACAGCGCGATGCGAAGCTTTGACGGATCGCGCTTGATCATCTCGGAATAGGGCTGCGCCGTGGTCCAGAACGGCATGAACTCGCCCGGCGCCGCTCCCCTTGCATGATCGACGAAGGCGGCGGTGTCGCGCACCGAGCGCGACTGGCAGCCCTGGATCGAGACCAGGCCGGTGAGATCGGACATGTGCGGTGCGAGCGAGAATACGCCGCGCGAGACTTTCAGGCCGATATTGCCGTTGACGCCGGCGGGAATGCGGATCGAGCCGCCGCCGTCGGTCGCATGCGCGATCGGCACCACGCCGGCCGCGACCATCGCGGCGCTGCCGGCCGACGAGCCGCAGGTGGTGTAGTCGGTATCCCAGGGATTGCGCGTGACATAGACGGCCGGATTGTCGGCCGAGCTGCAGACGCCGAATTCCGGCGTCGTGGTGCGTCCGATCAGGTTCAGTCCGGCCTGGCGGAATTTGCCGGTCAGGAACGTGTCGGCGCTGGCGCGATTGCCGCGCATCAGCAGCGAGCCCATCTCCTGGAGCCGACCCTTCATGGTCGGGCCGAGGTCCTTCATCAGGAAGGGCAAGCCTGCGAACGGGCCAGCGAGATTGGCGCCGTCCTTGGCCGGATCGGCGATCACGTCATCGAACAGCTCGACCACGCCCGACAGTGCCGGATTGACCTTGGCAACGCCCGCGGCGGCCTGGCGCGCCAACTCCTTCGCCGTGAGCTCGCCCTTGCGGACGCGCGCGGCCAGCCCCACGCCATCGTGCTGCGCCCATTCGTTCCAGCTCATCGGGAAAGTCATGCGATCCAAACCTCTTCGTGCGGCGCCATCTTAGTTTCGCACGGAAACACTTTAATCAACTGAGGCGGCGCGAAGGGCAGGGTTGCGCCGGATGGAGAGGTAATCCCGCATTGCATGCGCGCGCATCAATTCGAGAGCTTTGCGATCACCGCGACCGGCCCGCCGCCGGCGGGGCCCTGATGCTCGGCGCCGCCGGAGACATAGACTGCCCCGGTGCCGGCAAGGCCGGCAATCAACCCGCCAACGGCAGCCCGGGCGTGGCGCGTCGAGCTGATATCGGTATCTTCCAGCATGGTGTGGCGGAAGCCGCGCACGCTGCCGTCAGGCGAGGCCTCGGCCTTGGCGAAAATGTTGACGAACTCGCGGCCGGTCGTCGTCTGCGGCGCGGCACGGAGCCCAACGCTCTCCAGCGCCGCGAGCACGGCGGCAGCGTCGATCGCATCGCTCATCACGGCATGTCCGATCTCGAATTCGCTCGTCGAGGACATCGAATTGCCGAGCACGATGACGACGTTGTGCATCAGCTCGATTCCGGACGAGGTCGAGGCGACGTTCGAAAACAGATCGTAGCGTCGCAGCACGTCTTCGTCGCGTATGTCGGTTGCGATCTCGCCGAGCGCGACCGCAACCCCGAGCGCGGAGGCGCCGCGCGAATAGGCCATCGAGCTGTAGGCGCTGGTCGTCGCCGTCTTGTGGCCGCGCGCGTTCGCCGCCGCGACGCGCTCACTGGTGAGCAGCGGGCACTTGATCTGCACGAAGTGGACGTCGGCGGGATCGGCGATGCCGGCATCCGCCATCGCGGCCTTCACGGCCTCGGCTGTTTCCGTGATCTGAGCGGAGCGCCCGAGCTCTTCAGGGAGAAAATCCCGCGTCTGCGCCATGCCGATGCTCAGGCGCTTGCCGGAGATGCCTGCCGGGCGCTGCGGGACTTCCCTGCGCGTGAACACTGTAATGTGCGGGCTGAGCACGCCCTCGGTGCCGCCGGACATCACGAAAGCAATGCGCTGCTCGACCTCCTGCGGCGACAGCCCGAGCCGTGGCGCCAGCGCCGTGCACAGCGCGGCAACGGCATATTCCCGGGTAAAGTCGTTGACGCCGCCATTGCCTTCGGTCTTGCCGAGGATCGCCAGGATGGATGTCGGATCGATCGCGTCGGAGCCGATCATGCTGATCAATCCGGAGACGTCGCCGGGGCCTTTGGTGGCGATTCTAATGACGCCGACCGACGTGGTACGCATTATAGTCCTCACATGGGGTTCAGGAGCCCGGCGGACAAAACAGCCGTCGAACGAGGGTGTCTGTCAAGGTGTCAAGGCAATCCCCATCGTCGTCCTGGCGAACGCCAGGATCCACTACCCCAGGGGTCAGTTTGGCGAAGGCTCATCGTTCGGTACGCCTACCGCTCACAATCGATGAATCACGCGGTATGGGCCCTGCCTTTCGCCAGGACGACGGGGATATGTGCGCCGTCTGCGTCGCACCCACGATTGTGGCGAGATCGCATCGCTTCGACAAAAAATCCCTTGTCGACGGTTGTCCGCTGCACCTTGATGAATCAACCCCGATTGGTCCATAAGCGGCGTCCCGCAGCCGGTGGTTCGCCTCCGCGATGCGTGCTTGGATAGAGGGGTTCTCGCGTGGCAAATATCAACCAGAAAATTGCGCAGGAGCTTGGGGTTCGGGCGGAGCAGGTCGAGGCGACTGTGGCGCTGCTCGACGGCGGCGCCACGGTTCCCTTCATCGCCCGCTACCGCAAGGAAGTGACCGGTGCGCTCGACGACGCGCAATTGCGCACGCTGGAGGAACGCCTGGGTTACCTGCGCGAGCTCGAGGACCGCCGCAAGGCCATCCTCGAATCGGTCCGCGAGCAGGGCAAGCTCGATGCCGCGCTGGAAGCCTCCATTCTCGCCGCCGACAGCAAGGCGCGCCTCGAAGACATCTATCTGCCCTTCAAGCCGAAGCGCCGCACCAAGGCGGAGATCGCCAAGGAAGCCGGCCTCGAGCCGCTCGCCAATCAGCTCATGGCCGAGCCCACCAACGATCCGAAGGTCGTCGCCGAAGCCTTCGTCAATGCAGAGAAGGGCGTTGCGGATGCCGCTGCGGCACTCGACGGCGCCCGCGCCATCCTGGTCGAGCGTTTCGACGAAGACGCCGATTTGATCGGCGCGCTTCGCGAGGAGGTGTGGACCAATGCGCGCATGGCATCCAAGGTACGCGACGGCAAGAAGACCGAGGGCGAAAAGTTTGCCGACTATTTCGAGTTCTCCGAGCCGCTGACGAAGCTGCCCTCGCACCGTATCCTCGCGATGTTCCGCGGGGAGAAGGAAGAGATCCTCGATCTCCAGATTCAGGCCGAGACCGAAGCATCGCCGCCGGGCGTGCCGAGTGTCTATGAGCTGAAGATCATGAAGCGGTTCGGCATCGCCGACCTCAAGCGCGCCGGCGACCGCTGGATGATCGATACCGTGCGCTGGGCCTGGCGCACCAAGATCCAGGTGCATCTCAACATCGACCTGCGCATGCGGCTGTGGAATGCCGCCGAGACCGAGGCCGTGCGCGTGTTCGCGTCCAATTTGCGCGACTTGCTGCTCGCGGCGCCCGCCGGCACCCGCGTTACCATGGGCCTCGATCCCGGCTTCCGCACCGGCGTCAAGGTCGCCGTCACGGATGCGATCGGCAAGGTGGTGGATACCGCCGTGATCTATCCGCACGAGCCGCAGCGGCAGTGGAACGAGGCGCTTGCGATCCTTGGCAAGCTCGCGCTGAAACATCGCGTCGAGCTGATCGCGATCGGCAACGGCACCGCCTCGCGCGAGACCGACAAGCTCGCGGCCGACCTCGTCAAGGGCCTGCCCGACTTGAAGATGACCAAGATCGTGGTGTCGGAAGCCGGCGCGTCGGTCTATTCGGCCTCGGCTTTCGCCTCGGAGGAATTGCCTGATCTCGACGTCACCCTGCGCGGTGCGGTGTCAATCGCGCGGCGGCTTCAGGATCCGCTCGCCGAGCTGGTCAAGATCGAACCCAAGGCGATCGGGGTCGGCCAGTACCAGCACGACCTCGGCCAGGCCAAGCTCGCCAAATCGCTCGATGCGGTGGTCGAAGACTGCGTGAACGCAGTCGGCGTCGACGTCAACACCGCGTCCGCTCCGCTGCTCGCGCGCGTGTCGGGTGTCGGCTCCGGCCTCGCCTCGAGCATCGTGGCACATCGCGACGCCAACGGGCCGTTCAAGTCGCGCAAGGCGCTGAAGGACGTGCCGCGGCTCGGCCCCAAGGCGTTCGAGCAGTGCGCGGGCTTCCTGCGCATCCTCGGCGGCGAGGATCCGCTCGACGCTTCCGGCGTGCATCCGGAAGCCTATCCGGTGGTGCGCCGGATTCTCGGCGCCACCAAGAGCGACATCAAGGCGCTGATCGGCAGCAGCGACATCGTTCGCACGCTGAAGCCGAAAGACTTCGTGGACGAGACGTTTGGTCTGCCGACCGTCACTGACATCCTGCGCGAGCTCGAGAAGCCCGGCCGCGACCCGCGTCCGGCGTTCAAGGCCGCTGTGTTCATGGATGGCGTCGAGGAGATCAAGCACCTCAAGAAGGGCATGATCCTCGAGGGCACCGTGACCAACGTCGCCGCGTTCGGCGCCTTCGTCGACATCGGCGTGCACCAGGACGGCCTCGTGCACATCTCGGCGATGTCCAGGACCTACATCAAGGATCCGCGCGAGGTGGTGAAGCCCGGCGACATCGTCAAGGTGAAGGTGCTGGACTTCGAGGTCGCGCGCAAGCGCATCTCGTTGACACTGCGCCTCGACGACGAGGTCGGCGCCAAGAAGGACGCCCCCGGCATGCAGCGGGACAACAGCTCACGCAACCCCTCCCGCATGACATCGTCGGCCCCGCGCCAGCAGGAATCTTCCGGCGGCGGCGCACTCGCCGAAGCGCTGCGCCGCGCGGCGGAGAAGAACGGCGGCAAGCGGGCGTAGCTTCTTCTATCCGCGTCGTCATTGCGAGCGCAGCGAAGCAATCCAGAATCTTTCCACAGCGGGACTCTGGATTGCTTCGTCGCAAGGGTTCCTCGCAATGACGAGGAGAGAGCGGGTCCTCTCCCTAACACCGGCGTCAGAATCTGGCGCGTTTGTAAGTTGAAGGCGCCTGTCCCTTGCTCTCATCTGATCCTTCTCGCGCGGTAGAAATATCGCCGCGCAGCACGGAGGATGCTTCGATGGACAACAGGCTTCTCAAAGGCCTCACCGCGGTGACGATCGCAGCGGTGATGGCGCTCGCTTCACCGGTGCTCGCCAGAGGTGGCGGTGGTGGCGGACATGGCGGCTTCGGCGGTGGCGGACATTTCGGCGGTGGTGGGCATTTCGGTGGCGGTATGCACGCCGGTGGCTTCGGCGGCATGCATGTGGGCGGTGCGCGCTTTGCCCATGTTGGCGGAGCAGGCTTCGGTGGACCACGCTTTGCGCATGGCGCGATCGGACCACGCTTTGCCGGCGCCGGCTGGCACGGCCACCATGCCTTCCACCACCATCACTTCCGTCGTTTCGCCGTCTTCGGTGCGCCCTATTACTATGCCGGCTACAATGACGGCTGCTGGCGCAGGAGCTTGACGCCCTATGGGTGGCAATGGGTCAATGTGTGCGGAGACTCTTGGTACTAGCATCGCCGTACCGCACCATTGTCGCGATCGTCATCGGGCGGTTCCGCTCAGCCCCGGAACGGGATAGTCGGGTGGCGATCGTCGCGCGGAGTTTGTCATGTCCGGAGGTCACCGCCGCATTCTGGTCGTCGAGGACGATGCGGAAACCGCAGGCCAACTCGTCGAGGAGCTGACGATTTCTGGCTACGACGTCGATCTCGCCGCCACGGGGCGCGAAGCCCTCAGCCACGGCGCCGCGCGCGACTATGCCGTGATCACCATCGACCGCATGCTGCCCGACATCGACGGCATCAGCGTGATGCGCCAGTTGCGCGACGACGGCATCGCCGCGCCGTTCCTGATCATTTCCGCACTTGGCGAGGTCGACGATCGCGTGCGGGGCTTGCGCGCCGGCGGCGACGATTATCTCGTCAAGCCGTTCTCCTTCACCGAATTGCTGGCGCGGCTGGAGGCACTCGGCCGGCGCAGCGACACCGTTGCCAAGGAGACGATCCTGCGGGTCGGCGATCTCGCCATCGATCTGATCGCGCGGAGCGCGAGCCGCCGCGGCCGGAAGATTCCGCTGTTGCCGCGGGAATTCCAGCTGCTCGAATATCTCGTCCGTAACGAGGGCCGCGTCGTCTCGCGTGCGATGCTGCTCCAGCATGTCTGGGATCTGCACTTCGATCCCTCCACCAACATCATCGACGTCTATGTCGGTCGCGTCCGCCGCAAGGTCGATGATGCCCAGGCCTATCCGCTGATCCACACCATCCGCGGCATCGGATATTGTCTCCGTGCTCCTGGCTAAAACGCTCCGCTCCTCGACCTTCCGCCTGGCGCTGATCGCGATCGCGGCGTTCGGGCTGATCGTCGCGGCGATCATGGCCTATGTCTATTTCGGCACGATCGCCTATGTGCAGAACCGTGTCGGCTATGCCGGCGATCACAGCGGCTTCACCGCGATGATCGAGCTCGCAATGGTCGCTGTCGCGGTGCTGATGCTGGTGCTCGCGGGGCTCGCCGCGGTGCTGGTGACGCGCCGCACGGTCGGGCGAATCGAGGAGATCAACGCCACCAGCCGCGCCATCATGATGTCCGGCCTCGACCAGCGCATTCCCTTGCGCGGCAGTCACGACGAGTGGGACCGTGTCGCCGAAAACCTCAACCAGATGCTCGACCGCATCGAGACTTTGATGGGCGAGGTCAAGCAGGTCAGCGACAACGTCGCCCATGATTTGCGCACGCCGCTGACGCGCATGCGCGGCCGGCTGGAGAAGGCCTATCACACCCCTCGCAACGGCGAGGCCGACGCGGTGCTGATCGGCGACACCATCGCCGATCTCGACGCCGTGCTCGGCATGTTCGCCTCAATCACCCGCATCTCGGAGATCGAGACCCGCGCCCGCCGCAGCGCGTTTCGCACCCTCAATCTCGCCGAAATCGCCGGCGAGGTCGTCGAGCTCTACGATGCCGCCGCCGAACAGGTCGCGACGCGGCTCAGCCTGGGCGGCGACCGCGAGGTGGCGATTATTGGTGATCGCGACCTTCTGTTCGACGCCGTCGCCAATCTCGTCGATAACGCGATCAAGCACGGCCGCAAGGGCGGGCAGGTGACCGTCACCTGCCGCAGTGCCAACGAGGGGGCAGTGATCGCGATCGTCGACGACGGTCCAGGCATTCCGGCGGATCAGCGCGATCACGTGTTCAAACGCTTCTACCGGCTGGAGCAGAGCCGCTACACCCCTGGTAACGGCCTTGGTTTAAGCCTGGTCGCCGCGGTCGCTCGCCTCCATGGCGCCGAGATTGCCCTGCACGACAACACGCTGGGCCTGACGGTCCAGCTCAGTTTCCCGCCGCATCCGCCCTAGAGTTCGATCACGCCGCGGCGTGCCGCATGTGCCACCGCATCGGTTCGGCCGGTGGCATCGAGCTTGTCGAGCAGCGAGCCGACATGGAATTTCACGGTGTGCACGGAAATGCCGAGCTGACGCGCGATCATCTTGTTGGAGCCACCTTCCGCCATCAACGCTAGCACATCGAGCTCGCGCTGTGTCAGCGCGATGTCGTCAGGCATGATGCGCGGATCGCGGGTGACGATCGCCGCTGCGGCCTTCTCGCCGGGTCCGGCGAGGCGAAGCCCGGCGATATTGCCGAGCAGAGCAGCCAGGCGATCGGCGAGGGCGGGATCGTCGATCTCCAAAGCCAGCACGATCTCGGGCGCGATGTCCTCGCTCACGCCGCCGGCCTCTCGCCGATCGTAACCTTGAAGCTGACCGGCTCGCCGCCGCGGCGCGCCGCGATATCGACCACCGCGCCCACGCTCGCCGGACCCAGCGTCCGCGACAGCGCGCGTACGCCGGACAGCTTCTGGTCGTTGACGGCGACGATGACGTCGCCCTGGCGAATGCCGGCCGCGGCCGAAGGGCCGGCCTTGTCGACATTCATCACCATCGCGCCGACGCCGTCGTCGAGCCGGACCGGCTGCAGCCCGAGGCCGAGATACCCGCGTGCGATGCGGCCGCGGGCCTCCAACTGTGCCGCGACCCGCTCGATCGTCGCTGTCGGGATCACCAGCACACGCCTCGGGCCTAGCACGGCCATGCCGAAGGCCTCGCCCGATGCATCGAGCGCGAGGCCGCCCTGCTGGCTGGAGCGCAAGCGGACATCGATCTCGATCCGCGCGTCGATGTCGCCGCCGCGCAAGGAGCGCCAGCTCTTGCCGGACAGCGACACCATCCCGAGCGCGGCGCTCGGCGTATCGCGGTTGGTGGCGACGACGACCGACAACGCGCCGAGGGGCGGGACAATTGTTGCCAGCTTGACCGGGGTCAGCGCGCTATCGGCGCGCAGCAGCGCGATATCCGTCGTATGGTCGCGGCCTGCAATCGTGGCGGCTGCGGTGCTGCCGTCGGGGAGGCCGATCTCGATGTCCCCCTCATCGGCCAGCGCCTCGTCGGCGGTGACGATCAGGCCGGGCTTCCAAACGAACCCGGTGGCGCGGGAGCGATGCGAATGCACGGCGACGACGGACGGCGCGGTGCGGGACACCACATCCGCGAGCGCGGACGACAGCGAGGACAGGGGGGTGGGTTCGGTCATGGGAGGCTCCTGTAAAGCTGTCCTCAATCTGGGATGTCGCGGGCGATCGCGTAACTGGCCGCATGGCCAGGAAATGAGCAGGGAAGCTGATTCATACGACCACTGCCGACGAACATGTGATTGGGAGCCGCTCACGGGAACGTGTAGCAATCGCGAAATTGCGCCGCCTTCACGATTTTCAGCGAGCCTGACCGATGACCATCTACCTCACCCGCCGCACCCTGCTTCAACTCGCCGGCGCCACCTCGCTGGCAATGGCGGCTGCGGGCGCGGCGCGGGCCGAGGGCGCACCGCAGGGCGGCGGGCCGACCTACGCCAGCCGCACGCCGATGCGGGTCGGCATGGTGACGCTCCGGGTGAAGAACCTCGACAAGGTCGCCGACTACTATCGCGACGTGATCGGCCTCACCGTGATGGAGCGCTCTGCCAGCGCCGCCAAGCTCGGCACGGCCGGCATCACGCTGCTGGTGCTCGAGGCCCGTCCTGATGCCGAGATCGAACCACGCAACGCCGCCGGCCTCTACCACACCGCCTTCCTGATGCCGACCCGCAAGGACCTGGCGCGCTGGCTGGTGGCAGCCGCTTCGCATCGTGTGCCGCTTTCGGGCTTCGCCGATCACCTCGTCAGCGAATCCGTCTATCTCGACGATCCCGAAGGCAACGGGATCGAGGTCTATGCCGACCGCGATCCCGCGCAATGGCAGTGGAGCGAGGGCAGCGTGAAGATGGCGTCCGACGAGCTCAACATTCCCGACCTGCTGTCGCTGACCAATACGCGCGTGCCTGATTATGCCAAGGCGCCGGACGGTCTGCGCATCGGCCACATGCATCTGCGCGTCGGCGACCTCGCACAGGCCGAGCGCTTCTACCACGGTGCCATCGGCCTGGACCCGACCCGCAGCCGCAACGGTGCCGCGTTCCTGTCGTCGGGCCGCTACCACCATCACCTCGGCATGAACGTCTGGCAGAGCCAGGGTGCCGGCCAACGCGACGATCAGGCAACAGGGCTCGCCTGGTTCTCGCTGGTGACGGAGAAGCCGGACCTGCTTGCCGCGCAGGACGAGCGCCTGCGCAAGGGCGGTGCGAAAGTCACGGGGCTGGCCAATGGCGTGGAGGCGATCGATCCCTGGGGCACGCGGGTGCGGTTGATCAGGGTTTGATCGCCTGCGCCGGCGTTGCTAAGACCCGTCAGGTGCAAACCAGTCTCCGGGTCCCCTGACATGCCCGATTTTCGCGGTGTCTTCCCCTATCTCGTATCGCCCGTCGATGCCGACGGCGCGGTGCGGACGAACGTCCTCGCAAAGCTCTGCGACGATCTGATCGGCGCCGGCGTCCATGGTCTGACCCCGCTCGGCTCGACCGGCGAGTTCGCCTATCTCAACGCCGCCCAACGCACCGCGGTGGTGCAGGCCACGATCGAAGCGGCAAAGGGACGTGTGCCTGTGGTTGCGGGCGTTGCCTCCACCTCGACGGCTGACGCGGTGGCGCAGGCGATAGCGTATCAGAAGCTCGGCGCCGACGGCATTCTGGCGATCCTGGAAGAGTATTTTCCGCTCGCCGACGCTCAAATCGAATCCTATTTCCGCGCCATCGCCGATGCCGTGGACATCCCGGTCGTCATCTACACCAATCCCCAATTCCAGCGCTCTGATCTCACCCTCGACGTCATCGCGCGCCTCGCCGAACATCGGCGCATCGGCTACATCAAGGACGCCTCGACCAACACCGGCCGGCTGCTCTCGATTATGAACCGCTGCGGCGATGCCTTGCGGGTGTTCTCGGCCTCCGCCCACATCCCGGCTGCCGTGATGCTGATCGGCGGGCTCGGCTGGATGGCGGGGCCCGCCTGCATCATCCCGCGCCAGAGCGTCGCGCTCTACGACCTCTGCAAGGCCGGTCGCTGGGACGAGGCGATGGCGCTCCAGCGCAGGCTATGGCGCATCAACGAGGCTTTTGCCCGCTTCAACCTGGCGGCTTGCATCAAGGCCGGATTGGCCTTCCAGGGCTACGACGTCGGCGATCCCGTCCCGCCGCAGGCCGCACTCACCGCCGATGCGCGCAAGATCGTGGAAGCGGCCCTGCGGGAGCTGGCGTAGCCGATCCCCTCGTCGTCATGGCCGGGCATAGCCGTCCGAAGGACGGCGTCGCTTTCGCTCGCCTATGTCCCGGCCATCCACGCGCCTCCACACGAAAGTACGTGGATGCCCGGGACAAGCCCGGGCATGACGAAATCGCGGATATACCGCCTAAAAGCGCGGCTGGTATGCCCTTGATCGATCCGCTAAAAGGCGGCCCGCAGTTTCGAAAAGACCCTGAGGACCCCACGGAATGAACATTCTTCCCGGCAATTTGCGTTTCGGAGCGGGGCAACCGGTCAAGCGTTTGGAAGACCAGCGGCTGCTCACCGGGAAGGGGCAGTTCATCGACGACAAGCCGGAAGATGGCGCGCTGTGGTTGTACCTGCTGCGCTCGCCGCATGCCCACGCGAAGATCGTCTCG
The DNA here is from genome assembly GCF_000518345.1 of Bradyrhizobium sp. URHA0013. Classification (NCBI taxonomy): domain Bacteria; kingdom Pseudomonadati; phylum Pseudomonadota; class Alphaproteobacteria; order Hyphomicrobiales; family Nitrobacteraceae; genus Bradyrhizobium; species Bradyrhizobium sp. URHA0013. The sequence goes on along the minus strand of NZ_JADK01000003.1, from coordinate 63,390 downwards.
ATCGACACCAGCGCCGCCACTGCGATGCCCGGCGTGACCGCGGTCTACACCGGCGCCGACCTCATCAAGGACGACATCGGCGTCATCCCGACCTTGAGCATCTTCAAGCGCCCCGACGGCAAGCCGATGACGGTGCCGCCACGCCGCCTGCTGGCGCACGAAATCGTACGCTATGCCGGCGAGGCCGTGGCCGCCGTAGTGGCCTCCTCGCGTGCCGACGCGCAGAGCGCAGCTGAAGCGATCGTGGTCGAATATGACGTGCAGCCGGCGGTGGTCGATCCCGTCGAGGCGGTCAAGCCCGGCGCGCCATTGGTGTGGCCGGAGGCGCCCGACAACGTCGTCGGCGCGATGAGCTACGGCGATGCCGCCAAGGTGGACGAAGCTTTTGCCAGGGCGGCGCATACCGTCGAGCTCGATCTCGTCAGCCAGCGCCTGGTGCCGTCAGCCATGGAGCCGCGCTCGACCATTGCAGAGATCGACAAGAAATCCGGCCGCCTCCTGCTGCATGTGCAATCGCAGACGCCCGCCTCGACCCGCGACGTGCTGGCCGAGGCCGTACTGAAGCGTCCGAAGGACAGCGTTCGCGTGCTGGTCGGCGATATCGGCGGCGGCTTTGGCCAGAAGACCAACCTCTATCCCGAAGACGGTATCGTCGCCTATGCCGCAACCAAGCTGAACAAAAAAATCCGCTGGCGCGGAGACCGCACCGACGAATTCGTCGGCGGCACCCATGGCCGCGATCTGACTTCGACCGCTTCCTTCGCACTCGACGAGAAAGGCAAGGTGCTGGCCTATCGCGTCAGCTCGATCGGCTGCACCGGCGCGTATTCCTCGGGCGCGGCCAACATCATTCCGCTGGTGCTGGGCCCGTTCGTGCAGACCGGCGTCTACGATCTGCCGCTGGTGCATTTCGAGGTGAAGTCGGTGATGACTCACACGGCGCCGGTCGGTGCCTATCGCGGTGCGGGCCGGCCCGAGGCCGTGTTCATCGTCGAGCGCCTGTTCGACGCGGCCGCGCGGAAAATCGGCATGGATCCGCGCGCGATCCGGAAAGCCAACTACATCAAGCCGGCACAGCTGCCCTATACCAATGCGGCGGGGCAAGTTTACGATTCTGGCGCCTTCGCGCACATGCTCGATCGCGCCGTGAAGCTCGCCGACTGGGACGGCTTTGCCGCGCGCAAGAAGGCCGCGAAGAAAAGGGGCCTGCTCTACGGCCGCGGGCTCACCTCCTATATCGAATGGACCGGCGGCCGCGCCCACACCGAGAAGGTCAGCCTGCACGCGACGTCGGAAGGCCGCGTCATCCTGCATTCCGGCACCATGGCAATGGGGCAGGGGCTGCAGACCACCTACACCCAGATGATCTCCGACACGCTCGGCATTGCCATGGACAAGATCGACGTGGTCCAGGGCGACACCGATCTGGCGACGGGCTTCGGCAGCGTCGGATCGCGTTCGCTGTTCGTCGGCGGCACGGCGGTCGCGGTCTCCTCCAACGATCTGATCCAGAAGGCGCGCGAGAAGGCGGCGAACGTGCTGGAGACCTCGATCGAAGACATCGAGTACCAGGGCGGCATGCTCACCGTGGTCGGCACCGACCGCCGCATCAGCCTGTTCGATATTGCAGAGAAGGAGAGCGGCGCAAAACTCAGCGTCGATTCCGAAGGCGAAGTGGATGGTCCGAGCTGGCCGAACGGCACGCATATCTGCGAGGTCGAGATCGATCCGGAGACCGGCGTCTCCAAGGTCGTGCGCTACACCACCGTCGACGACGTCGGTGTCGCCGTGAACCCGATGCTGGTCACCGGCCAGATCCATGGGGGTGTCGCACAAGGCATCGGCCAGGCGCTGTATGAGGGCGTGTCCTATGATGCCGACGGCCAGCTGCTCACCGCAAGCTACCAGGACTACTGCATCCCGCGCGCCGACGACATTCCGTCGATCGTGGTGACGCTCGACGATTCCGCGCCCTGCCGCACCAATCCGCTCGGCGCCAAGGGCTGCGGCGAATCCGGCGCCATTGGCGGCCCCCCCTGCGTCACCAACGGCGTGATGGATGCGCTCGCCGAGCTCGGCATCACCCAGCTCAACACGCCCTTGACGCCGCAGAAGATCTGGCAGGCGATCAAGGACGCGAAGGTGGGCGGTTAGCGGCCATTCTCGTGCTGGCCGTCGCCACAAATCCAACTCGTCGTCCCGGCCCTCGCCGGGACGACACCGAGGGTGAGGAAAAAGTTCGCGCTAAATCCCCAACATCATCTTCGCGATGATATCGCGCTGGATCTCCGAGGTGCCACCGAAGATCGTGTAGGCGCGTCCGTTGAGATATTCCGGCACCACCGTCAGCATCTCCTCCGGCATCGCCGGCTCGTGGTTGAGCCTGTAGAGCGGGCGCATCGGCTCGACCGCGAGGGCGTCATGGCCGATCACGTCTGCGCCGAGCCGGGTCACGGCCTGCCGGATCTCGCTGTTGCGCAGCTTCAGGATCGACGACACCGCGCCGGGATTCTGTCCGGTCTGCAGCGCCGACAGCACGCGCAGCTCGGTCATCTCCAGCGCGTCGATGTCGACCTCGACCTCGGAGATGCGCGTCGCGATGTCAGGACTGTCGATCGCGCGGCCCGTCAGGTCCGATTCAGCAAGCTCCGCGATCGCCTTCAGCCCTTCGCGCAATTTTGCCGACGCAATGCCGGAGCCGCGCTCGAACTCGAGCAGATACTTGCCGTAGGTCCAGCCCTTGCCTTCTTCCCCAACGCGGTTGGCCACGGGAACGCGCACATCGTCGAAGAATACCTGGTTGACCTCGTGGTCGCCGCCGATGGTGAGGATGGGGCGGGTCGTGATGCCCGGCGTCTTCATGTCGATCAGGATGAAGCTGATGCCGTCCTGCTGCCGCGGGCCGTCGCTGGTGCGCACCAGCGCGAACATGCGGTTGGCGTGATGGGCATGCGTGGTCCAGATCTTGGTGCCGTTGATGATGTAGTCGTCGCCGTCGCGCACCGCGCGCGTCTTCAGCGAGGAGAGATCGGAGCCGGAGCCCGGCTCGGAATAGCCCTGGCACCAATAATCCTCGCCGGACAGAATGCGCGGCAGGTAGAAGTTCTTCTGCTCCGCCGAGCCGAAGCCGATGATGACGGGGCCGACCATCTTCACGCCCATCACGTTGACATTGGGCACGCCGGCCCGCGCGCTTTCGGTCTCGAAGATCCAGCGCTGCGCCGGCGTCCAGTCGGGACCGCCGTGCTCGACCGGCCAGCCCGGCGCGCCCCAGCCTTGCTTGTGCAGCGTGCGCTGCCAGGCCATGCCGATATCGGGGTCGGAGAACACCGACGGCGTCAGCGCGGTCGCGCGCTTCATCTCCTCGGTGAGATTTTTTGCAATAAAGCCGCGCACCTCGTCCTGGAAGGCGCGCTCCTCGGCATTGAACGACAGGTCCATGATGCGCTCCTTGTGTCAGGCCGGCACGGTGCCGCGGCCAAGCCGGGCGTGGCGGCCATAGTGGTGCGCGCTGCCGCCGAACAACGTGTCGAACGCGACCAGCCGCTTGAAATAAGCGCCGACCTCGAGTTCCTCGGTGACGCCCATGCCGCCGTGAAGCTGGATCGACTGCTCGCCGACGAAACGCGCGGATCTGCCGATCTTCGCCTTCGCGCCCGACGCCGCCCGCGCGCGCTCGACCGGATCGGCGTCGACCTTCAGCGCGGCGCGCAGCGCCATCGAACGCGCTTCGTCGACCTGCACCGCCATGTCGGCGAGGCGGTGGCGGATCACCTGATTGGCCGAGAGCGGCCGGCCGAATTGCTTTCGGATCTTTGTGTACTCCAGCGTGGTGTCCAGCAGCACCTGCATGATGCCGACGGCCTCGGCGCTAAGCGCAGCCATGGCGCGGTCAACGGCCCATTCGATTGCCGGCAGCGCGTCATGCCCATTGCCGAGCAAGGCATCCTCCAGCAGTTGCACGTCCGACAGCTCGATGTTGCAGGCCCGTCCGCCGCCGAGGCGCTCGTAGTCGGAGATCGCAACACTCGGCGTCGTCGCCGGCATCAGGAACAGGCCAATGCGGCCGGATGACCCCTGATGATCATGGATATGCGCGGAGACGATGAGCTCGTCGGCGGCATGGCCGTCGAGCACGGCAATCTTGCTGCCGGTGAGGCGCCAGCCTTGCGCCGTCTTGTGAGCGGTGGTCGCGACCTTGCCGAGGTCGAACCGCGCCGCGCGCTCGGAATGCGCGAGCGCAAGCTTCAACGATCCCTCCGCGATCTTCGGCAGGATTGCCTGCTTCTGCGCCGTGCTGCCGCACCGCTCGATCAACGCAGCGCCAAGCACGACCGTCGCGATATACGGCTCCGACACCAGCCCGCGGCCGAAGGCTTCCATCAGAATGCCGATCTCGACCGCGCTGCCGCCGAGCCCGCCAAACTCTTCCGCGATCGGCAATGCCAGCCAACCGAGCTCGGCAAATTGCATCCACACCGCCGGACTGAAGCCGAGCGGATCGTTCGCCATCTTGCGGCGGTGATCGGCATCGTAGCTTTCGGCCACGAAGCGCTCCGCGCTTTCGCGCAGCAGCCGTTGCTCGTCGGTGAGATTGAGATCCATCCCGTCTACTCCGCGGCCGCTGGCGGCTTGCGCACGGAGGGGTGCAGGCCGGATGGATCGACAATCATGCCGAATTCCTGAAGATTGTGGGCGTGACAGAGCTGATGCAGCGCAAAGGCCTGGTCGATCGCGGCGGGCTGGCCCATCACGTCAACCGAACGATTCACCGCCTCCTTGGTCAGCTTCAGCGCAAAGGACGGTTTTGACGCGATTTTGCGCGCCAGCGCCAGCACGGCGGATGACAGCTCTGCGCGCGGCACGACCCGGTTGACCATCCCGAGTTGATGCGCCTCCTGCGCGCTCCAGCTATCGGCCGTGAACAGAAATTCCTTGGCCTTGCGCGGGCCGAGCTCCCAGGGATGCACGAACCATTCGACGCCGCAGACACCCATGGTGACCACGGGATCGCAGAACTGCGCATCGTCGCTGGCGACGATGAGATCGCACGCCCAGGCCAGCATCAGGCCGCCGGCGATGCATTTGCCGTGCACCTCGGCAATGGTCGGCTTGGCGAGGTTGCGCCAGCGCCGCGTGATCTGGAGATAGATCTCCTGCTCGCGCGCGAAGCGGCCATGAGCGTTTGCTTCGGCGAAGCCGCCCCAATTTCCGATCGGCGGAAAATCCACGCCCGCTTCATTCTTGCTGCCGGGTCGCAGGTCATGGCCTGAGGAGAAGTGCGGACCATTGCCGGCGAGAATGATCACCTTGACCGCGTCGTCCTGCACCGCCTGATCGAAGGCGGCGTTGAGATCGTAGGTCATTTGCAGGTTCTGCGCGTTGCGCGCGTCGGGCCGGTTCATCACGACCCGGACAATCGCCGGCTCCGGCCTCTCCACGAGGATGGTCTCGAACGAGCTCATCGCGTTCCCCTGGCGTTCCCGACCTGGCATTATTGTTCCCTCAAGTTGACTATTACAGCCAGGATTAAGCAAGAGGCTTGCGTACATCGGCCGCTTTTCACAGGCCACGGCCAGGACGCAAGATGTCTGGCATCTCGCGCGCGCAATCTGGTAGCTTGCGCCCGATTCCACCGGGAGAAATTTGATGCGCAAGATCCTGACCGTGCTGGCGGCGCTGGCCTCGTTGAGCCTCACCAATTGCGGCTATAACGCGATCCAGAGCGAGGACGAGCAGATCAAGGCCAACTGGTCCGAGGTCGTGAACCAGTATCAGCGCCGCGCCGATCTCGTGCCCAACCTCGTCAACTCGGTGAAAGGTTTTGCGCAGCAGGAGAAGGACGTGCTGCTTGGCGTCACCAATGCCCGCGCCAAGGTCGGCAGCATCCAGGCGACGCCCGAGGTGCTGAACGATCCCGCCGCATTCCAGAAATTCCAGGCGGCCCAGGGCGAGCTCTCCGGCGCGCTGTCCCGGCTGCTCGTGGTCACCGAGAACTACCCGCAGCTCAAGTCGGATGCGCTGTTCAAGGATCTGATGTCGCAGCTCGAGGGCACCGAGAACCGCATCACGGTGGCGCGCAATCGCTACATCAAGGCGGTGCAGGACTACAACGTCACCATCCGTTCGTTCCCGAGCAACGTCACCGCGATGGTGTTCGGCTACAAGGAGAAGCCGAACTTCTCGGTCGCAAACGAGAAGGAAATCTCGACCGCACCGAAGGTCGATTTCAATCCGGCGCCATCGAAGTAAGTGCCTTCGACCCCGATGCATACCCCACCCGCCACTGTCATTCCCCGCGAAAGCGGGGAATCCAGTACGCCGCGGCTTCACCATATCCCGCTGGCGTCTCTGGAATACTGGACCGCCCGGTCGAGCCGGGCGATGACAGCGAGTGTGTGGTGGCGTGTTGCCATCACGGTCGCGCTCCTGTTCACCTTTGCGCTTCCTGCCTCAGCCGACGTCGCCATACCCCAGCTCACCGGCCGCGTGGTCGATCAGACCGGCACGCTCTCCAGCGGCGACATCGCCGCGCTGTCGCAAAAGCTGCAGGACTTCGAGACCCGCAAAGGCAGCCAGCTCGTCGTCCTGATCGTGCCGACGACGGATCCGGAGACCATCGAGCAGTTCGCGATCCGCGTTGCGGAGGCCTGGAAGATCGGACGCAAGAAGGTCGACGACGGCGCCATCCTCGTGGTGGCCAAGAACGACCGGCACCTCCGCATTGAGATCGGTTACGGCCTCGAGGGCGCGCTCACCGACGTCACGTCGCGGCGCATCATCGACGAAGCCATCACGCCGAAATTCAGGAGTGGCGATTTCGCCGGCGGCATCACGGCGGGCGTCGATCGCATGATCCGCGTCATCGATGGCGAGCCGCTGCCGACGCCCTCGCGGAGCGTGAATTTCGGCGATTGGAACGACATCGAGCCGCTCTTTTTCTTTCTGCTGTTCGGCCCGCTGGTCATCGGCGGTATCCTGCGCTCCATGTTCGGGCGGCTGTTCGGTTCGGGGATAACCGGAGCGATCGTTGGTGTCATCGCCTGGTTCGTGATCGGCTCTGCGATCATTGGACTGGGTGTCGGTTTGCTCGGCGCTGTCCTGACGTTTATTGCCGATCTGTTTGGGGCGGGATCGGGCACGGGATCCTCGCGTCGCGGCTCGTGGTCGAGCGGCTCGTCATCCGGCGGCTGGAGCAGCGGGTCGTCGTCGAGCGGCGGCTTCAGCGGCGGTGGCGGCAGCTTTGGCGGCGGCGGTGCTTCGGGGAGCTGGTAGGTCATGAGCATCAGGCGCGTCACCCGGCATCTGCTCCAGCATCATTGGCGTGCCAAGCAGGTGTTTCCGAAAGACGTGCTCGACCGCATCGAGCAGGCGATCAAGCGTGGCGAAGCCATGCATTCCGGCCAGGTGCGGTTCGTGGTCGAAGGCGCGCTCGATGGCGGCCCGCTGTTTCGCAACCAGCCGGCGCGCGAGCGGGCGCTCGACGTGTTCTCGCAACTGCGCATCTGGGACACCGCGCACAACAACGGCGTCCTGATCTATCTCCTGCTCGCCGACCGCGATGTCGAGATCATCGCCGACCGCGGTATCGATGCGAAGGTTGGCGCCGAGGGCTGGGAGAGCATCTGCCGCGCGATGGAGGCGGAGTTCAGGTCAGGGCAATTCGAGCGCGGCGTGATCGGCGGGATCGAGGCGGTGTCCCGCGAGCTGGCAAAGCATTTCCCGCCGCAGGGCCCCCATGCGAACGAGCTGCCGGATGCGCCGGTGGTGATGTAGTCCCGGCTGATAACCCTACACTCCGTCATTGCGAGCGTAGCGAAGCAATCCAGACTGTGTCCGCGGTGAGACTCTGGATTGCTTCGCTGCGCTCGCAATGACGATGCTGAAGCGCCGTGCTTCTTTCGCAAAGAGTCACACGCAGCCGCCAGCCCACCTAATCATCCAGCTTGTTCAGATCCCGCACGGACTGCATGATCGGCTCGAAGTTCGAGCGCGCATCCAGCGCGTCGAACAATTGTGCGGTGTCCTCCAGCAAGCCGTGCGAGCGCGCGATGGCGATGCGCACGTCTTCCTGTGGCGTGTCCGACAGCCGGCCGTGGCCTGATAGCAGGATCTTCGCGTTCAATCCTTTGAGCCGCTCCAGCGATTCGATGTAGTCGGCGATGCTGCCCGAGCCGAACACGCCGCCCATCACGCCGCCTGGCATGAGCGTATCGGCGGCGAACAACAGCCCCTTGTCCTGATCGAACAGCGTGATGCAGGCCGAGGTGTGGCCGGGCGTGTGCATCACGTTGAGACGGAAATTCCCGAGGTCGATCAGATTGCCTTCTTCGAGCCAGATGTCGATATTAACAGGCACGTTCGGCTCGTTGAACATCTTTCGCAGCATCGAGAAGTCGTCGCGCAGCATGATCTTGTTGGCGGCGAGGCGATGGGCGGCGACGAAGGTGCGGCGTTCGTTGAAGTGCCAGGCCGCGCCGATGTGGTCGAGATGCTCGTGGCTGAGCACCACCATGTCGATCTTCTCCGGCGGGCAGCCGACGAAGTTCAGGCATTCGACCATCGCCGCATAATTCGAGGACAGCCCGGTATCGATCAGGATGGTCCGCGCCGAGCCGCGCACGAGATAGACATTGGCGGCGCGATTGGAGAAACGGATCTGGTAGACGTCGTCCGCCGCCTGGATCAGCGAGCAGGTGTCGTTCTTCATCAGGACCGGAAAGGCCGTCGGCTTGCCGTCGCTCATGATTGGGCCGCCCGGTAGCTGACCGCGTTGGCGGCGCGCAGGCGCTTCGACAGCGCATCCATCACCATCAGCGCAAACGCCGGCTGCTGGCTGACGAGATAGACGAAGCGGGCGTGGTTGACTCTCATCACCTTCGTGTTCGGCGCCGCCGCGATCGCGGTCGCCGAACGTGCGGAGCCGTCGATCACGGCCATCTCGCCGAAGAATTCGCCCTTGCCGAGTTTGATGATGCTGGTCTTGCTGGCGCCGCTGAACTTGGCGATCTCGACCTCCCCGTCGAGGACAACGTACAGCTCGCGGCCGGTCGAGCCTTCCTCGAAGATGATGTCATCGACGCCAAACTCGTTGATGCACTTCTCGATCGTCATGACACCCCCCAAGGGCCTCTGCAGCCGTTCTGGCTGACAGGCAGTCATGTTAGCGGGGTAACAGGGGCGGGCAAACAGCCTGTTCTGGCGGGAGCGTGCCCTACCGCAGGGCAGCATCGGCTGACGATTTGTTGCACGCCGTCACACCGGTTCCACTTTCCCGGCCCAATTCGGCCCCGGATGAGTTCCTAAAATTTTGGTAAGCGGGTCCGCAGGTAAGGAATTCGCAAGCAATGAAAGTTACCAAAAGGTCAACCGAGACTGGAGTATTTGAGCCGTGAGCGAACCAATGCCCGAGCAGGCCGCCCAGGATACTGGCGTCGTCGTAGCCGCAGCGACCGTGCCGCAGGCCATCGAGGCTGCTGCCGGCATCGAGGCCCCCTCGATTGCCCCCGACCACGAGACGCCGCCGAAGCCTGATCCGGTCAAGCCCGATCCAATCAAGGTCGAGCCCCCAAAAATCGAGGCATCGAGGATCGAGACGCCGAAGTTCGAAACCAAAGCCGAGCCCAAGCCAGAAACCAGGTCCGAGCCAAAGCCCGGCAAGCTCATCGTCATGGCACCCGCGGAGCGGTCTTGGGGCGGTGAGGAGTTTGCGCCGCATGTGAAGGCGGACGAGCCGCGCGAGACCGGCGGCAAGCGCCGCCTGTCGGCGATGGCCGCGGTGGTGGCGATTGCGGCCAGTGTCGGCGCCATCAGCGGCGCGCTCGCGACCGCAGGGATGATGCACTTCGCAAGCCCCGCGCCGGCACAGGTCGCCGACACCAGCGCGCTGGAATCCTCGGTCGCCCGGATCGATGCCGATGTCGTCGCGCTCAAGGCCAATGTCGAGCACACCTCCAAGACCGGCCTCGGCCAGTTCAACCGGACCAACGACCGCCTCGACAAGCTCGAGAAGGCGCAAGCCGAGCCGATGGCCAAAATCGCGAAGCTGTCCGAGACCGTCGACAAGCTCCGTGCCACTCCGCCGGCGGCGCCCGCCCAGGCCGCAGCCGCCGTGCCGGCCCGTGAGACCACCGGCTCGATCGCGCCGACCCAAGTTGCGACCGCGGCAGCTGCGCCGGCTCCCGCCGCACCCAAGACCGAGGTCGGCAGGCTGCCGACGGTCGAAGGCTGGGTGCTGCGCGACGTCTCCAACGGCGGTGCACTGGTCGAGGGCCGCGGTGGGCTCTACGAGGTTTATGCCGGTGACCCCATCCCGGGCGTCGGCCGTGTTGATGCGATCCGCCGCCAGGACGGCCGCTGGGTGGTCGTCACCAGCAAAGGGCTGATCGTCGCGCGCTGAGCCGCTCATCATCCGACTTTCGAAGAGGCGCTTCACCACCAGGTGAAGCGCCTTTTTGCTTGAATAGTCGTCCCTGCGCGGTGTTACCTGAGGCATGAGCCGCGCCTTGCGAATTCTCGTTGCTGCTGCCGTATTTTTCGGCGGCATCGTGTCGTTGTTGGCCGCGGAGAACGCGCAACTGGCACGCGGCACGGCGATCACCGATCCCGATCTCCTGCGCGAGCTTGACCAGCACGATGCGCTCACGATCTCACGCCTGTTGTGGCCGGAGCGGAACGCGAACTTTGCGCTGACGACCGATCTGATGTTTTCGTGGCTGTCGCAGCTCAAGGAAATTCGCCCCGCAATCGACGCCGAGATCGACCGCTACGTCGCGCGGCAGAAGGCGGCATATTCGACCGAGACCATCGGCGTCGGCGAGGGCTTCGACGTACAATTGTTCGATCGGGCCAATCTGAAATCCCGCGACACCCGTTTCGTGCTGGCCGGCATCGTCAACCGCATGGACCGGGCCTATGTCTCGGAAGACTCTTGCGGCGAGATCAGGCTGATCTATCGTCTTGCGCGTTTCGAGACCAAACCGGACGGCGGCAGGACAGCCACGCGGCTGCCGATGACGCTCAATCTGGTGATGAAGGCGCGCGACGCGCGCCAGATGGACGGGAGCGGCAAGCCGATCACCTGCGCCGAGGTCGCGCGACGCTGGCTCAGCAATGGCGACTGGCAGGGGCTGATCGGCAGCGACTTCTTCCCTTACGATGCGATGCTCGATCGCATCGAGACCAACGTTCAGATATCGGTTGCAGCGAAATCAGCGCTGCACGATTTCCGCTCCGACTATCTGCTCAAGGTGTTCAAGTACGACGCTGTCTCGAAGACGTTCGCGGAATCGACGCTGGAGAACCAGATCGACCGCGACCGCATTCTCGCCGACAATGATCTCCGGCGCGACTTCAGGGATTGGCTTCTTGCGCCCGATCATCTTCGCGACTTCGATCGCGGCACGGTGCTGATCCCGGAGAAATTCCTCGCCAAGGCTGCAATCGTGCCGACGCCCGCCGGCCTCGATGCTTCTCCGTTGCAGCCGGAGTTCGGGATGATGCAAGGGGAGGGCAACGGAGAGGGACAAGGCGAGCCGGTCTTCTCCGACAATGACGTGGTTGGTGCGCTGAAGCAGGCTGCGGCGCGTGGCATCGATCTGCAGAACGTCCGCTCGGTCGCGGGCTTCCAGCGCCGCCTCAATGACGTCACCTGCGCCGGGTGCCACCAGACCCGCGGCATCGGCGGCTTTCATTTCCCAGGCGTCGATTGGCTTGCGGACAAGCCGTCCAATGCCGCCATCGTGCCGGTCTCGCCGCATTTTCTTGGCGACCAGGTCCGCCGCCGCGACATCCTGACTGCGATGGCCGCAGGCAAACGTCCTGATTTCTCACGTGGATTTGCCAGCCGGCCGCAGACCCGCGGCCGCACTGAGCTGGCCGGGACCGAATATCAGGACGGCTGGGGCGCGCATTGTTCCCTGGAAAATGCGGGATCGGGATCGGCCGACAGGAGTTTTACGTCATGGAACTGTGCTAAAGGATTGACCTGTCAGGCTGCCGCGGCCTCGCGCCGCATCGGCATGTGCTTCATCAAGACGCGTTAGCGCGTGATCCGGACCCGGAGGGCCGCGCCAGCGCAAAGTGTGCAGCGGTTTTCCGAAGATCACGCGCAAGATAAAGCCCACAACCGGTTTGGATGACCCATGACGGACTCCAGCGAAGCCAACAAGGAGCGCAATCGCGAGATCGCGCAGAATGAAGAGGCCAAGCAGGTCACCGGCAGCATCCGCGTCAGCACCTGGGCTGTCACGGTCGTCGTCATCATCGGTGGAATCCTGTTCACGCTCGGCTGGCTGGCGCTGAAGTAGTCGGCACGCTCACTTCGCGTAGTTCGTCATCCGCTTGCCGGGCAGCAGCTCGTAGGCCGGCTTCCACCCGGGCAGTGCGGCCATGCGGCCAAGCCAGGCGTGGATGGCGGGATAGCTTTCCGCGAAATCGAAGCCGTGCTCGTCGCTCGGATAGTGCAGATAGGCCATCATCGAGATATCGGCGACGGTCGGCCTGGTGCCGATCGCGAATTCATTGTGCTGGAGATGGCCGTCGAGAATGCCGAGGAAGTCTTCGAGCCGCCTGCGAAAGTGTTTCAACACCTGCGGATCGTTACTTTGCGTGAAGGCGCGCATGAAGCGGTAGGTCGCCATGTAGCCGGTGAGTTTGTGGTTGTCCCAGAACAGCCAGCGCAGCAGCTCGAACTTTTCCTCCTCGGTCTCGGCACCGAAACGCCCGTACTGCTCGGTAAGCTTGAGCAGGAGAGGCGCGGTCTGCGTCATCTTCACACCGTCGACCTCGAGCACGGGAATCTCGCCCATCTCGTTCACGCTCTTGCGCCATTCCGGCGTGCGCGTGACGCCGCCGGCAAAGTCGGTCCAGACCGGCTCGAACCTCTCGCCGCAAAGCGTCAGCATCAGCGCCAGCTTGTAGCTGTTGCCGGATTCGGGGAAGTAGTGCAGGCGGTAGCTGGGCATGGGACCTCGCGATTACTTTGCCGACTATTATACCGCGATCTCCCGACATCGTCATTGCGAGCGTAGCGAAGCAATCCAGCAATGCGTCCGCGGCGGGATTCTGGATTGCTTCGCTGCGCTCGCAATGACGGGGTTGTGGCAGCGTATTGCCTATCCCACCGCTCCCTGCGACCGCAGCTGCTTGATCGCGGCCTCGTCGTATCCCGCGCCGCGCAAAATCTCGTCACTGTGCTCGCCGACGCCGGGCGGCTTGCGCGGCTGCACTTTCTTGGCGCCGTCGATCCAGATCGGGCTGGAGATGGTGAGCATGGTGTCGTTCTCGAACGGCACCAGCACCTCGTTGTCGAGCATCTGCTTGTCGTTCGGGATGTCGTCCAGGATGCCGACGATGCCGAACACCAGCCCGTTGCCGTCGAGGATCTTGCGCCATTCGGCGAGATCCCTGGTCGCGAAGGTCTCGTCAAAGATCTTGATCAGCTCGACGGAGCGGGCGTGGCGGTCGGGTTTGGTAGCGAAACGCGGATCGGTGATGAGGTCTTCGCGGCCGAGACACCTGGCCAGCGTCGGAAACTGCTTCTCCTCGCTCAGCAGCGACAGGATCAGCCAGCGACCGTCCTTGCACTGATAGTGGTTGGCGACCGCGTTCAACGCGCGTTCGCGCGGCCGCCGCTCGGCGAACTTGGCGCCGCAGAGCTTTGCCTGCGCCAGCACGCTCGCAGCCCACACGCCGTTTGCCATCAAATTGGAGGCGACATGCGAGCCCTTGCCGGTCTTCTCGCGCTGGTACAGCGCGGTGACGATGGCGCCGTAGAACGCCATGGCGCAGGGATGGTCGCCCATGCCGGCGACCGAGCGGGCCGGCGTCGTGTCGGTGTCGGCGCGGACGAGGTCCATCAGGCCGGAGCGCGCCCAATAGGCGTTGCTGTCGAAGCCGGGCTTGTTGGCCTCTTCGCCTTTCTCGCCATAGCCGGTGAAGGAGGCGTAGATCAGGCGATCATTGAGATGGGCGAGGTGGTCATAGGTGATGCCGAGCTTGGTGCGCACCGGCGGCGGCATGTTGGTGATGAAGACGTCGGCCTCTTCCACGAGCTTGTAGAGCACGGCCTGCGCCTCCGGCTTTGCGAGGTCGAGCGCGATGCTCTTCTTGTTGCGGGCCTCCAGCAGCCAGGCGAAATTGTGCTCGCTGGTCGGATAGCCCGGAATGTTGGGCAGGTTGCGGTAGGGATCGCCGGCACCGGGCGGCTCGATCTTGACGACATCGGCGCCGAAATCCGACAGCACGGTCGCGGCCGCTGGTGCTGCGATGAAGCTCGCGCAATCCAGCACCTTGAGCCCTGCAAAAATGCCCTTTTCCATCGCGGAATTGCTCCCTCGCTCGTGTTGTTTCCCGCGCGCTGGAATTGGCGAGGGCCCGTCACGGGCAGCATTAGACCGATGTTTCGGCGGGATGCAACGCTCCTCGCCGCGCCTCACTCATCCCCTGCGAGCAGGGCAGCGTTGCCGCCGGCTGCTGCGGTGTTGATCGTCACGGTCTGCTCGGTCGCAAAGCGCGCGAGGTAGTGCGGGCCGCCGGCTTTCGGGCCGGTTCCGGAGAGGCCGTTGCCGCCGAACGGTTGCACGCCGACGACGGCGCCGATCATGTTGCGGTTGACGTAGATGTTGCCGATCTGGACGCGGTCGACGATCGCCTCGATGGTATCGTCGATGCGGGAATGGATGCCGAGCGTCAGCCCGTAGCCGGTGCGCTCGATGGCTTGCAGGACGCGTTCGAGATTTTCGGCAGGGTAGCGCACGACGTGGAGGATCGGGCCGAACACCTCCTCGGTCAGCTGGCCGGCATCCCCAAGCTCGAAAATATGCGGCGCCACGAAGCAGCCCTTCGGCGCGGTGCCGGCAAAGTGCAGCCGCGCCTCTCTCTTCATTCGTGCGATATGCGCATCGAGGCGCTGCTTGGCCTCGACATCGATCACCGGGCCGATATGGGTCGCGACGTCGCTGGCGTCGCCGATCTTCAACTCGCGCGCCGCGCCCGCGATCATCTCGATCATGCGGTCGGCGACGTCCCCCTGCACGAACAGCAGCCGCAGCGCCGAGCAGCGCTGGCCGGCGGAACGAAACGCCGAGGTGACGACATCGTCTGCGACCTGCTCGGGCAACGCAGTCGCATCCGCGATCATGGTGTTGATGCCGCCGGTCTCCGCGATCAGCGGCACGATTGGCCCGTCCTTGGCAGCCAGCGCTCGGTTGATGCTGCGCGCGACCTCGGTCGAACCGGTGAAGACGATTCCGGCGATATCGGGGTGCGCGGCCAGCGCGGCGCCGACGCGGCCGTCGCCGGCGACGAGGTGCAGCGCGGTTGCGGGGATGCCGGCCTCGTGCAGCAGCCGCACCGCCTCGACCGCGATGCGCGGGGTCTGCTCCGCGGGCTTGGCCACCACGCTGTTACCGGCCATCAGCGCGGCCGTGACCTGGCCGAGGAAGATCGCCAACGGAAAATTCCATGGCGAGATCGCGACGAAGACGCCGCGGCCGCGCATGGCAAGCGCGTTGCTTTCGCCGGTCGGACCCGGCATCGCCACATCGTTGCCGAACAGCTTGCGGCCCTGCGCGGCATAATAGCGGCAGAAGTCGGTGGCCTCGCGCAGCTCCGACAGCGCATCGTCGAGCGTCTTGCCGCCCTCGCGTTGCAGCAGCGCGATAAAATGGGGCGCGCGGTTCTCCAGAAGATGCGCTGCCTGCTCCAGCGCCGCCGCGCGCGTGGCTGCGGGTGTCCGGCTCCAGGCGGCAAAGCCGGCGCGCGCTGCAGCCACTGCCGCATTGGCCTGATCCGGCGTTGCCTCAGTGACAGGTTTAAAGTCGATCGTCTCGGCCTTGACCTCGGTCAGCAACCGCTCGAGCGCGGCGCGCGCGCCGAATTCGACGCCGCGCGAATTGCGCCGTTCCGGCGCGAACAGATCGCCCGGCAGCGGAATTTTCGGATGGGACGCCTGCTGCGGCCGGACGACGGCATCCGCCGGGCGTTGCAACAGCGCCGTAACCGGCACGCGGTAATCGGACGCCTGTGCCACGAAGGAGGAGTTGGCACCGTTCTCCAACAGTCGCCGCACCAGATAAGCGAGCAGGTCGCGATGGCTGCCGACCGGGGCGTAGGTGCGGTAGGCAATCTCGGGGTGATCCTTGGCGAGCTGCTCGTAGAGCGCCTCGCCCATGCCATGCAGGCGCTGGAATTCGAAGCCGCCGTTCGCACCGGCAAGCTCCAGCACGGTCGCGACGCTCAGCGCGTTGTGGGTGGCGAATTGCGGGAAGATCCGCGGCCGCAGACTCAACAGCTTTTGAGCGCAGGCGACGTAGTTCAGATCCGTCATCGCCTTGCGGGTGAACACGGGATAGCCTTCGAGCCCGCGCTCCTGCGCGCGCTTGATCTCGGTGTCCCAATAGGCGCCCTTGACCAGCCGCACCATCAGCTTGCGATCATGCGCGCGGGCGAGCGCATCGACATAGTCGATCACGTCGCCGGCGCGCTTCTGGTAAGCCTGAATCGCGAGGCCAAATCCGTCCCAGCCGGCAAGCGAGGGATCGGCGAGCGTTGCCGCGATCACGTCGAGCGACAATTCCAGCCGGTCGGCTTCCTCGGCATCGACGGTGAAGTTGAGATCATGGGCCTTGGCGCGTTGCGCCAGGTCCAGCAATTGCGGCACCAGTTCGCTCATCACGCGGTCGCGGCTGATCGCCTCGAAGCGCGGATGCAGCGCCGAGAGCTTGACGGAGATGCCGGGCCGGTCGGGCAGGGGATGGTTGCCGGCCGCCTTGCCGATCGTCTCGATGGCACTGGCATAGGCGTCGAAATAGCGCCTGGCGTCGGTGGCCGTGCGTGCGCCTTCGCCGAGCATGTCGAAGGAATGGCGCGCCCTCTCACCCGAGCGCGGCCGGGCCCGCTCCAGGGCCTGCGCGATGGTCTCCCCCAGCACGAAATGATTGCCCATCAGCCGCATCGCCTGGCGCGTGGCGGTGCGCACGGCGGGTGCGCCCAGCCGCTTCACGAGACGGCCGATGGTGCCGTCGGGCGTCTCGCCGGGCTGGATCACCCGCGCCGAGAGGCCTAATGCCCAGGCCGAGGCGTTGACCAGGAAGGCCGTGGACTTGGTCTCGTGGTGGATGAAGTCGCCCTCGCCGAGCTTGTCCTCGATGAACCGGTCGGCGGTGCGCGCGTCAGGCACGCGTAGCAGCGCCTCCGCCAGCACCATCAAAGCGAGGCCTTCCTTGGTCGAGAGCGCGAACTCCCGCAGCATGTCCTCGACCCCGCCAAGACCGCCGCCAAGCCGGTCGTCGCGCTTGCGGATGGCTTCGATCAGCCGCGTCGCGGTGCGGTCGATCCGCGCCTCCTGCGGCGGGCCGAGATGCGCAGACGGCAAAAGGCGCGCGGCGATATCGGCATCATCGGGCGTGTAGGTTGCGGAGAAGGGAGGCGGAATGTTCGGCATGGCGTGTCCTGTGGCTCCGATCCAGGATAATGCCGGCGTTATCTTAGCTCGATAGACAATTTAGCTGATCTGGCTTAGGAAATGAAGCCTCGCAGCCATTTAACCTCATAAAGTATGGAATTAGATCGCACAGACCGGAAGATCCTCTCGATTTTGCAGCAGGACGGGCGAATCGCCAATGTCGAGCTCGCGGAGCGCATCGGGCTGTCGCCGACCTCGATCGGCGAGCGGCTGAAGCGTTTGCAGCGAGAGGGCTTTATCGAGGGCTATGGGGCGCGGCTCAACCCGCACCGGCTCGGCCTTGGGCTCCTGGTGTTCGTCGAAGTGCTGCTCGACAAGACCACGCCTGATCATTTCGAGCGTTTTGCCCGCGCGGTGAAACTCGCGCCCGAGGTGCTGGAGTGTCACATGGTTGCCGGCGGCTTCGACTATCTTGTGAAGGCGCGGCTGGCAGACATGACCGCGTATCGGCGCTTCCTCGGCGAGACCTTGCTGTCGATGCCCGGCGTGCGCGAAACGCGAACCTATGCGGTGATGGAAGAGATCAAGCGCGACGCACCATTGCCGGTGGACTAACGAAGTGCTGTCGCGATTGTCATTGCTGTGGCGTTGAACGGGCGATCTTCGCGGGACAAATAGTTCTCCGTGTGCAATCGCAACGCCTGTCGTCGAATGCACTGACCGTCTTCTGAAATTTTCTTGGCCCGGCTCCCGGATCGATCCGGGAGTTAGCGAAAGCCGCCGGGCTTATACTTTGAGGTTCTCTGCGGAGCTTTTGCCTCGGTTTGCGATCTCTTCATATTCCACCGTCTGCCCTTCGTTCAGGGACGACAGGCCGGCTTTCTGCACTGCCGAGATATGCACGAACACATCCTTGCCGCCCGACGCAGGCTGGATAAATCCATAACCCTTCGTCGGGTTGAACCACTTGACCGTACCTTTAGCCATCACGACTTCTCCGCGGGTCTTCCTCCGAGATCGCGAACCGCCAGTCCCCGCCAACCGGCCGGTTCGGTCTAATACGATACGCGGAATGTGGCTGGCTTGGTAGCTCAAACCACATCCGCCTTTCGCCGAATTCCGCTCAACTTCGCGGCGTTTTTGCCGGATTTGCCCGTTTCGCGGTCACTTGGTCCGCGCGCCGCGTGCCATCCGTCAATAAGTCGCGGCCAGATAATCGACGATCTTGCCGACATCGGCATCGTCGATCGGCGCGCCATAGACCTTGATCATCTTGGTGACCTCGGCCTGCCAGAAACCTTTCTTGTCCTTCATCGGCGGCTGCGTGTTGATGTAGTCGGCGGAGTGGCAGGCGCTGCAATTGCCCTGCACGACTTCAAGATTGGGCCCGGGCTTGAACGCCGCGACCTCATCGGGGGTCTTGTAATTGACCGGTGCTGCAAGTGCAGAACCCACCACGGCGGCGAGCGCGAGCGAAATGGCGAGAAGAGCGGTGCGCTGCATGATCATTCCCCTCAAGCCACGGTGACGCGGACGGTTTCGACGACGTTGCGCAAGTAACCCGCCGGATTCCAGCGCGGCGTATCCGGCTGGGTTTCGCCGCCATTGCCAGTGGCGCGCACCTTGAGCTCGTGAGAGCCCGCCGCGAGCTTCACCGGCAGCGTCCATTCACGGAATGAGTATTTGCCGAGATCCTTGCCGAGCTTGGCGCCGGTCCAGGTCTTGCCGCCGTCGGTGGAGACCGCGACCTCCTTGATACCCTTGCCGCCGTCGAAGGCGATCCCGCGCAGCGTCGTGCCGCCTGCTTTCAGCTTGGCTCCGTCGGGGACGCTGGTGATGAAGGAGCGGATGGTGAAGCGGTTGATCGGGATCGTCGCCTTCGGTGCAGTGCCCGGCTCGACCGCATTGTTCGGCGTGTCCGGAATGCGATAGGCCGACTTCATCCAGAAGCCGTCATAGACATTGTCGATGACGGTGATCTCGTTGAGGTGCTTGACCCAATAGGTGCCGAAATAGCCGGGCACGATCAGGCGCAGCGGAAAGCCGTTGAGGAACGGCAGGTCCTCGCCGTTCATGCCATAGGCCAGCATCACCTCGCCGTCGCTGGCGTGATCGATATCGAGCGCCTTGACGAAATCGGGCGTCTTGTCGCTGACCGGACCGTCCATGCCGTTGAAGGTGACCTGCTTGGCGCCGCTCTGCACGCCCGCCATCGCCAGCACCGCCTTCAGCGGCACGCCGCGCCAGCGCGCATTGCCCATCGCGCCGTTGGCGAGCTGGCCGCCGGCCACCCGCGGATCCAGGAAGCCGCGGCTGTTGCCGGAGCACTGGTTGACGGCGACGATCTCGGTCGCCTTCATCTTCCTGATGTCCTTCAGCGACAGCTTGAGCGGCTTGTCGACCTTGCCCTTGACCTCGAGCGTGAACTTGTCGGGGTCGAGACTGTAGGGCAGGTCGGACAGGTGATAGCGCACGAAGAACGCGTTATTCGGCGTGATCGGGCCGTCGTTGAAGACCGTGAACGGCGTCTCGAGCTGCGGCGGGCGACTGGTCAGGCCGATCATCGGCCGCTTCTGCGGATATTTCACCAAAGGCCGTTCGCCATTGGCGAAGGGCAGGGCGACGGTGTCGAGTGCCAGCGCTTTGGTCGAGTTCAGTGCAGTCGCAACAGCGGCAAGGCCCGCTCCTTTGAGCAGGTCGCGTCGATCGAACATGTGGTCTCCTCCCGGAGCTTTTCGGTGGATCACGGTCATCACCGCGATCTCGCACTCATGTGTCGCAACGACTCAGTTGAAGTCAATTCGTGCTTTCGCAGCAGGCCCATGTCGTTGCGTTGCAGCAAGCCGGTGTTACGCCGCGACGCGTTCGCCGTGGTCGACGAGTGCCGACAGCTCCCTCGCGTCCGCGACGACGCGCACGGCCATCGGTTCGTCGCGGCCGCGGATCGCGACCTCCTGCTGCGGCAGCGCATCGTCGGCAAGGCCCGCGGTGCGGCGGACTTCCTCCGAGACGATCGCTTCGCAGGCCAGTGTCTTGGTCATGTCCTGGAGGCGGGCCGCGACGTTGACGGCATCGCCCAGCGCCGTGAATACGATGTGATCGCGATAGCCGATGTCGCCGATGATGACCTCGCCGCCGTGGATGCCGATGCCGAAGCGGATCGGCTGGCGCAGATCGTGGCTCAGGAGCTCGTTCAGATCGTCGATTTGCCTGGCGATGCCGGCGGCGGCCTTCAGCGCCTGCCGGCAGGCTTCTTGTGGATCGGCGCTCAGCCCGAACAGCGCCAGCATACCGTCGCCGACAAACTGGTTCGGCTGGCCGCCATTCTCGATCACGGCCTGCGAGACGGCGCCGAGGAAGCGGTTGACGATGAACACGGTGTCGAACGGCAGCCGCTTCTCGGCCAGCTGCGTCGAGCCGCGCATGTCTACGAACAGGCTGACGAGATAGCGCTCCTGGCCGATTCTGGCGGGCGTCGAGGCCTGTGTGCTCGCCGTCAGGGTATGCGCGGTGAAGAGCTGGAAGAAGGAGAGATCTGATGTCGGCCGCAGCTGGCAGGCCAGCCTGATCGAGGGATCGCTGGTGCCGACGCGGGTGAGCACGAACGCCTCGCGCTGCGACGGCTCGGGCAGGGCGTCATGATCGCCGATGATGCGGATGCGACAGGTCGAGCAGCGGGCGCGGCCGCCACAGACGCTGGCATGCGGCACATTGTGGCGCAGACTCGCCTCCAGCACGGAGAGGCCCTTTGGGACGCGCACCGTCTTGCCGTTGCCGTAGGACAGCGCGATCATGCCACCGCGTCGTTCGCGCAAGGCCCGCACGCCGCGTGCGGCGAGCGCCAAGGCGAGCAATCCGAGATAACCGGCGGTGAGGCCGCCGGTGATGCGGTCGAGCGTCGTGGCCTCGGCAGCCGTGCCGACCTGGCGGCGCGTGAGATTGTGCGTCCGCCATTCCCCGTCGTCGGCCTCGACCTCGACGCTGCGGCCACCCTGGTAGACACCCAGCAGCGACAGCGTCGGGATCAGCACGGCCGCCGCGAGCAGATAGGGCGCCGCGCGCGTGAAGAACGGTTTGAGACGAAGCCAGAAATAGATGCCGATGCAGCCGTGCACCCAGGCGATGAGAAGCAGGATCGTCATGGTCCAGATGCGGTTCGACGCAACGAAGAACAGATAGAGTTCCTGCGGATAGAGCTTTTGGTGCCCGTACAGCGTCTGGCCGAGCCGCACGCCGATCACATGCCCCATGACCAGCGCGGGGATGCTCAAGCCCAGCACGAGCTGCAGCGGCTCGACCGTCCGCCAGCGGAACTGCCGGCGCTGATACAGTGCATAGATGCCGAGCCCCATATGCGTGAGCGCCGCCGTGTAGAACGTGATCGCAACCGGCAGGAACTGCCAGAACAGAGTGTGGTAGTAGACCCCGATCTCCATGGCATCGACCGAGATGTTGCCGAGCGCATGGTTGAGGAAATGGCTGACCACATAGGCGAACAGGATGACGCCGCAGACCAGCCGCACCTGGCGCACGCTGATGGCGCGGGAAAGCTCGGAAAATCGTGAGGATGCGGTAGCGGCCATGATTCTGTTGTATCAGTTCATGAAGGAGAACAGCCAGCGTCGCGTTTAATTCCGGGGATGGCCAGCTTGCGGGATCACATCCGCGGCAGGGTGACGAAATCGTAGGGTGGGAAGGCGTCTTGGCGCCGTGCCCACCAATCGGCACTTGTGGTGGGCACGCTTCGCTTTGCCCGTCGGGGCTGGGATCGCGACAGCGGAATAGGTCGATCCGTCCCCAACATTGACTCCCCCTCCCAGGTTGGCGAAAAGCGCCGCCGTGACGACAGCTCCCGACATCACGATGCCCCCCGTAGGCGCGGCGCGCCGGCCGCTCGTCATGGCCGCGGCGATCATTGCTGCGATGACGCTGCTGCGCATGGTCTACGCCTCCGCAATCGAGCTGCGTACGGACGAGGCCTATTACTGGACGTGGTCGCAGGAGACGGCGCTCAGCTTCCTGGATCATCCCCCCGGCATCGCCTGGCTGATCCGGTTCGGGACCGCGATCTTCGGCGACACCCCGCTCGGTTTGCGCTTCGGCGGCATCGTCGCGATGCTGGTGACGCAGCTCCTGCTCGCAGATATCGTCCGCCGCCTCACCCACGATGTGCGCGCCGTCGTGCTCGCGGTGCTGATGCCGGAGGCCGCGCTCTATTACGGCCTGCTAATGGCCAAGGTCGCGCCCGATGTCGCCATGATCCCGTTTGCGGTGGCGATGATGTGGTGCCTGGTGCGGCTTGCGCAGGGCGGCGATCGCCGCTGGTGGCTCGCGGCCGGCCTGTTCGCCGGGCTGGCGATGTTGTCGAAATTTACCGTGATCATGTTCGCGCCAGCGGTTGCCGCCTTTCTGCTGGTGCCGGATTGGCGCTGGCGCTGGCTGCGCAGCCCCTATCCGTATCTCGCGGTCCTGATCGCAATCGCCGTATTCTCGCCCGTCCTGATCTGGAACGTGCAACACGACTGGGCCGCGATCCGCTTCCAGGGCGTGCGCGCCACCACCAGCTACGGCATCTCGCTCCGCACCTTCGGCGACTACATCGGCCTGCAATTCGGACTGGTCGGCTTCGTCATGCTGCCGGTGGTGCTGACGGGGGTGGTGATGACGGCGTGGCGCGGCTATCGCACGCGCGAGCCGGTCGCGATTTTGTTGTCGACCGCGGTCCTGGTGCCGTTTCTCTATTTCCTCGCGAAATCCCTGACCCTCCGCGTCGGCGACACCTGGCCGATGTTCATGTGGCCGGTGGGTTTCGCCGCCGCCGCTGTCAACCTCACCATGCTGTCGGGCGAAGGAAGATCGGCACGGATGGTCAGGGCGTCGCTGTTCTGGGCCAACACGGCAGTGGTCTCGGGCATCGCCTTTGTCGTCATCGTGTTCTTCTATTACGTCGCCGCGCCCTGGAATTTGCTCGGCAAGATCGATCCGGTCGGCGCTGAATCCGGCTACGAGCAGGTCGCCGCGCGCGCACAGGCCGCATTGGACGAGACCGGCGCGACCTGGATCGCCACGACGGACTACCGCACCTATGCCATGATGCGCTGGCTTTTCAGGGGCCGCGTGCCCGTGATCGAGATCAACGAGCGCGGCCGCTTCCAGGACTTTCGTGATCCCGGCATGGATCGGATCAAGGGCCACGCCGGCATTTATGTCGGACGCGAGCCGGACAACCGCTCATCGCTGTGGGAGAACATCCCCGCCAGGCGCGAGTCGCTTGGTCAAGTCGAACGCCGCTGGCGCGGTCTCGTGATGGACAATTATGTGCTGGAGAAGCTCTCAGGCTGGACGCCGGAGCTGTCGCCGCCGACGAACTCGCCGCTGTTCCAGTGGCGCGTGCTGGCTTTCGTCTCCCCGCAAGCGTGGGACGGCAAACAGAATGCTACTCCTCCTCTTCCTTCTTCCGCAGCAGATCCGTGGCGAGATCCGACAGCTTCGGCGGCGGCAGTGCCGCGAACGGCAGCGGCCGGGTGACGTCGATCGCGGCGAGGCCCAGCCGCGCCGTCAGCAATCCATTCAGCATGCCTTCGCCCAGCCGCTGCGACAGCTTCGCCGCAATGCCGTGGCCGAGCATCTGCTGCACCAGGCTGTCACTCGCGGCCATGCCGCCGGTGATGGCGAGATGGGCGATGACGTGGCGGAGCAGGCGGATCATGCCGAGTGCGCCGGGGCGGCCGCCATAGAGAAAAGCGAGCTGGCGGATCAGGCGCAGCGACGCCACGAACACGAACAACACGTCGATCAGCGCGCGGGGCGAAACCGCCGTGACGATCGAGACCTTCTGCGCGGCTGATGACACCAGCCGCCGCGCCTCGATGTCCAGCGGCGACATCAATTCGCGCTCGGCGAGCCGGATCATGTCGGCGCCGTCGATGATCTCCCCGGCGTGGCTCTCCAGTGCGGCACGGGCGCGCGCGAGCTGCGGGTTCTGATGTGCGATCTTGAGCAGATCCTGCACGATGATTCGGCTCTCCTTGCGATCGTCGCTGGCAAGAACAGCGGCCGCGCGCTGATGTAGCTTTTCGATCGTTGCCAGCCGCGCCAGCCCGAACGCCTCGCGTCCGGTCACCACCGCGAGCGCAAGCGCGGTGACGAAGGCAAGCGCCAGTCCGACGAAGCCGAGGCTTTCGCTGCGCGCAAACAGATCCTCGATCAGACGGACAACGCCGAGTCCGACCCCGAGCAGCGTCAGCCCGGCAACGCCGGACCAGAACAATGTGCCCCAGGGAAAGCCGCGCCGCGCCGGAAGCGTCGTTGCGATCGGCACCGGCAAATTCGCCGGATCGGGCTCCGGCGTGATCTGGATGGTGGTGCGACCGAGCCGGGTCGTCTCGTCGGCTTCGGTGACGACAACACCGGGGTCGTCGAGCCGGAACGTTGCCGGCCGCCGTGACTTTGATCGGTCGTTCATGACAATTTGTCTCCGATCAGGAACTGCAAGGCACGGTCGAGACGGATGTGAGGCAGCGCCGGCTGGTCGGCGCCCTCGCGTTCGAGCTTTGGCGGGCGGAAGCGCAGGAAGCGAAAATCGCTTCTGTCGGCGGCCTCGGTCGAGAGCCCGCGGAACGCATCGGTGCCGTTGAACAGCGGCTCGGGATCGAGCGGCAGGTCGCCCGGAAAGGTTGCCACCTCGGTGTTGCCGTCGAAGAACTCGCCGCCGGCGCTTTCGCCCGCGGCCGGCGTTCCCAAAATCGACGGCAATTTGTCACGGCCATGCGCGACCTGGGCCTCGCGCGTGGCGCGGACGGCGGCGAGCGCGACGACGTCGATCGCAGCGCCGGTAGTTTCCGCGCGCGCAACCGCGTGGGTGACTGCGCGGCGCAGCACGGCCTCGAGCCGGTCATGGCTGGAATGATGCAGATGATCCGCCTTGGTCGCCGCGAACAGAACGCGGTCGATCCGCGGCCGGAACAGGCCGGAGAGGATCGTGCTGCGGCCGATGTTGAAGCAGTCGAGAATGCCCGCGAGTGCGGCTTCGAGATCGTGCAGCGCTTCGGGGCCGGCGTTGAACGCGGCGAGCGCGTCGGCCAGCACGATCTGGCGATCGAGCCGGGCAAAATGATCGCGGAAGAACGGCCGCACCACGACGTCCTTGTAGGCCTCGTAGCGACGCACCATCATCGCCCACAGCGATCCCTCCGGCGCCTGGCCGCCCGCGGGCACGTCGAGCGGCGCAAAGGTCAGCGCCGGTGTGTCGGCGAGATTGCCCGGCATCAGGAAGCGGCCGGGCGGCAGCAGGCTCATCGCAAACCGCTCGTCGCGGCAGCCTTGCAAATAGCCCCTGAACAGCTTTGCGGCCGTGAGCGTCGCCTGCTCGTCCTCGCGCGCCTCGGGCTTGAGCGTTGCGAGATGCGCGTGCCAGTCCGCGGCAAGATGGACGCGCGGCGCCTCGCGCGACAACGCAAGGCTTTCGGCCGACCATTGCTCAAAACTCTTCTGGAGCAGCGGCAGGTCGAGCAGCCACTCGCCGGGATAGTCGACGATGTCGAGCGTCAGCGTGCGGTCGGCGCCGTTCGGGCGCTGGTAGTCGATGACGAGCCTGAGCTCGCTGATGTCGACAGTCGAGCTCGGCCAGCGCCGCTCCTCGATCAGCGCGCGCAAATGGCTCTCATAGGCAAAGCGCGGCACGGCGTCGTCCGGCTGTGGCGCCAGATGCGCCCGCGCGATCCGCCCGGATGAATAGGCCTCGAATACCGGAAACCGCCCACCGCGCGTCAGACCGTGGATCAGCGCGGTGATGAACACCGTCTTGCCGGCCCGCGACAGGCCTGTGACCCCGAGCCGCACCGTCGGGTTGAAGAA
The DNA here is from genome assembly GCF_000518345.1 of Bradyrhizobium sp. URHA0013. Taxonomy (NCBI): domain Bacteria; kingdom Pseudomonadati; phylum Pseudomonadota; class Alphaproteobacteria; order Hyphomicrobiales; family Nitrobacteraceae; genus Bradyrhizobium; species Bradyrhizobium sp. URHA0013. The sequence goes on along the minus strand of NZ_JADK01000003.1, from coordinate 37,127 downwards.
GTGCCCGCCATAGTCGATCAGCGCCCTCGCCGACAACCGCGCTTCTTCGACCATATCCTGGAAACTGAATGCCATTTGAACGTTAAGTGATCTCGGCGGCAGAAAATGTGTGACCGATCACAAAAGTGGCAATTGCGTGGGGAAAATCAAGCTTCATACTTCCACCTCCTTTGTCGGCAAATCACCCGTTTGAACGACGCGCCGGTCCCGAAACACCCATACAAGAGGGTATTGTCTCACCTTGCGGATTGCCATGACCGTCTTCCAACTGAAACAGCTCGCATCCTCCTCCGTCCACGCAGCCGCCGACGCGGTCGGCTGGCATTACGACCGCGCCGAGCTGATCGCAGACGGCGTGATCCACGCGATCGGCGTGCTCTGCGGCATCATTGCCGCGACCGTGCTGGTGGTGCTGACGGTGCTCTTTGCCGACGCGACCGACATCGTCGGCGTCACGATCTACGTCGCCGGCCTGCTCTCGATGCTGGTGTTGTCGGCGACCTATAATCTCTGGCCGGTCTCGCCGGCCAAATGGCTGCTGCGGCGCTTCGACCATTCGGCGATCTATCTCCTGATCGCGGCGACCTACACGCCATTCATCCTGGAGGTGAAGGACAGTGGGGTCGCGCTGGTGCTGCTCGCCGGCGTCTGGTGCGTGGCACTCCTCGGCATCGTGCTGAAACTTCTCTACCCTGGGCGGTTCGACCGCGTCGCGGTCGGCATCTACCTCGCGATGGGCTGGAGCGGCATCATGCTCTACGATTCCGTGGTCAAGGCGCTGCCTGCGCTGGTGCTGGGCTTCATCCTTGCGGGTGGACTGCTCTACAGCTTTGGCGTGATCTTCCATGCCTGGCGGCGGCTGCGCTTCCAGAATGCGATCTGGCACGGCTTTGTCTTGGCCGGCGCGGCGTGCCATTATACCGCGGTGCTCGACCTCGTGTTGAGCTGAGCAAGCTCCGCGAAGCGGAATAAGCCAAAACGGTATAAGACAAGAGGAGACGTCGCATGCAGGTGACCGGCAAGGTCGTGGTCGTCACGGGCGGCGCCAACGGCATCGGCAAGGCGCTCTGCGAGGCCTTTCACAAGGCCGGTGCGGCCAAGGTCGTCGTCGCCGACATGGACGCGGACAACGCAAGGGCAGTCGCTGCCACGGTGGATGGCGCGGCCTTCAAATGCGATGTCGCGCAGGAAAAGGATATTGCCCACGTCATCGAGGAGACCGAGCGGCAGTTCGGCCCGATCGAATTGTTCTGCTCCAATGCCGGCATCGGCGGCGGCTTCGACCCGATGTCGGTCAATGCCGGCGGGGCCTCGGATGAGCCTTGGCAGCGCAGCTGGGCTATCCATGTCATGGCGCATGTCTATGCGGCGCGGCATCTGATCCCGCGCATGAAGGCGCGCGGCGGCGGCTATTTCCTCAACACGATCTCGGCCGCGGGACTGCTGTCGCAGGTCGGCAGTCCGGCTTACTCCACCACCAAACATGCCGCGGTCGGCTTTGCCGAAAATCTCGCGATCTCTCACAAGGCGCACAACATCCGTGTCTCGATCCTCTGCCCCCAGGGCGTCGATACCAACATGCTGCGTTCGATCCCCAAGGGCCCGCAATCCGGCGACGGCGACCTCTCGCCCGAGCAGGTCGCCAAGGACGTGCTCGCCGGCCTCGAACAGGAGACGTTCCTGATCCTGCCGCACCCGCAGGTGCTCGGCTACATGCGCAAGAAGACCGAGAATTACGACCGCTGGATCGGCGGCATGGCCAAGATCCAGGCCAGGATGCGCGACGAGTTCGGGACGTAGGGAAGAGGCGCGCCACGACCTCCGGTGTCGTCCTGGCGAAGGCCAGGACCCATACCGCGAGGTCTACCGACCTTGCCGTGGTAGCAGTACCGAGCGACAAGTCTTCGCCAAACTACTCCCTGGGGTAATGGGTCCTGGCTTTCGCCAGGACGACGGCATGAAGCGCAGTGCGCCCCTAATGCTTCTGCCCGTACAGCACCGGCACCGCCGAATCCACGATCACCTCGACGAGGCTGGTCCCTTCGAATGCCATCCCGCGCTTGAGCGCTTCGCCCAGCTCGGCTGCCTTGCTCACCCGCACCGCGTGGCAACCCATGCCCTCGGCGAGCCGGACGAAATCGATCCCCGGCAGCTCCAGTCCCGGCACGTTCCTCACCTGCATCACCTGGCTGAATGAGCGCATCGCGCCGTAGCCGGAATTGTTGATGACGAAGATGGTGAGCGGCAGCTTGCGCTGCGCGGCGGTCCAGAGTGCCTGGATCGAATACATCGCCGAGCCGTCGCCGATCAGGCACACCGTGCGGCTGTTCGGCTTGCCGAGCGCCATGCCGACCGCGGCCGGCAGCGAGTAGCCGAGGCCGCCGCTCGCCATGGTGTAAAAACTGTCCTGGCCGCGCATCGGCATGAACTTTTGCATCGCCGGCCGGTGCGAGGGAATTTCCTCGACCAGCGACGCGCCGTCCGGCATCGCCTGCGACAGCGAATGCAGCAGGAATTCGACCGGTAGCGGATCGGCGGCCTGCGGGGCCGCCGGCAGCGTTCGCCCCTTCGGTGCTGCGCGCTTGCTCTCGGGCAAGAGGTCGAGCAGCATCGCGAGCGCCGGCTTCATCGTCGCGATGATGCTGGTTCCGACCGGCGTCACCGCTGCGGCATCCGCGTCATCGGTGATCTGAAAGATCGTCGCGCCGCCGTCGAAGATCGCGGCGTGGCCTTCGACGTGGAAGGTGAACACCGGCGCGCCGATCACGACGACGAGGTCGTGCTCGCGTAGCGCGTCGGACAATTGCGCCGGCGAGGCATGCAGGAAGCCGGCGAACTGAGGATGGCGTTCCGGGAATGAGCAGCGCGCCGAAAACGGGCTGACCCAGACGCTGGCCCTGGCCTTCTCGGCCACGCGCACCATCAGGTCGACCGCGCCGGCACGATCGACACCGGGGCCGACGACGAGGGCAGGGTGCTTGGCTGAACCGAGCGCGGTGACCAGCGCCTTCATCGCGTCAGCCTCGGGCCCGATCTCGCGGCTGACCTTGCGGGCTTCGATGGGAGCTGCCGCATGCGCCCAGTCGTCGACCGGGATCGAGACGAAAGTCGGCCCGCAGGGCGGCTGCATCGCGGTGTAATAGGCGCGCGCGATCGCGGCCGGCACGTCCTCGGGACGCGCCGGCTCCACGCTGTACTTCACATAAGGCCTCGGGAATTCGGACGCACGCTCCGCATACAGGAATGCCTGCAACGGCAGGATCGAGCGCGCCTGCTGGCCCGCGGTGATCACCAGCGGCGTCTGGTTGCGATGCGCGGTGTAGATGTTGCCGAGCGCGTTGCCGACGCCGGCGGCCGAATGCAGATTGACGAAGCCGGCATTGCGCGTCGCCTGCGCATAACCGTCGGCCATGCCGACCGCGGACGCTTCCTGAAGCGCGAGCACGTAGTCGATGTCGTCGGGCCAGTCGCTCAGGAACGGCAGCTCGGTCGAGCCGGGGTTGCCGAACACGCGTCTGATGCCGAAGGAGCGCAGCAGGTCGAGTGTCGCCTGCTTGACGGTGACGGATTTGCTGCCGCTCTTGCCGTTCTTCGCCATGGTTTCTGTTCCCTGATGTTTATCGGCGCTGCTAACCCAGCCGTCATTGCGAGCGCAGCGAAGCAATCCAGAATGCCGCCGCGGTGACAGTCTGGATTGCTTCGTCGCTTCGCTCCTCGCAATGACGAGGAGAGACTATCACCACACTGCCGTCCCCTTCATCGTCGGCTGCCCCTCCGCGTTCGCGGTCCACAGCTCCATGCCATCAGCGGTCTCGTTGGCGTTGATGGAGAACTCGCTGCCCTCGAACAGCGGCTGCACCCCGCGATAGGTGAACTTCTTCGGAGCCTTGCCGCCGCGCAGCTTCGCCGCCATCTCGATGATGAACGTCGCCTGCAACGGCCCGTGGAAGATCAGGCCCGGATAGCCCTCGACCTTGGTGACGTAATCGCGGTCGTAATGGATGCGGTGACCGTTGAAGGTCAGCGCGGAATATCGAAACAGCAGCACGGGGTCGGAGACATGGGTCTCGCGATGCTGCGCCTTCGGCGGCGGAGGCGGCGCCTTTGCCGACGCGGACGTGGTCGTCATCTCGCGATAAACGATGTCCTGCCGCTCGCGGATGGCGATGCCGCGCGGCGAGGAGATGCTGTGCTCGACCGAGACGAAGCACAGCGTGCCGGTCGATCCCGTCTTCACCTGCACGTCCGCAATGCGCGAGCTCCGCGTCGATTCATCGCCGACGCGCAGCGGCTGCAGGAACTCGATCTCGCCGCCGGCCCACATCCGGCGCGGCAGCGGCACCGGCGGCAGGAAGCCGCCGCGGGTGGGGTGGCCGTCGGGGCCGAGCATCGACATCGGAAACACCGGCTGCGCCAGGCACCAATGCACCGTGAACGGCGCCGCATCGCCCGGCTTGGGCGAACCGACCTCCTGGAACAGCGTCGCGCGCAAACCCTTCACGAGCTGCGCGGTGACGGTGTCGGTGGCCTCTTCGCTGCGGCCGATCCATTGCCTGAGATGATCGATGTCGAGCTGCTCGGTCATGACGCCTCGCTCTTGTTATTTTTTGGATTGGGGATTTTCGCCGATCGCCGGCACGGCACCATAGCTGCGCGTCTCGCCGACGATGATCGGCGCCGGCGCGGGATAGCTGACGCGTCCTTGCGGGGTGTCGACCTCGATGCGGCGCAGATGCGGATGCTTGGTGAGGTCCGCCATGGTGTTGACCTCGGCAAAGGCGATGTCGGCATCGGACAGCCGCTTGAGCAGTTCGTCGCGCGTCATCCTGGCGAAGGCATCCGCGACCGTCTTGTCGGTGAAGTCGCGGTTGCGCACGCGCTCGACCATGTTGGCAACGCGCGGATCGGCGGGCAGATCCGGCTGGTCCAGCACCTTTGCGCAGAGCGTCTTCCACTCGCGCTCGCTCTGGATCGAGATCAGGATGTCCTTGCCGTCGCTCGACGTGAACACGCCATAGGGCGCGATCGAGGGATGGCGGAGCCCCATGCGCTTGGGCGGATTGCCGGCTTCCGAGTTGAGCAACGGCACCGTGCACCAGTCCGCCATCACGTCGAACATGGAGATGCGGATGTCGGCGCCCTTGCCGGTGCGTCCGCGCCCGATCAGCGCCTCCAGGATCGCCGCATGCGCGGTGGCGCCGGTCGCGACATCGACGATGGACATGCCGACGCGCGAGGCGCCGTCGGGATTGCCGGTGATCGAGGCAAGGCCGCTCTCGGCCTGGATCAGGAGGTCGTAGGCCTTGCGGTGCGCATAGGGGCCCTCGTCGCCATAGCCGGTGATCGTGCACGAGATCAGTTTTGGATAGTCCTTCAGCAGCCGCTCGCGCGAAAAGCCAAGCTTGTCCATCGAGCCCGGCTTGAGATTCTGGATCAGCACGTCGGCGCTTGCGATCAGTCGCTCCAGCTCGGCGCAGCCTTCCTTGGTGGCGAGATCGACCACCGCCGATTGCTTGCCGCGGTTGAGCCACACAAAATAGCTGCTCTGGCCCTTGGCCGCCGCGTCGTAGCCGCGGGCGAAATCGCCTTCGGGCCGCTCGATCTTGATGACTTCCGCGCCGGCATCCGCCAGCCGCGACGAGCAGAACGGGGCCGCCACCGCCTGCTCGACCGCGATCACCCTGATCCCGTCAAGTGCTCCCATGGTGCTGCCTCAGTACGAGCGGGGCATGCCGAGCACGTGCTCGGCGATGAAGGACAGCACGAGGTTGGTCGAGATCGGCGCCACCTGATAGAGCCGCGTCTCGCGGAATTTGCGCTCGACGTCGTACTCCTCGGCGAAGCCGAAGCCGCCATGGGTCTGGACGCAGGCATTCGCCGCTTCCCACGACGCATCGGCCGCGAGCATTTTTGCCATGTTGGCCTCCGCGCCGCAGTCGAGCCCGGCCTCGTATTTGCGCGTCGCTTCCTTCACCATCAACTCGGCCGCGCGCATCGCGGCGTAGGCCTTGGCGATCGGGAACTGGATGCCTTGGTTCTGGCCGATCGGCCGGCCGAAAACGCTGCGCTCCTTGGCGTAATTGGTGGCCTTCGCAATGAACCATTTGGCATCGCCGACGCATTCGGCCGCGATCAGGATGCGCTCGGCATTCATGCCGGAGAGGATGTAGCGAAAACCCTTGCCCTCTTCGCCAATCAGATTCTCCGCCGGCACCTTCATGTCGGTAAAGAACACTTCGGTGGTGGCGTGGTTCATCATGGTGCGGATCGGGCGGATCTCGAGGCCCTTGTTCTTGGCCTCGCGCATGTCGACGATGAACACCGAAAGTCCATCCGTGCGCTTCTTGACCTGGTCCTTCGGCGTGGTGCGCGCCAGCAGAAGCATCAGGTCGGAATGTTCGGCGCGGCTGGTCCAGATTTTCTGGCCGTTGACGACGTAGCCGGCATTGCCGTCCTTGCGTGCGAAGGTCTTCAGCGAGGTGGTGTCGGTGCCGCTGGTCGGCTCGGTGACGCCGAAGGCTTGCAGCCGCAATTCGCCGCTCGCGACCTTCGGCAGGTATTTTGCCTTCTGCTCGTCATTGCCGTGCCGCAGCACGGTGCCCATCGTGTACATCTGGGCGTGGCAGCCGCCGCCGTTGCAGCCCGCGCGCTGGATCTCTTCGAGGATCGCGGCGGCCGCAGAAAGCTTCAGGCCTGCGCCGCCATATTCCTCGGGGATCAGCACCGAGAGATAGCCGGCCTCGGTCAGCGCGTCGACGAAAGCCTTGGGGTAGGCCATCTCACGGTCGAGCTTGCGCCAGTATTCGCCGGGAAACTGCGCGCAGAGCTTTGCGACGGCTTCGCGGATGTCGGCGTGATCTTCGGTGTGGTGTTCTTCACTCATGGGGTTTCCCGTATGTGCGGCAGTTAAGATAACGCCGGCCGATCCTCTGGCGTTGTGAAAACAATGCCAGCCCCCTATGCTCATTTGCTATAGCGTATGGAGTAGCCTTCCAGGATTGGCAAGCATGGATTTCCGTCAGCTCAGGACCTTCAGTTGCGTGGCGGAGCTCGGCAGCCTCTCCAAGGCGTCCGACACGTTGCGTGTGGCGCAGCCCGCGCTGTCCAGGCAGATCAAGCTCCTGGAACACGAACTGCGTACGGAATTGTTCACCCGCAACGGCCGCGGCATGGTGCTCACGGATGCCGGCCGCCTGTTGCTGGCGCGCACCTCCGGCATCGTGCGGCAGATCGACCAGATCCGCGACGACATCCAGTCGTCCAAGGGGCCGCCGTCCGGCCAGGTCGTGCTCGGCCTGGTCCCGACCGTGAGCTGCGTGCTGTCGGCGCGCTTCGCGCGGCGCTGCGTCGAGAAATTTCCCGGCATTTCGCTGCGCATCGTCGAGAGCTACAGCGGCCATCTCGTCGAATGGCTGCACCGCGGCGAGATGGATCTCGCCATCCTCTACGGCCGCTCCGCCGATCTGCATCTCAACGTGGAGAGCCTCGGTCGCGACAACATCGTCGCGGTGGGTCCGCGCGGCTGCGGCCTCGCGCGCAAGAAGAGCGTCGATGTCGGCTGGCTGCTGCGGCAACGGCTGGTGCTGCCCAGTCATTCCCACGGCCTCCGTGCGCTGATCGAGCATGCGGCGGCCCAGCGCAAGATCAAGCTCAACGTCCAGCTCGAAGCGGATTCGTTCCGCGTGCTCACGAGTCTCGTCGAGGAAGGCCTCGGCTTCGCGCTGCTGCCGCCCTCGTCGGTCCACGGCGAGGTCGCGGATGGGCGGCTGGAAACGGCTGTCGTCTCGAAGCCGATGACGCGCGAGCTCATATTCGCCTCTCCGATCGACCGTCCGGTCTCGACGGCCTCGGTTGCAGTCACCGCCCTCCTGCGCGAGGAAGTCGCCGCCTGCCGCAAGGAAGGCGTGTGGGACATCAGGTTGAGTTAGATGTGCCGGTGTCGTAGACCAGTCGCGCGCGATCTCGCCTTCGCATCTGGCGCGAGCTGTCATGCCGGAATTTTATAGCCGGGTATTCCCGCGTTCACCGCTGGGGCCTCGAGGCGCACAAGTCGCCGAAACCTCGTCATTGCGAGCGCAGCGAAGCAATCCAGCAATCTTTCCGCCGTGGCAGTCTGGATTGCTTCGTCGCAAGGGCTCCTCGCAATGACGGAGGATGAGCCTACCCCGGAATCCTCACCGGCAGCGACTCATACCCCTTGATGAAGCTCGAATAGATCCGCTTGGGCTCGCCGACCACCTCGATCCGGTCGAAGCGCTTCAGCATCTCTTCCCAGACGATCTTGAGCTGGAGCTCGGCGAGGCGCATGCCGACGCAGCGGTGGATGCCGAAGCCGAAGGAGAGGTGGGTGCGCGGCCGCGGGCGATCGATGACGAACTCGTTCGGCCGCTCGAACATCTCCTCGTCGCGGTTGCCGGAGACGTACCACATCACGACGCGGTCGCCCTTCTTGATGTGCTTGCCGCCAACTTCAGTGTCCTGCAGTGCGGTGCGCCGCATATGCGCGAGCGGGGTCTGCCAGCGGATCACTTCGGGCACCATGGAATCGATCAGTTCCGGGTTGGCGCGCAGCCTGTCGTACTGCTCCGGGTTCTCGTTCAGCGCCAGCACCGAGCCCGTCATGGTATTGCGCGTGGTATCGTTGCCGCCGACGATGAGCAGGATGATGTTGCCCATGAGATTGTCGGGATCCATGAACCGCGTGGCGTCGTTGTGCGCCATCAGCGACAACAAATCGTTGCGCGGGGCGGAGTTGACGCGCTCGTTCCAGAGCTTGGACATGTAGGCGTAGCATTCATCCATCTCGCGACGGCGCTCTTCGGCCGAAGCCACGATGCCGCTCTTGGGCAGCGCGGTCGCGACATCGGACCAGCGCGTCAGCTTGCGCCGTTCTTCCCAGGGAAAGTCGAACAGGGTGGCGAGCATCTGCGTCGTCAGCTCGATCGAGACCCGCTCGACGAAATTGAAGGTCTCGTTGCGCGGCAGATTGTCCAGCACGGTCTGCGAGCGTTGGCGGATCAGTTTCGCCAGCTCGTCCAGATGCGTCGGCGTGAACATCGGCGACACCGTCTTGCGCTGCGACGAATGACGCGGCTGGTCCATGGCGATGAAGCTCGGCCAGTCATAACCTTCCGGCACGTCGCGGATCCCGATGCCGCCGAGCGTTGAATCGGAGGAGAACAGGCCGTGGTTGGTATCGACATGCATGATGTCGTCGTACTTCACCACCGACCAATACGGCTCGATCGGCGCATTGGTGCAGTAATGCACCGGCTCTTCCTTGCGCAGCCGCTCGAACCACGGCCACAGGGTGTCGTCCTGGAACAGCCTGGGCGCGCCCGGGTGGAACTGCGCCAGCGGGGTCGCATAGGCCTCCTCGCGCGCCCTGCGCATGCGTTCTGCCTTGTCCACTTGAACCGGCGCTTGGATGTTCATGGTGGTTGCTCCAGTTGCTTGCTCAACCTCTCCCGCGTGCGGGAGAGGGGGCGCAGCTTCCTTGTGGACGTGTCGAACTCATCTTTGCGAATCTAAGCCGCGATCTTCACCGGCAAGGTTTCGAGACCCTTCACGAAACTCGAATAGACCCGCTTGGGTTCGCCGACCACCTCGATGTGGTCGAATCGCTTGAGGATCTCTTCCCAGATAATCTTGAGCTGGAGTTCGGCAAGCCGCAAGCCGACGCAGCGGTGGATGCCGAAGCCGAACGAGAGATGCGTGCGCGGGCGGGCGCGGTCAATGATGAATTCGTAGGGCTTTTCGATCGCGTCGGCGTCGCGGTTGCCCGAAACGTACCACATCACGACCTTGTCACCTTTCTTGATCTGCTTGCCGCGGAACTCGAAGTCCGCAAGCGCGGTGCGGCGCATATGGGCCAGCGGCGTCTGCCAGCGGATCACTTCCGGCACGAAGCTGTCGAGCAGCGCGGGGTTTTCGCGCAGCTTGCGATATTGCTCCGGATGCTGGCTGAGTGCGTCGAGCGATCCGGACATGGTGTTGCGAGTGGTGTCGTTGCCGCCGACGATCAAAAGGATGAGATTGCCAAGAAAGTTCTTCGCGTCCATGTCGCGCGTCGCGGCACCATGCGCCATCATCGACAACAGGTCGCTCTTGGGCGGCTGCTCGATGCGCTCCTTCCACAGCCGCGCGAAATAGCCCGCGCATTCCGTCAGCTCGGCCTGACGCTCGTCTTCGGTGGCGACGAGGCCGTCGGGTCCGGGAATGGTGGTCGCGATGTCCGACCAGCGCGTCAGCTTGCGCCGGTCCTCCCAGGGGAAGTCGAACAGCACGGCGAGCATCTGCGTGGTGAGCTCGATCGAGACGCGGTCGACCCAGTCGAACACCTCGCCACGCGGGAGATTGTCCAGGCACTCGGCCGAGCGCTTGCGGATGCTCAGCGCGAGATTGTCCAGATGCGTCGGCGTGAACATCGGCGCCACGGTCTTGCGCTGCGCCGCGTGACGCGGCGGGTCCATAGAGATGAAGCTCTCGCGGCGCAGTTCCGGATCGATGTCGCGGATGGTGATGCCGCCGAGCGAGGAGGCCGAGGAGAACACCGAATGATTGGTCTCGAGCTCCATGATGTCGTTGTAGCGCGTCACCGACCAATACGGGCCGAACATCGAGTCCTTGCAATAGTGCACGGGATCTTCGCGGCGCAGGCGATCGAAATAGGGCCAGAACGTATCGGTCCTGAACAGCTCGGGGTCGCCCGGATCGAACTGCTCCAGCGGCAGTGACGTTGCGCGTGCGCGTAACGCGTCGAGCTTCGCCGCGCTTTCGATGGTCCCATGCATGACCGCTCTCCCTGACATGAACCGCGCGTTCTCGTTGAATTCTGCGCTGCGGTATTTGATTTGCAATTACAGCCGGTTGTCTGCGCCGGAGCAAGGGAGAGTTTTGCCACATGGGTGTGATGTAGCCCGGATGGAGCGGAGCGAAATCCGGGATTCGGTCCGCCACTGCCGCTGTCCCGGATTGCGCTGCGCTCCATCCGGGCTACGAGGCCATTGATCCAACAACGTGATCTCGCGCACGCCCTCGGCCGTGAAATCGTTCCAGAAATCGACCGGAATCGAGCTAAATCGAACCCGCCCATCTTGGGGATCGACTAATCTCTGATCTATAAGTTTGATCGAACCAGGTCCGCACCCCGAGGTTGCCGCCGTGAACGACATGCAATGGGCCCCCATCGGCTCCGAACCCTTACCCCCGCCGCTGCCGCCCACGCGGGTCGATTTCACCGGCAACCGTACCGAGTTTCGCAAATTGGTCACCAAGGGTGCCATGCTCGAGCTCGTCACCTTCGGCTTCTACCGGTTCTGGCTCGTCACCGACATCCGCCGTCATCTGTGGGCGAACACCGCGGTTGATGGCGACGCCGCCGAATATACCGGGCGGGCCAAGGAGCTCCTGGTCGGCTTCCTGTTCGCGCTCGCGATCCTGGTGCCGATCTACCTCGCTTACTTCCTTGTCGGTATCGAGTTCGAGCGCTGGCAGGGCTTTGCCTCGACGCCGCTGTTCATCAGCTTCTACGCCTTCGGTCAGTTTGCGATCTTTCGCGCGCGGCGCTATCGCCTGACGCGCACGGTCTGGCGCGGCGTGCGGTTCTGGATGGACGGATCGGGCTGGGCCTATTCGTTCCGCGCCATGCTGTGGGGCTTGCTGGTGTTCCTGACGCTCGGGCTCGCATTGCCGTGGCGCGAGGCCTCGCTCGAACGCTACAAGATGCGGCACACTCATTACGGCGATTTGCGCGGCGATTTCAAAGCCGACGGCTGGACGTTCTTCAAGCGCGCCTGGTGGCTGTGGCTGCTGAGCCCGATCGCAATGGTGATCTTTCCGCTGGCGCCGTTCTTCTATGCCGAATTCAAGGCGCGCGAGTGGCGCTGGTGGCTCGACGGCATCCGCATCGGCGACGTCAGCCTGTCCTCGCAACTGCCGCACAACGCATTCTACGGCCTGTACTGGAAAGTGATCGGCTGGTGGACGCTGCTCTCGGCCATCTTCGCCGCCTATATCGGCGGAGCGACCATGCTCGTGGTCACGCTGAGTGGTCTTTCGGTCGAGCAGGCGTTGGGGCCCGGCAATGCCGGCAAGAGCATCCAGACACTGGTGATGATGGTCATCGGCTACCTCGCTCTAGCCCTGGCCCTCAACATCGTCATGCGGGTCTATCTCCAGCGCGATCTCTGGGCCAAGGTGCTGGAAACGGTCGATGTGCACAACATCGCCGCAGCCGCGGATGTGCGCGGCAGCGCCGAGCTTGCCAGCGCGCTGGGCGAAGGCTTTGCCGATGGACTCGATGTCGCGGGATTCTGAGCTGTGAGTGACGTATTCGCTGAGGCCCCGGCGCAATCCGCAAAGCCGACCATCTTCTTCGACGGCGTGTCGAGCCGCAGGCGGCAGGTGACGCTGACGCTCAGTGACGCGCTCGAGATTCTCGAAGAGGGTGCGCCCGTTCGCTGGGCCTATGCCGACATCCGCCGGGCCGACAGCCCGCCTGGCATTTTGCGGCTCGCCTGCGCTTCCGCGCCGCCGCTGGCGCGGCTGGAAATCCGCGACGCTGTGCTCGCCTCGGACGTGACCGCGCGCTGCATGCGGCTCGACGACCACCAGACCTCGCGCCGTGGCGTCGCAAAGATCGTCGGCTGGTCGATGGCAGCCGCCGTCTCCATCGTCTGCGTCGTGCTGTTCGGGGTGCCGCTCGCTGCCGACCGCCTCGCGCCGCTGGTGCCGAAACCGATCGAGCGCCGTATTGGCGATGCGTCGGAGGTTCAGGTGAAGACCATCTTCGGCCGCAATGCGTGCGAGGATGCGGCGGGGAAGGCGGCCTTCATCAAGCTGGTCAACCGCCTGCGCGATGCCGCCAGCCTGGACGACGATTCCATGACCGCGGGCGTGCTGCCGACTCCGGTGCCGAACGCGTTCGCGCTGCCGGGCGGCAAGGTCTTCGTGCTGAAGGGCCTGCTCGACAAGGCCGAAAGCCCGGACGAGCTTGCCGGCATCCTCGCCCACGAACTCGGTCATCTCAAGCATTACGACAACATGCGCGGCCTGATCTATAACGGCGGCACCTCGTTCCTGATCGGCCTATTGTTCGGCGACGTCACCGGCTCGAGCGCCGCGATCTTCGCCTCGCGCAGCGTGGTCGAGGCGTCCTATTCGCGTGAGGCCGAGACCGCTGCGGATACGTTTGCCATCGAGATCATGCACAAGCTCGGCCGCTCGCCCAAACCCGCGGCGGAACTGATGTTCCGCATCACCGGCAAGGAAGGCGGCGGCCTCGCGTCGATCCTGGCGAGCCATCCACTGACCGAGGACCGCCTCGCGCGCATGACGAAGGAGGATCGCCCCGCGAGCGGCCCGCCGCTGCTGACGGATGCGGAGTGGCAGGCGCTGAAGGGGATCTGCGGCAGCGGCAAGATCTGAATCTCTTGCCGCCGACGCGTCGGGCCCCGCGCCAAATCACCAATCGGCGAGGAACGATCCGTCGGGGTCTGGTTATCCCCGATAGACAGCGGGAAGTTCCTCATGGCTTACGGTCGTTTCGTCACGATGATCGCGGCTTCCACCGTGATCATGTTCGCTCTGATGTATCTCAACACCTTCGCTCTGGATCACGTCTGGAACAGCCAGACCCGGACGTGGATGGCGTTGCTGATGGGCGCGGTCATGGCCGCCGTGATGCTCGCTTTCATGTGGGGCATGTACAGGAACCGTACGGCGAACGTCGCCATTCTGGCTGCCAGCGCTGTCGTGTTTGCGGTTTCGCTCTGGCTCGTTCGTAGCCAGCAGACCGTGACCGACGTTGCCTATATGCAGGCGATGATCCCGCATCATTCCATCGCGGTTCTCACCAGCGAGCGCGCGCACATCAGGGATCCCCGAGTCCGCAAGCTGGCCGACGACATCATCGAAGCCCAGGTGCGGGAGATCGGCGAAATGGAACGGTTGATCGCCGACCTCAAGGAGAAGCCCGCGCCCGCGGATGCGAAGGATCTGCCTCCGCGGCCGCCGACCTGACGGAGCGGCCTCGTATCACTTTGCCGGGGCGGTCGGATTGGTTGAGCCCGTGGTGACGCTCGGCGCGTTGTTCGGACTGGTGGTTGTGGTCTGCGGACCGACGTCGCGTCCATTGTAGAAGAAGACGGCTGCGACTACAGCGATCACGAAGATCGCCCCGATCGCCCAGCCCACCGGGCTGTTGCGGCGTGCTCTGTCTGCTCTGCGGTCATCCTGATAGGTCATCGTGCTCTCCATGGTAGAGCAGGAAAACCTTGCGCGAGCGAAGCTGTTCCTAATGTGACGCGGTTTGCAGGCCGACGCTTATCTTGTGCCGTAGGCGCGGTCGCCGGCGTCGCCGAGGCCCGGCAGGATAAAGCCGTTCTCGTCGAGACCTTCGTCGACTGCGGCCGTCCAGATCGGGACGTCCGGATGCAGTCCGCGCAGCCGTTCGAGCCCTTCGGGGGCGGCGATCAGGCAGGCGAGGCGAATGTCCTTGGCGCCGCGCTCCTTCAGCCGGTCGATTGCGGCCACAGCCGTGTTGGCGGTCGCAACGACCGGCGTCACCACGATCGCCAGGCGTTCGCTGAGATCGGACGGCGACTTGAAGAAGTATTCGACCGCCGCAAAACTGTGCGGCTCACGATAGAGGCCGATATGTGCGACGCGCGCCGTCGGCACCAGATCCATCATGCCGTCGACGAAGGTGGTGCCGGCGCGCAGCATCGGCACGAAGACCAGCTTCTTGCCCGCGATCTTGGCCGAATGCATCGTCGCCAGCGGCGTTTCGATGACGGTATCGGCGAGCGGCAGGTCGCGCGTCACCTCGTAGCACAGGAGCATGCCGATCTCCTTGATCAGCTCCCGAAACGATTTGGTCGAGATCGATTTGTCCCGCACCAGGGTCAGCTTGTGCTGCACCAGCGGATGATCGACGATCGTGACGCCTTGCATGACGGGATGCTCCTGAAATTGATCGATGCGCAATGCGATGCGTCTGGATTACGCGTTAGAAAACGGTCCCGTCGCTGATCACCTTGAGCGGCGGCGAACCGTCGGGGCGGCGCGCGAAGGCGATGGCGCGGCCCGCGGCCCAGGTGCCGCCTTCCAGAATGCTGGCGAGCGGCAATGTCTCAGGGGTGCGGCCGAGTTTGGCGCGGACCAGTTCGGCGAGCCGGTCCAGCAGCGCCACGGTCAGCGCGCGCCACTCGACGACGAGCAGGGAGTCCACCGCATGCGCACGTTCGGCGTCGGCGGCGTCGCGCAGGCGCAACACCTCGTGATCGACGAACAGGCCGCCATTGCGGTATTCGGCAAGCCCGGTCAGGCCGTCGATGTCGGTGACGTCAAACCCGGCGCGCTGGAGCGGCTCGATCAGCGAATAGCTCAGCCATTGCGACAGCTTGTGCAGGGGCACGAGGCCCGAGGTCGCATCGCTGGCCTTGATTGCCGGATGGCGCCAGCAATCGCCGAGCGGAATTCCGGCAAGCTCCAGTCGCGACGGCCAGATCGGTCCGAGCTGGTTCAGAACCGCCGACAGAATCGCGGGTGCGGGAACAGCGCCGCCCTTCGCCCGTGCCGCGATGTGATCGAACAGCCCGCCCGGCCGCGGCGTATCGTGCGCGCCGAACACGTCCGCGCGCTCCGTCACCAGCTTGCCCAGGCGTCGCAGCAGATCGGTCCGCCCTTCGAGCCCGAGCAGCGGATTGGCATCGCTCAGCTGAAAGGCGGAGGTGAGGGAGGCGAGGGGCAGTTTAGCAAGGATGTCCGCATCGGCCCTGAAGGGTGCGCGGGGATCGCGGGAAAAAAGACCGCTCGCGAACATGTCGAGGCTTGCAATCGCGAGTCCTTCGGATCGGCCGATGCTCCGTCCCGTCACGGCGTCGCGGTATCGCCACGCCGCACCCGCGCCGGCATCGAGCAGCACGCTGACGATGGCAAGGTCGAACTCCGCGCGTGCCCGTGCCGCGCGATGGGGCCACGGCGCCGCATCCGCAAGCCGCGCCCAGCGATCGACGCCGCCGAGCACGAAATGCCGCCAGCGCGCATGGAACGGAATCTCCAGCGTCGGATAGGCCTCGCGCGTCACGGCGAGAACGGCGTCGGCAACGCGATCCATGCGATCGAGATCGATCGTGAAATGCGTCAGCCCGTCGTTCAGGCCGATCTCGAACATCTCGCCGGCACGCGCGCGAACCGCTGCTGCGCGGAGCAGCGAACGGGCCGGCAATTCCAAAGCGTCTGCCATCAATCGATCAGTATTTTTCCAGCGAACGCCCGACCACGCCATCGACGTCCTTCTCCGGCGCGATGTCGGTGGAGTAATAGCCTGCGGCCTTCTTCGCGGCGATCTCGACATAGGCATCGGCGGGAATGAGCTCGGGCGGGATCGGCACGCGCTCGACGATGTCGATGCCCTGCGAGGTCAATGCGTCATGCTTCATGTCGCTCATCGAGAGGAAGCGGTCGATGCGCTTCAGGCCGAGCCAGTGGATGGTGTCGGGCATCAATTGCTGGAAGCGCGCGTCCTGGACGCCGGCGACGCATTCGGTGCGCTCGAAATAGGCGGCGGCGGCATCGCCGTCTTCCTGGCGCTTGCGTGCGTTGTAGACCAGGAATTTCGTGACCTCGCCGAGCGCGCGGCCTTCCTTGCGGTTGTAGATCACGAGCCCGAGTCCGCCCTCCTGCGCGCCGCGCGCGGATTCCTCGATGCCGTGAATGAGGTAGGGGCGGCAGGTGCAGATGTCGGAGCCGAACACGTCGGAGCCGTTGCACTCGTCATGCACCCGGCAGGTGATCTTGGTGCGATGGTCCGGCAGCTTGGTTACGTCGCCGAACATGTAGACGGTGGTGCCGCCGATCGGCGGCAGAAACACTTTCATGTCCGGCCGGGTCACCAGCTCGGGGAACATGCCGGCGGTCTGCTCGAACAGCGTGCGCCGCAGCTCGGTCTCGTTGGTCGCAAAGCGCTCCGCAAGGCCCGGCAGATACCAGACCGGATCGATCGCGATCTTCACCACCGACACGCTGCCATTGGCATGCACGACGTCGCCGTCGGCGCGCAGGCGCTTGGCGGCGAGCGCCTCGCGGATCTCCGGCAGGTCCAGCCGCGCCCGCGTCACCGCGATGCTTGGCCTGATGTCGATGCCTTCGGCGATGTCCTTGCCGAAATTTTCGGCGACGAGATGCCCCCAGGGATCGAGCGCGACGATCTTGGCGGGATCGCTCCATTGCGGAAACGGGCCGATGGTCGCGGCCGGAAACGTGTTGGTGAGATCGGGGCGTCGGATTGGATCGAGCGCCCCGGCGGACACCGCGAGCGCGCGGTACATCGCATAGGAGCCGCCATGGCTGCCGATCACGTTGCGATCCCCGACGCGCGACACCGTGCCGATGATCGGCCCGCGGGCCCGTGCGTCGGCGGCGCCCCAGTGGATCGGGAATGCAGCTGTCCTGCCCGGCTCCGGATGGGAAGTGAGGCGGATGTGGTCGGTACGGTTCGCGCGGCTCATGACCAAACTCCTAAAAAGCCAACGGCCCGCCGCTCGGACGGGCCTTGGCTCGTCGCGCTGCCGATGCGGAACACCGGCGGCGCGAGCTCAATCCAACATATTGTAGCGGGCAGTCGCGACAGACAAGTTAATCGTGCTGCGCGGGGCGGGGCGGCTCGCGGCCAAATTCCCGTCGTCCCGCAACCCGGCAGCGCCTGCCCGAGTGCCACGCCACCGCGCTGGCGGATCTCGCCGCTATCGCAGTAAGCTTATGAAGTAATTATGGTTTTCTAGTTTTCAAGAGGCGCCGCGCGGCTTGCGTGGCGGGCGTCGAGTTTCCGGACAAAACGTGTCATCAAACCAAACGCCCAGATCGCCTTTGCCCTATAGCCTTCCTTGGAGACCGCCATGCCCGCCGCCTACATCGACCCCCGCAACGGTAAGCTCTATCCGCTGGATCAGCCGCGCTGGTGCTCGGACGAGCGCACGCCGCTGCTGGTGACGGCGGGGGCCGGGATGTCGCGCGAGGACATCGACGGCCGCACGCGATCGCTCTGGCGCTACCGGGCGGCGCTGCCGGTCGAGATCACGACTCCGATCACGCTCGGCGAAGGCTGCACGCCGCTGGTGCAGCAGGCCTGGGGCGAGCTGCGCCCGTTCTTCAAGCTCGAATGGTTCAACCCGACCGGCAGCTTCAAGGACCGGGGCTCCGCCGTAATGCTGTCCTTCCTTCGTCAGATCGGCGTCGACGCCATTCTGGAGGATTCGTCCGGCAATGGCGGCTCATCGATGGCGGGGTTAGGTGCCGCCGGCGGCATGCGCGTGAAGATTTTGGCGCCGGCATCGACGTCGCCGGCCAAGATCGCGCAGGTCCGCGCCTATGGCGCGGCGGTGCAGCTCGTCGAGGGCCCGCGCGAGGAATCGGAGGCCGAGGCGATCCGGCAATCCAGCCAGACCTTCTATGCCAGCCACAACTGGCAGCCCTTCTTTCTCGAAGGCACCAAGTCGCTCGCCTATGAGATCTGGGAAGACCTTGGCTTTCGCGCCCCGGACAACGTCATCGTGCCGGTCGGCGCCGGCAGCAGCCTTTTGGGTTGCGCCTTTGGTTTCCGTGAGCTGTTGAAAGCCGGTCAGATCACCAGGCTGCCGCGCCTGTTTGCGGCGCAGCCGCTCAATTGCTCGCCGATCGATGCGAGCTTCAAGGCGGGCGTCGACACGCCTGTTGCGCGCGAGGTGAACAAGACCATCGCCGAAGGCACCGCGATCAAGCATCCGCTGCGCCTGCGCGAGATCATCGGCGCCTTGCGCGAGAGCGGCGGCGGCACCGTCGCGCTCACCGAGGATGAGATCGTCGCAGCGCTGCGGCGCCTTGCGCGGCAGGGCCTGTTCGCCGAGCCGACCAGCGCCAGTGCTGCCGCCGCGCTGGACAAACTATCCGCCACGGATGCCATCAAGGCGAACGAAACCACGGTCGCCGTCCTCACCGGCACCGGCCTCAAGGCTGCGACCATCGTCGCCGATCTCGTGCAATAGGAGCGCGAAGGAGGCGAAGCCGTCGCCGTCATGGGACCGCGTTGAACCTTTGGCATCCGTCGTCAGCCTCATGAAGGCCGACATCGAGCGAAGGGAGAGTTCCATGCCCGATCAAGACCCGTTTGCTGGTTTCAAGGCCGTCCAGAAGGAAGCCTGGTCGCTGTTCACGCCGATGGAAGTGTTCACGACACCCTCGGCCGCCAAGCTCGTGAGCTTCGCCGGAGTCGCGACCGGCCAAAGGCTGCTCGACGTCGGATGCGGCACCGGCGTTGCCGCGATCACGGCGGCGCGCCGCGGTGCGAAGGTCAGGGGCCTCGACCTGTCGCCGGTCCTGATCGATCGCGCCCGCGAGCACGCGCAGCTGGCGAACCTCGATGTCGACTTTGCCGAGGGCGACGCCGAAAGCCTGCCCTATGGCGACAACGAGTTCGACGTGGTGCTCAGCCAGTTCGGCCACATGTTCGCGCCGCGTCCCGAGGTCGCCATCGGCGAGATGCTGCGCGTGCTGAAGCCCGGCGGCACCATCGCCTTCTCCACCTGGCCGCCGCATCTCTATGTCGGGCGGATGTTCGCGCTGATCTCCCGCCATCTGCCGCCGCCCGAGGGCGTGGCATCACCGGTGTCATGGGGCGATCCGAAGATCGTCGCCGAACGTCTCGCAGGGAAAGCGAAGGACATCGCCTTCGACATGGACATCATGACGCCGTCCGCACTCAGCCCGCAGCATTTCCGCCGCACCATGGAAACGACGATCGGGCCTTTGATCAAGCTCATTGCCCAGTACAAGGACGAACCGGACAGGCTGCGGAGTTTTCGCAACGAGTTCGAGGCGCTGATTTCCGAATATTACGACGGAAGCAACAACGTGATGCGCCAGCAATTTTTGATGTCGAAGGCGAGGAAGGTGTGACTGCTTTCTCTTCTCCCTTGCGGGGGAAGAGCGCCTCATTCCTTCAGATCGTTCACGCGCTTCACCCAAATGCGCACATCGGTGAGCACGCCGGGCAGCACCGCCTTGACCTCCTGTATGGTCATGCCGGCCTTGATGCGGGGATCGTAGAGCAGGTTGAGGATGTACTGGTCGTAGACGTCGAAATAGCCCATCGAGACGTTGTCGTTGAACATGGTCCAGGGCACGCTCGCGGTGTCGTTGATCGGGCCGAGCGATTGCAGCAGCTCCTCATAGGCGCAGTCGAGGAAGGTGAAATCGCCGTTGTCGACGGTGAGGATGACGTCGGAATGCTCGATCTCGAAATTGTCGTTCTTGCGGAAGCCGGACAGGCATTGCGGATCGAGCGAGGTGCGGATCTCGCGGGCCTTCTCCGCACCGTAGAAGCTTGAGATGGTGCGGAACAGATCGCGGTCGCGCACGAGCTTCACCCGCACATTTGCGGCCTCGCTGCTGTCGATCATGGCGATGTCGAGATGCTGCACGCGCTTGCCGATGTCGGCCACGACCTTTGCGAGCTGCGCCTTGCGGTCGGCGCGGTCGCTCTCGGCGAACACGCGCACCGGTCCGTCGAACTTGCGGATGCGGTCGACGCGGCCGGCAAGATGGTATTCGGCGCCGAACGCCGTCTTCAGAAAGCCATCGACGATTTCGCCGTCGGTAAAGCTCTTCTTCTCGGCGCGCTGGCGCGAGGCGATCGCGGGCAATTCGCCCGCGACGGCGATGGTAGCGGTGTCAGGGGCAAACGCGACGGTGGCGAGCGCCAGCAGGGCGATGCGAAAGCCGGACGAAGACGGGGCCAATGCGCTCATTGCCAGGCGACGCTGCCGTATTCGGAACCGACGCACAAGACCGCATATCCACGCGCTCGCCGGTTCCTGCTAGTTGTTCAGCACGACCACGGTGGTGCCGACCCCGACGCGGCCGTAGAGGTCGGTGACGTCGTCGTTGGTCATGCGGAAGCAGCCCGAGGACACCGCCTGGCCGATCGTCTCCGGCTCGTTGGAGCCGTGGATGCGGTAGAGCGTCGAGCCCAGATACATCGCGCGCGCGCCGAGCGGATTCTCGACGCCGCCCTTCATGTGACGCGGCAGGTCCGGCCGGCGCGCCAACATCTGCGACGGCGGCGTCCAGTCCGGCCATTCCTTCTTGGCGGTGATCCTGTGCACGCCGCCCCAGCGGAAGCCGTCGCGGCCGACACCGATGCCGTAGCGCAGGGCCTGACCGTTCTGGAGCACCAGATAGAGCCGGCGCTCCGAGGTGTTCACCACGATCGTGCCGGGGGCGTAATTGCCGTTGTACATGACGGTGGTGCGGGGAACCGGGCTCGAGCCGCCGCGGAAGAAATTCGGGCCGCCGCCCATGATGTCGCGGGAGTCGAACTCCTCGGCGAAGGCGCCGCCGGCGGTCGCCGACAGCAGTGCGATGGCGGCAATCGGCGCGGCAAAAAACCGGATCATTGTTTCCCCCAGCAAAAAAATCGATTCAACTGAAGTCACAGGCCATATTTGCGAGCTTTCCGCAAGCCACGGCACCGTGAGGGAGGCATCCTTAATGAATGGCGTTACCAAATCGGCAACCATGCCAATTTGCCGGAAAGCATTAGCCAAACGGGCGCATCGCAGGGCGGCGATGCCGGCTATTGCTTTGACGAGACGAGCGAACAATGATTGATCGGACGGATTGTTGGAACATTGCCGGTTGCGGGAGCTGACGGATGAACGGTGCGGAAAGTCTGGTGCGGACGATGGTCAAGGGCGGGGTCGACGTCTGCTTCTCCAACCCCGGCACCTCCGAGATGCATTTTGTCGCAGCGCTCGACCGCGTGCCCGGCATGCGTTGCGTGCTCGGCCTGTTCGAAGGCGTGGTGACCGGCGCCGCCGACGGTTATTTCCGCATGAAGGGCACGCCGGCCTCGACGCTGCTGCATCTCGGTCCCGGCCTCGCCAACGGCCTTGCCAATCTGCACAATGCCAAGAAGGCGAATTCCGGCATCGTCAACATCGTCGGCCAGCACGCCGTCTACCACATCGGCTACAACGCGCCGCTGACCTCCGACATCGAGGGCCTGGCCCGGCCGATGTCGTCCTGGGTCCGGACCTCGCCGAACTCCAAATCGGTCGCCGCCGATGGTGCCGCGGCGATCGCCGCCGCCAAGAGCGCGCCGCCGCAGATCGCGACCCTGATCCTGCCCGCCGACACCGCCTGGAACGAAGCGGACGGCATCGCCGAGGTTCCGGCCGAGCAGCAACGCGCGAGCTATTCGCCACAGGCGGTCGAGCAGGCCGCAAAGATCCTGCACGGCGACGGCGAGGGCACGCTGCTGCTGATGACCGGCAGTGCGCTGAGCGAGCAGGGCTTGGCGCTGGCCGAGCGTATCGCCGCCAAGACCGGCTGCACCGTGATGGGCCCGACCTTCCGTCCCAGGATGGCGCGCGGCCGCGGCCGCTTCTCGATCGATCGCATCCACTACGTGATCGACAACGCGCTGCAGATGCTGGCGAGGTTCCGCCATATCGTGCTGGTCGAGTCCGACGATCCCGTGGCGTTCTTCGCCTATCCGAACAAGCCGAGCATCCTCAAGCCCGAGGGCTGCGACGTGCATCGCATGACCTCCTGGGGTGAGAATTCGGTCGCGGCGCTGGAAGCGCTCGCCGGCGCGGTGAAGGCCAGCGCGAAGGACGTCAAGCCGCAGGTCCCGGCCGAGCTGCTCAAGCCGAACGGCGCATTGACCCACGCCTCGATCGCCCAGTCGATCGCCTATGCGATTCCCGAGAATGCGATCCTGGTCGACGAATCCCTCACCACCGGGCGCGCCTTCTTCCCGCCGACCGCGGCGGCTGCTCCGCATGACTGGCTCCAGAACATGGGCGGCTCGATCGGCTTCTCGACGCCGCTCTCGATCGGCGCCGCGATCGCCTGCCCGGATCGCAAGGTGATCTGCATGGTCGGCGACGGCAGTGCGATGTACACGATCCAGTCGCTGTGGACGCAGGCGAGAGAAAACCTCAACATCGTCACCATCGTGTTCGCCAATCGCATCTACCAGATCCTGCGCGGCGAGTTCGACAATGTCGGCGCTGGCGAGCCCGGCCAGCGTGCCAACGACATGCTTCGGCTCGACCGGCCGGCGCTGGATTTCGTGGCGCTGGCCAAGGGCATGGGCGTGCCCGGCCGCGCCGTCACCAACGCGGACGAGTTCAACAAGGCGCTGGCCGAGGCCGTCGCCGAGCCCGGACCGCGGCTGATCGAAGTCCAGATGTAGGGCACCGCATCAGGAGCGCCGAGGGCCCGGAGGCAAGATGCAGACCGAGCTGAACAAGGTGATCGCGGCGCTCCGGGACTTCTACGCCCACGAAGCATTCCTGTTCGCGAAGGACATCGGCGAGCGTGCCATCACGCACCGCTTCGCCGTACATCTGGAGAAGCAATTCTCCGGCTGGTCGGTCGACTGCAACTACGACCGGCTCGGCGAGCGTACGCTGCATCTGCCGCACGGCACCATCATCTCGACCGACGATCATCTGGGCAAGTCGATCTACCCTGATGTCGTCGTGCATCAGCGCGAGATCCCGAACAATTTGCTCACCGTGGAGATCCGCAAGGCGAGCAATCACACCGCGCTCGACCACGACCAGCACAAGCTGATGGCGCTGACCGATGCGCATGTCTGGTTCGCCTTCTGGATCGGCGTGCTGCTGGTGCTGGACAAGGACCATGTGACGATCTCGGAAGTCTATGTCAGCGGCGTCCTCGATCAGCCGATGTCGCGCTGGTTCGCGACGCGGCTGGAGGAGATCGGCCTGAGGGCCGCGCGGTAAGGCGCGTGCCGAGATTGTCGCCTTTAATTCAGCTATTGCTTTGAGTCATAACCCAAGCGCGATCTCAGCCCATTTCAGCATGCGGTCGCTATTGAGGAATGACAGCACCGCCGGCTCCAGTGACGCGGTCGCGCCCGGTGCGAGCAAAGCCGTCGCGGCCACCATGTCGCAGCGTTGATTGAAGGCGAGTGAGAGCGCGGCCTTCGGATTCCCCTCAACGCGATATGCCCGGCTGCGGCCGCGCATCGGACCGACGACGATCTCTCGGCCGGCAGCCGTCGGCGTTGCCTTCCCAATCAGCGCCAGGTCGCCCATCTGTTCGAGGTCGCCGTCGTCGGCAACGCCGGTGGCGCAATTGCAAAACCCGAGCTTGTGGCGAACGTAGAGCTGGACCTCGCCACCGCAATCTTCGGCCTTGCAGCGAAACGCCTTTCCTTTCCCCCAGGGATCCGCGCCGAAAGGCCAGTCGATTTCCGTCCACACCGGGCGGACCTCGCCGGAGGCCGCTGTTGCGCGTGCCGGTTCGCCGGATCGCAATATCCAGAGCGCTGCGGCTGCGCAGAGCAGCGCACTGGCTGCGCTGATTGCAACGAATTTGTTTGTCAGGCGCATGGAAGTTGCCGCGGCACCTTTGCTAATTCTGAGCCATCAACTTTCGTGCGGCCGCGAGGTCTTCCCGAGACGAGTCGCCATTTCTCGCCGTTTCGACGACTTTGGCGTAATACTGGCGGGCCTTCACAGTATCCCCCGCTTTCTCGGCCGCGTGAGCGGCGCCGATCGTCGCGCCAAAGCGGTTCGGCTCCTTGCGCATGGTGCTTTCGAACGCGACCAATGCCTCCGTCGCCATGCCGCGTTCGAGCAGCATGGTCCCGTAAAGCTCGCGTGCGGGGGCAAGCGGACCCGGCGTCACGATGGATTTTTCGGTCTTGTCTTCGGCATCGGCGGCAAGGCGCATCGCTTCCAACGCATCCGCCTGTTTCCCCAAGGCGTTGAGTTGCCAGGCTGTAGCGACCTGCCGCTGAATGTCCACGATTTCGGCCCAATAAGCGTCCTTGTCCTGCTGCAGCTTGTCCCGCAACTCCGCCAGCTTGGCGATGTCCGCCGTTGCCGCGTCTGCATTGCCGGAGCGCGCGGCGCCAAGGGCGCGCGCGAAATAGGTGATGGCGTCGACATAGGCAAACCGGCTCGGCTCGACCTTCAGCGCGGCAGCACCCTGCCAATCACCGCGCTCGACCATATAGCGCGCTTGGCTGGCCGCGATCGCGTAGGGACCGGCGCGGACAGCCGGCGCATAGCCAGTGGTCGCAATCATGTCCGCGATGACGTCGCTGGCTCGGCTGTCTTGCGCAAGCTGGAGCAGCGCGTAGACCATATAGTCGTCGGCATGCAGCTGCTCGCTGGGGTCCTTGCCCTCCTTGGCAGCCTTGGCGGAACGGCTATTGGCGTCAATGGATTCGTTCCAGTAGCCGACGCGCGTGAAGATGTGCGACGGCATATGCAAGGCGTGCGGTGCCGCCGGCGCGATCTCGGAGTAGCGCTTGGCAGCGTCGAGTCCTTGCTCTGCGATCGCCGGATAGTCATAGAGATGGATCAGGTAATGCGCGACGCCGGGATGCCGCGGCTGGCGCTTGAAGATCGGCTCCAGGATAGCGGCGCCCTTGAGCTGGTTGGCATATGACTTGTCGTTTGGTGACGCCGTGACATTCAGCGTGATGGCGTAGGCGATCTGCGCCTCGTCATCATCGGGATAGCGCGCGGCGACGGCTTCGGTTGCCTTGAGATAGGACTGCGCGCGCTGGCCAAACGTCGTCTTTTCGTCGCCCGAATAGAAGGCCAGCAGCGCGTCGATATAGTCACGTTCGCGTTCGCTCTTGGCGCCGAGTGCCTTGGCCTTCTGCAGCGCGGCGAGACCTCCGGTGAGGTTTTCCTTCGGCGCGGCAAAATGCGGATTGTACAGCAGGCTCAGGGCAATGCCCCAATAGGCGATCGCGCATTCCGGATCGGCCTGCAGCGTCTCCTCGAAAATTTCCTTTGCGGGCCGGTACCAGAACGAGTGCTGATAACGCATCCCGCGATCAAAGCGGCGCTGCGCCACCTCGTTGCAGGAGGTCTGGAAGTGCACCTTGCCAAATTGCTCATCGGCCCCGTCCTCCGCGCGTGCGGCAGGCGTGCCGGAAATCGAGCCTAGGGTAGCGAGGGCGAGAAGAGAAATGGTTCTCAAGGCGAGCGCGCGCATCGGCCCCTCCGTTTTCTGTTCAGAATAAATCTGGTCAGATGGCGCCGATCAAACCGAGGGCGCCGAAGTTCGTACTGCTGAGATTGGCAATGGCAATTGTTGCTAAAGGATTTCTCCATTCGAGATGCGAGTCAACAGGAAGCGGACAGATTTGCGTTAGGGAAGCACGCCTGCCAGGATCCATCCGCCCGCGCGTCGAGGCGAGTGGGCCACAAGGCCGCTCGCACGACGAGCGGCCTTGCATCATCGTCCCTCATCCGCTCAATGCAGCGGATCGCCTTGGCCGAGCGCGTAGGCGACGAGGTCCTTCAGCGCGAAGCCGGAGCCGGTCACCGGCGTCCATTGCGGGTCGAGCGACAGCACGGAGGAATTATCTCCGAACATCATGCCGAGGAAGACCTCGGCGACGATGCGACCGCCGACCGGTCCGAGCTGCGGTGTCCTGACCGTGGCGGGCCCGCCGGTGGCGGAGATTGCCATGTCCGTCGCGTTTTGCCGCGCCTCGGCGAGGATGTAGGCCCACAGCGGGCAGTTGTCGGCAAACACGCCGTTTGCGATGGTCGCGATCTTGACTTGCGGATCGCCCGTCCCGGGCTCGTCGACCGCCTTGCCGATGATGATGTCGTCGTCGCTCAGCGGCGTCAGGTTCATCGCCCTGGCGACGGCCTGGCCCGACGGCAGCCCGAGCCGCCAGCTGCGCTCGAGATTGCGTAGCGCCAGCGACGCCGGATTGGATGCGACTTCCGGCGGCAGCTTGCGCAGCGGGTCCACCAGCGAGGCATCGATGCGATAGGCGAACTGCAGCCGCCTCTTGTTGTCGGGATTGGTGTCGTCGTCCTCGACGCCATAGGGGCGCGTGTCGAGATCGATGAAGCGGCCCCAGTCCATGGCACGTCCCGGTCCCATAGCACGGAAGCCGGTCAGTGCGTTGTGGTCGGGATTGTTGGGATCGGGGAAGATCTGCAGCAACATGTTGGCCGCGTCGTTGAGCCGGTAGCCGGGGCGGATCATGGAGTGCCCGAGCCGGTAGGCCGCGACCGAGAACTCGACCGGCATGAACGGATAGGTCTTCCAATGGTAGTAAGCGAGCTTGCTGCGGTCGTAGTGACCTGCGGTCTTCAGCTCGTCCAGCACGCTGGCGTGGACGATGCGCGGCAGGAAGTCGTTCAGCACCACGTACTGATAGTGGAATCGAACGCGCTGCTGCACGTCTTCGAACGACAGGCTGTCATTGTCGTCGACCATGCGGTTGTGAAAGCGCAGCATCAAGGCCTGGAATTGCGAGACGATGCTGTTCTCGTCGTTGCGGGGATCGCCGATCAGCGCGCGGCCCTTGAAGCGCGGCAGGTCGACGGCATCGGGCACGCCCGCGCCGGTGACCTTCTCGCCGAGCCGGAACTTGATGCCGTCATACATGTAGGGCTGGTCGTTCGGACCGCGGCCGTAGACATTGTCCATGTCGAGCGACGGCGTGCGGAAGTCGACGAGCCCGTCGGGATCCTGCTGCTTGGTCAGCGAGCTGACCGGATCGAAGGTGATGTCGTGGTCGACGAACTGGCCGAAATAAGTGTAGAGCGAAGGAATGCCGCTCTCTTCCGCGTCCGGCCCGTCCTTCGGCCCGTCGAAGCCGGCGATCATCTTGTCGGCGAGCGCCGACAGGTTTGCGATCGTGCCGGAATCGTTCGGGCCGAATTTGGCCGGTGCGAGCTTGCGGAACATGCGGCCGAAGCGGCCTTGCGAAAGCGGCGAACGCGTTGCGTTCAGACCGCGCGGAACAATTGCGTGGCGGCTGCTCATTGAAACACCTTCCTGAAAAGTCGGATGAAACAGTTCGGGCTCAAGTTTCTCGCGCTGGGTTTGCAGCCTAGGCGCGATTACGCCTGCCACGAGCGAGATGGATCACAATTGCCCGGCATCGAAATTTTCGGTAGGTGCGGCTTTCCCGCAAGCCACGGCTGCGCATCGTGAATTTCTTCGTGGCGATGACGGATAACATTCTCGTCATCGACGGACGCAGGCGGGTTCGCACAGTTTCAATTCGCCGAGGCGTCGGCGAAATGGATCGGTTTCACGCAAAAATGTGGCGGCGCGCGCGTCATGCGCGCACGCCGCCAATTCGTCAGTAGTCGCGCTGCTGCGAGAACGCGTAGCGCGGGTTGATGCCACAATAGGACGACGTGCCGGACGCGGTGGCGAGGCACTGCTGATAGCTGGCAAACTGGCAATTGCCGGGGTAACCCCACGAGCGGCCCTGGATGCAATATCGATCGTTCGCAGGATGTGCCTGGGCTGCCGGGGATGCTACGGCCAGCAGGGCCGCGAGCGATGCGAGAGTGAGGATGGTGCGACGCATGTCAGTCTCCTTCGTGAGCGAGTGGGTGGGAATGTCAGCGAGCCTGGCTCGTCTGCTGCAAAGTCATGCCTGTGTTGGTGTCGCCGGAATGCCTTGCGTTCGCGACAAGGCACATCATGACGCAGCTTGCCGCCGGCAATGTGATCTCGGCCACAGTTCACGACGGGGTTCCGGCCTATCGTGAGCGGACTTGCACGCGTCGATCCCGGAGAACTACGCTTGCCTTATTCGGATCAGGTCTTTTGGAGGTTCTAATGCAGAAATCATACTTGCTGGCTGCGACAGCAGCGCTGGCGCTTCTCATGCAGACACCGCTCGCGTTGGCGCAGGGCGCACCGGCCGCCGCCGGAACCGCGGCGCCTGCGGCGACAACCGCCGCGCCGGCAGCGACGACGACCGCGCCGGGCGCAGCCAACGACGCTTCCAGCCAGCCGACCGACTCCAAGAAGAGTGCGTCGAAGAAGCCGGCGAAGAAGAAGATGACGCGGCAGCAGGAGATCGACCACTCGGTCGACAGCGGCACGGTACCCGCGCGCTACCGCAGCTCGGTGCCCAAGCAGTACCAGCAATACATTCCGTTCGATAAGCAGTGACGGATCGCACGGCGGCGCGGCGTGATCGGGCGTCGCGTCGCCGGTGCCATCGCGTAAAAATAGGACCTTGGCCGGGGCGAAATCCGGCCATACATCCCCGGTGGCGGTCCGCGCGAGCGGTGCTAGAGTAGGCCGAAGCTTGGGGGGAGTTATGAGTGACGACGTGAGGGATGCTGGCCTTGTGGCCATGATCAGCAGCATCCTGGGAGGCAACAAGCGCGCCGCAGAAAGTGTCGCGCCGCCGCCGCTCATCGAGGTTCCGCCGCCGACAGCACCGACGAACGGGTTTGAGCTGGTCGAGCCCACCCCCGATACACCGCCGGCCAAGCTCGAGAACAACTCGGAGAATGATTCCGGGGACGCGCCCGATGTGACGCCGGCTGCCGCAAAGCCGGTCGAGCCGCCGGCGAAGATCGCCACGACGCCTGATGGCAAGCAGTTGCTGCCTGCTGAAGCGATCGCCGATCTCGTCCTGGGTGAGCTGCGCAAGCTCGAGAATTTTCCGGCGACCGGCGCCTCCGTGACGGTCTATGGTTACAGGCACTGGAATGCGATGATCACCTTCGCGCCGTTCTCGACCACGTTCCGGGATGCCACGCGGTTCCGCCAGGCCATGCCGGACATCGTCTTCAATCTGCGCCGTTTCGTCGAACTTGAGATATGATCGTGGCCGTGAGCCCGAACAGTTCGACAGGATTTTCGACTTGAGCGTTGCCTTTACCAAAGAAGAGAGCGCGGAAACCGCCGCCGAGACGCTGTTGCCGGATCGGCCGATCTCGCCGCATCCGAACCTCGTGACGGAAGCGGGCTTGCAGGCGCTGCAAAGACAGCTTCAGGACGCGCGCGAGGCCTATGAAGCCGCGCAGGCCATCGAGGACGTCAACGAAAAGCGCCGGCAATCGGCGGTGCCCTTGCGTGATGCCCGCTATCTCACCGAACGGCTGCGCACGGCGCAGGTCGTTCCCGCCCCAGCCTCGACCGACACCGTCGCCTTCGGCAGCACGGTGACCTTCAGCCGCGCCGATGGCCGCGTGCAAACCTATCGCATCGTCGGCGAGGACGAAGCCGATCCCAAGGCCGGCACGATCTCGTTCGTGGCGCCGGTGGCAAAGTCGTTGATGGGGAAGGGGGTCGGGGATGTCGTGGGGACGGGTGCGCAGGAGATCGAGATTCTGTCGATTGGGTAGGGGACGTTTATCGATGGTTTCCGCTGTGTCCGCGCAACAAGGCGCGATAGCTGGATGAGGCGGTTTCTGTCGGGGGCGTTGCCGTTCTACGCGCTGGCCGGGTTGGCCATGTGCATGTATCTCGTCCTGTACAAGACTGATCTCTTCGACCTGAACGCCATCGTCCGGGATGCAACCGGTTCGGCGTGGTTTCCGGTCTTCATATTCGTCTGCGTGCTGCTGGAGGCGGTCTTCCCGTATTTTGGCTATTTCCCCGGAACCGCTCTTATCCTGATGTCCGTGGCGCTCAATCCGAAGCCTGCGGACGTCTCCGTTTTTATCGTGGCGTGGCTGGCTATCATCGTCGGCGCCGTCCTGAGTTACGGGCAGGCTCGTTTTTTCAGACCGCTGTTGCAGCGGGTCGCCTCAAAGGCGGCCCTGAACCGGTGTGAGACCCTCCTCGACGCCTACGGTCCTTACGCGCGCATTGCCCTGTTCGTTCATCCCAACGCCTGCGCGATGTATTTCACGGCACTCGGTCTCCTCGGCCGCAACCTGACGCGCGAGCTCGCCTATCTCGGCGTGGGCGCAGCAGCCTCCGTGGGCGTTCTGTTCGTCGTCGTGACCAGACTCGTGTCGTCCGTAGGCACCACCGACGACGGGGAATTGCAGCTGCTGCTGGCCGCAGCACTGGTCGCCATCGGGACCCTGGTCGGTCTGTACGCAGCCTGGCGGCCGGCGCGGGCGGCTTGAAGCTCGAGGTGGCGTGCGCGTCAGCCGGCGCGGTCTCACCCCTTGCTCCGTCATTACGAGCGCAGCGAAGCAATCCAGAATTCCTCCGCGGAAAGACTTTGGATTGCTTCGCTACGCTCGCAATGACGAGGGGAGATCATGCGCAAAACAAAAAGCTGATGCGCAAGGGCGATGACCCAATCCCGCTCAGGCCACCGCGACGATGCCATCATGCCGGTGTTTTGCCCGGCAAGTCAAATCCGATTTCGGAAAAATAGTATGGTTGTAACCCATTGATCCGACTGGGGTCGGCTACTGTGCATGGGGTTGTTTTCGACTTTTTGATTGAGACGGTCCCGACACGCCTGCAGCCGTCGACGACGGGTCCGCAATCAGCAGGGTTCAGGAAGGTGGATGGTGGGCGCACAAGGGATCGAACCTTGGACCTCTCCCGTGTGAAGGGAACGCTCTCCCGCTGAGCTATGCACCCGAAACCATCATGCAGGCGGCCCGACTTTCGGCCGCCGACGCTTTGGAGCCCGCGATTTAGAAGTGCGGGCCGAACGTGTCAAGTTTCGAGGCGCCCGAAGACGTTAAAAGCGGCCCGGAAACCTTCCGCAGACCGCGCAATTCGGCGGTGAGACCGTTTGGAGCTGCCTACGCGCCCTGCTGGCGGGCGCGGGAGGCGTGGGCCTGGAGCGCGCGGATGCGTTCGGCCAGTGTTCCGCCGCCTTCGGGCAGGGTGCCTGCGGCCGTGCCGTTGGTCGGGGCGTCATTGGCCGGGCGCGGCGCCGGCCTCGGCGGCTGGCCGGCCTCGGCCGCGAGCAGGGCCTCGATCGGCGAGTTCGGGCCTTCGAGTTGCATCGCGAGCTTGGCCACTTCGGCTGCGATGTCGTTGATGCGTTCGCGCAGCAGCGCGTTCTCCATCCGCTCGGTCGCCCAGGAGCTTTCGGCCTGTTGCTGGATCGCGTTGATGTCGCGCTGGAGCTTGGCGCGCTCGTCGCGGGCGGTGCGCAGCTGCTCTTCCAGCGCGGTCTTTTCCGCGCGGATCGATTCCATTGCCGCCGACGATTTGCCGCCGCTCAAGGCCGCGATCTCGACGCGCAGCTCCTTGACGGTGCGCTCGGAACTCTCATTGGCCTGGCGCAGCTGGTTGTTCTCATAGTCGCGCTCGGCGAGCAGCTTGCCCTGCGTGGCCAGGCGGCCCTCGAGATCGCCGACACGGCCCGACAGCATCTCGGCTTCCTTCACCTGCACGATGAGCTGGCGATCGAGGTCGGTGACGCGCTGGCTCAGATTCTCGACGCGCCCGCGGGCGTCGCCGAGCTCGCGCGAGGCGGTCTCGGATTCGGTGCGCTCCTGCGCCAGCCGCGCCTGCGTCGCGGCAAATTCCTTTTCGGCGTCGCCGACGCGGTTCTTCAGCTCCTCGATCTGCGCACGGACCGCGACCAGCTCGACCTGACGGCTCTCCGCCATCATCGAGCGGTCCGACAGTTCGGAATTGATCTTTGCGAGTTCGCCCTGCTTGTCCGTCAGCGCGAGCTCGGCGGCGCGCAGGGCTGCGGTCTTGGTGTTGAATTCCTCTTCGGTGGCGCGGAGCTGCTCCTTCACCGCCTTCTCGCGCGCTTCGAGCGCGAAGATCGTGGCGTTCTTCTCGCCGAGTTCGATCTTCATGCGGTTGATGGCGTCGCTCTTCTTGCCGAGCTCGGCGAGCTGGCTCGTGGTCTTGTTCTTGAGCTGGTCGACGCTCATCTCCAGCCGTCGCGCCGACATGGCGAATTCGGCGCGGAGCTGGTCCTTGTCGGCCTGGATCTCGGCCATCGACAACGGCGTGGCGGCCTCGAGCCGGCGCGTGGTCAGGCGCACGGCGCGGTTATGCACCAGCGGCACGATCGCGAGCCCGCACAGCATCGAGAGCAGGAAACCGATCGCCAGGTACATGATCGGTTCGACCATGGGCCAGAACTCCCAAAGCTAAGGAAAAATTTACCAAGGACATTGCATGCGGGGCCGGCAAAAAGCCAGCCCCGACATGTCGTTAACCTTGATCCGTCGCCGCAGGGGAAAGCGGAACGCTAGAACGGGTTCCAGGTCGCGCGCGGGGTGAATTTCAAATAGCCGATATTGGCTCCCAGCCGCAGGCCGAGGCCCGAGCGGATCGGCACCAGCACGATGTTGTTGGCGGTGAGCGCCGTCATGCCGAAGCCGCCGATGATGTAGGCCGAGCCGTCGAGGCCGGCGAAGCGCTGGTAGATCGCGTTGGTGGCAGGCAGATTATAGACCAGCGTCATGGTGCGCGCGCCGTCGCCACCCCAGTCGAAGCCGAGCGAGGGACCCTGCCAGTAGACCCTGAGGTCGCCGGCGTTCTTGGTGTAAAGCGTGCCTTCGCCGTAGCGCAGGCCGGCGACGAAAGCGCCGGAGCCCTCCTCACCGAGGATATAGCCGTTGGGCAGGCCCCATTGGCTGACCGCCTTCTCGATGATCGAGGCGAGACCGCGCGAGACGTTGCCGAAGAAGCGGTGGCCGGCGTTCACGAGTTCGTCCGGCCCATAGGTGCTGGGCGTCTGGGTCCGCTGCGGCGGCGGCAAATCGGGCGGCGGCGGCTGCTGGGCGGAAGCCGGAATGATCCACCCGACCATCGCGGCAAGCGCGACTGCGGCAAGGCGTGATGCGAAAGTCATAAAAGAACCCCTGGTATCGAATCCGGTCGCTTCCTTAACCTGACGCCAACAGGCACGGCTCTAGGTTGCGCCGGATGTCCCCTCGACTCGGATGTTATCCGCAGCAACTATGACGGCAGAACGGCAGGAAGCCAGCCCTTTGCGCCCCGGAATTGCCTTGATCGGCCTTCTGGTCTGCATGCTGTCGGGCATTTGGATCCTCTGCGCAGGGGGGCCGGCGCAGGCGGCCACCACCGAGCGGATCGTCGTCAACCGCTTCAGCGGCGTGGCGATCGAGGGCTTCGACCCCGTGGCCTATTTCGTCGCTGGCACGGCCGTGCAGGGGACCGCCGAGTTCGAGGCGAACCTGTGGGGCGCAGTCTGGCGCTTTCGGAACGAGGGCAACCGGGCCTCTTTCCTGGCTCATCCAGAGGTCTACGGGCCGCAGTTCGGCGGCTACGATCCGGTCGATATCGCCCGCGGGGTCACCATCGCCGGCAACCCCCGTTTCTTCGCGATCGCGGCGCAGCGGCTCTATTTGTTCAGCCGGGAAGCCAATCGTGACGGCTTCGCCGCCAATCCCGAGCGCTTCCTCTATGAGGTGGGCAAGCGCTGGCCGGCCCTCCAGGACAAGCTCAGCCAGTAGCGCCCTTACGACGTCAGACTCTTGCCGCCTGCGGGTCACCCCAGGCGATGAACTCCGGGATGATGAAGCCGCCATCGTGCCGCTCGCCGAAGCGGAGCGCGCCGCCCTTGCCGTCGGTTACGCTGCCGCCGGCTGCGGTCACGACCGCGTAGCCCGCCCCGACGTCCCATTCACAAGTGGGCCCGAAGCGGGGATAGATGTCGGCACTGCCTTCCGCGATCCGGCCGAATTTCACGGCCGAGCCGACCGTCTTTCTGACGGCGTTGGGGCGGTGATCGATGAAGGCCTCGGTTCTGGGATCTCCATGCGAGCGGCTCACCGCGGCGATCCATGGCTCGCCCAAGGGCGGCAACTTGCGGGTATGGATCGGCTCGGCAGCGCCGATCGTCGCGCCGTCGAACCTGACGCGCTCGGCGCCGCGGCCGACGATGCCGCGCCAGAGCAGCCCGAGTGCGGGCGCGCTGACGATGCCCAGCAGCGGCACGCCCGATGTCACCAGGGCAAGGTTGACGGTGAACTCGTCGCGCCCGGCGACGAACTCCTTTGTGCCGTCAAGCGGATCGATCAGGAAGAAGCTGTCGCGGAACGGCGGCGAGGCCAGCTGGGTCCGCTCTTCCGAGAGCGTCGGGATGTCGCCCGCAAGCTGCGCCAGCCCGTCCGCGATGATGCGGTCGGCGGCAAGGTCGGCCTCGGTCACCGGCGAGCCGTCCTGCTTGCCGTCGACCCGCATCGCCGCGCGGTTGACCGCGAGGATGGCTTCGCCCGCCTCCACCACCAGCGCGGTGAGCGGCTCCATGAGGTGGGAGGCGGCCGCGCCGTCGATGATCCGTTTCACCTGCATGCCTCATTCATCGGCAATTCCATCCCTGCTCGAGTGATTCGCCGCGGCATTAGGGCCGGTTCGAACCGATCGCAAGCTAGCTGCCATGGGCTTGCGAATGTTAGAACCTGCGGCATTCGTCAAGCATGCTTGATTCGCCGCGTCCGCGCCGTGCAATTCCAGGAACCCTTTATGTCTGACGCTTCGTCACCCGCTACCGTTGCCGCTCCAGATGCGCTCGAACTCGCTGCGCTGCTGTGCTCGCGGGTCTGCCACGATCTCATCAGCCCTGTCGGCGCCATCGTCAATGGGCTCGAAGTGCTCGACGACGATCCCAAGCCCGACGACCGCGAGTTCGCACTCGACCTGATTCGCAAGAGCGCGAAAACCGCCTCCGCCCGCCTCCAGTTCTGCCGTCTTGCCTTTGGTGCGGCCGGCTCGTCCGGCGCGCAGATCGATCTCGGCGATGCCCAGACCATGGCGCGCGGCCACATCGAGGACGGCAAGTGCTCGATCACCTGGAATCTGCCGCGGATCCTGCTGCCGAAGAATCGCGTCAAGCTGTTGCTCAACATGCTGGTCGTTTCGCAGCACACGATCCCGCGCGGCGGCACGCTGACGATCGATCCGATCGGCGAGGGCGAGACGATGAGCTTCCGCATCACCGCGACCGGACATAATGCGCGCCTGCCGCAGAACATCTCCGAGCTCCTGAGCGGCGAGCGCGGCCCGGCCGCCGATGCACATGCGATCCAGCCTTATTATACGCGGCTGTTGGCAGAGGCTTGCGGGCTGACCGTGAGGCTCGCGCATGAAGGCGAGGCCATCACCATTATCGCGTCGTAGACACGCCGCCGCTCTCAAACGTTAATCGAATCTTTACGAGGCGCTTCGGCTTGTCCGGAGCGCCTTATCTCTTTGTTGATTCCGTTCTTTTCCACATACTCAACCATTATTAAACGCTTTGCGGTGAAGCTGGCCCCATTCCGAATTGGCGCATCACGTCTTGTGTGCGCGCCCTCCCTGTATGAAGGCCTGTTTTCATGGATGATCTGTTGCGGGAGTTTTTGACGGAAACCAGCGAGAGTCTGGACACCGTGGACAATCAGCTGGTGAAGTTCGAGCAGGAGCCGAACAACGCCAAGATCCTGGATAACATCTTCCGGCTGGTCCACACCATCAAGGGCACGTGCGGCTTCCTCGGGTTGCCGCGACTGGAAGCGCTGGCGCATGCCGGCGAGACGCTGATGGGCAAATTCCGTGACGGCATGCCGGTGACCGGGCAGGCGGTGACGGTGATCCTGTCCTCGATCGACCGCATCAAGGAAATTCTGGCCGGGCTGGAGGCGACCGAGGCCGAGCCCGAGGGTACCGACCGCGACCTCATCGACAAGCTGGAAGCGATGGTTGAGCAGGGCATGGCCGCTATGTCAGGCTCGGCGCAGCCGATGGCTGCCGGTGCTGCTGCTCCCGTGGCCGAAGCGCCGCCGCTGGTGCCGGAAGCACCTGTCGCCGCTGAAGCCGCGCCGACCTCCGGCGTGCTGGCCGACCAGAGCCTGGAGCGTCCGCTGCGTCCGGGCGAAGTCTCGCTCGACGAGCTCGAGCGCGCCTTCCGCGAGACCGCGATCGAAGTCCCGGCTCCCGTTGCCAAGGCTGAAGTCAAGGCCGAGCCCGCGCCTGCCGCTGAAGCGGCAGTGGCTGTTGCCAAGGACGCTGCCAAGGAAGCCAAGGACGTTAAGGCGCCCAAGGACAAGGCCGCGCCGAAGAAGTCGATCGCCGACGAGGGCGCCGGCGAGGGAGCCAGCATTGCCAACCAGTCGATCCGCGTCAACGTGGATACGCTGGAGCATCTGATGACCATGGTCTCCGAGCTGGTGCTGACCCGCAACCAGCTGTTGGAGATCTCCCGCCGCAATGAGGACACCGAGTTCAAGGTGCCGTTGCAGCGGCTGTCCAACGTCACCGCCGAGCTGCAGGAAGGCGTCATGAAGACGCGCATGCAGCCGATCGGCAATGCTTGGCAGAAGCTGCCCCGCATCGTTCGCGACCTCTCGAGCGAACTCGGCAAGCAGATCGAGCTGGAGATGCACGGCGCCGACACCGAGCTCGACCGCCAGGTGCTCGAC